>JAKVBA010000067.1 GCA_022447525.1 Gammaproteobacteria bacterium
TAGCGGCGGGTTTGGTAGCGTTGAACGATATTTAATCGTTCATGCTCTCACCCTGGAATTAATCTAGGCTTTGCTTTTCATCAATGCGTTCATTTTCTGTACATTGAGTATCACGCCAAACAACTATTAATACCGCCCATACATTGCCGCTAAACAAACCCATTGACTACACCCTCTTCCCAAAAGATACTTAAACAAGAAAATACACCTGCTTTTTAGGTGTGCTGTTATTTTTATCATGGAAGATATGGATGTTTTTATCTACAGGCTTTTCAATTAGCCGCGCTTTACTTATCACCGCTGTATTCCTGTTTTTGTTCATTGCCCCTGCTTTTTCCTATGCAAAAACCCATGAAACAATTGTCGAAAATACCGTATCAGAAGCACTAGCTGCCTTTGTGGCTGATAAGACCGCCCAGAACTACCATCAAACTAGTGCGCTTGCTTCTAACGATGTGTACTACAACCTAGACGGTAGCATAGCTGCTTATGTATTTTCCTATTGGCTTGATAATAAAAAAAAGCCGCTAACTATTTCTGCGGTAAAGGTAGATGAAGTAAAACAAAATAAAGCACAGTTCACTTCACTTACCCCTCAAAACAGCTCGCTTGAAGAGCGAGAAAGCGCATTAAGTTTGTTACGCCAGACCGAAAATGCATTAAGGCGTAGAGATGAAACCGTTACGATAATTATATCGGCTTCTTTTCAGTCTGAACCGGTGCTAGATAGGTTCTTCGGTATACCTCACCATTTATACAAACAGCCTTTGTATTTCGGTAGCAGCGTAGCTAGCGCGGCCTTGCTTAAAAGGCAGGTGTTCATGCTATCTGTAAACGAGCTGTACTTTTTCACGCCGTCGGTAAGCGCAAAAACAAATATTAATAAAACGGTTACGCCAAGTATAAATAACGCTACCTCTATTCATTCTGTAAATACAGGGCTAGCTGCGGATGTTAGCGTATTACAGTTACGAAGCTCGGGCCAACAGATGCAATCAGCGGCGACTGATGATGCTAGCGCTATTCACAGTAACTGGAAGATGTACAAAGCAATCTTTGACAAAAAGGTGGCTGCAAAATGAAATATGTTCTCTCAGTTTTTCTGTTTCTCATTTCTACGCAGTGTAGCGCGGCAAATTTTTCGCTTCCTAAAGGTGGGGCTCATTGCGAAAGCCCGATAAATAGCGTTAAAACATGTAAAGTTTACTGGGCACATGATGTCGATCACGGCACTCACAACTTTAAAATTTCTGATACTGATTTTGGCACCACCTACTATTTCAAGAACAAAAACGGAAATGCTATTTCGGGGTGTGCATCGGTTACCAATAAACGAAAAACCACTTTTTTTGGTGATTGGACGCCCGACTGCGATTACGCGGTTTATCAAGACGGCGAGTATGAGTTACATGGCGTAATAGAAAACGGTAGCATAGTTGAACACCATATATGGGCGTTCACGGTTAGAAAGAAAAAGCCCGATCTTATTATTTCTGCACTTTCTTTAAGTAATACGGTGCTAGATGCGGGTGAAAACCTTACCGTAAATTATACGGTTAAAAATCAGGGCGAAGCGTCTACCGGTAGTGGCCCAAAACACTGTGTTTACTTATCTGCCGACAAGATTATTGATACCAGCGATAAGTGTTTAGATGAAGACTCGCAGTTTTCGATTGGCGCGGGTAATACTAACTCTGAACTAACATTTATCTCGATACCTGATGATACCGAGCCAGGTACTTACTTTATTGGTGTTTACGCCGACTATAAAAATGCCATTACCGAGTCTGACGAAACCAATAACACTTCAGCCATTGAAATTACTGTACCCAAAGCCACTGACATTGTTTTTGCAAAATGGATAGGCGCGCTGGAACGGCATGAAAACGAAAGCGTTGATATGTACGCAGAAGTGCGCGGCGTTGATGTTGGCACGGCCGTTAAATTTCAGATTTACGAAGATGATCTGGCTGGCGACGACCCGGTAGCAACATTACTTACCTATGTTGAACAAGACAAAAACTCAGGAAAACTGGTTGCTAAAGCGTCGTGGAATACAAAGTATGTTGAAGATGTTTATGGGCACCCCGAGTACTATTTTAACGCTGTGATAGGCGGCTATAAAAAAAGCTCTGGCACATCTAGCTCGCAGTTGCTTACCGTTGTGCCCGCTAATGTTCCCGATATTGACTTTACTTACGTTGAGCACCTTGGCTCTCCGCTTATACTAACCCCCTCGCCGCGCGTAAATGAAAACACTAACATAAAAATTGCTGTTCAAAATAAAAGTACTGTTGCAATTAGCGAAGGCGCTACCGTCACGCTTTTTGATGAAACCGAAGGGGTTGAGATTTATACATGGCAGATAAACGAATTAGCGGCTTTAGAAAAGCAGCTATTAACCATTCCAGAGACCGCCTATAATGCATCGCATTGTGCTCAATACTGCTTTATCAGTACAGGCATTCACCGCTTAACGGCAACTATCGATACGTTAAATATAAATAACGAACTTACATCGAATAATACCTTTGAGACCACGATAAACGTAACACTTGCTGATAACACAGATAAAAAACTAACGGTTGTTACGCACGGGTACCAAACCCTTGGTGAGTTGCCCGATTGGCCTATCGATATGGCTAAAGCTATTCAGAACAGAGCGCTAGGTGCAAACGGCAACGCCGAAATATGGGTGTTCAACCCGTTTAGCGCTAAGCTAGAACGTATAGGCGAAGCATTAGAAGGCACAAACCATTTTATTGTTGTTCATGATTGGACTGAGCTTTCGAATAACTTATCCCCTGGCTATTCAGAGGCATCAGCACAAGCCCTTTTAGGTGCCATTGTTCACCTTAAAACAAATAAGAACATTGATGAATTTGCTAATGTGCATTTGATTGGCCATAGCAGAGGTACGGTAGTGAATAGCGAACTTGCCGAGCGTATGCTACGTGCTGGCATGCCCGTTTCGCACGTTACTACGCTCGACCCTCACGATTGGGGGGCATCAGAACTTTTCTATACCGACTACGATGTAAACCCCGAGCGTATTAACGATGGCATTGTAAATTGGAAGGGTATTGAGTGGGCAGACAATTACTGGCAGAACGGTAGCTTGGGCATTACAGGCCGTAACGTCGCGGCAACTTCCTCCAAAAAACTAATGGAGCTTGGCCATTCAGATGTGCACGCCATGTATACCGGTACTATAGATATGTTTACCGAATCGGTAGAGCCTTATTGGTACGACTTTAATTTAGTAGATAGACGAAAGCACGGTTTTAATTTGTCGGAAACGGGCGGACTTTCCTATTTAAGAACTTCAGACGACTACATCTTCGACAGTTTATTCTTACCAAATCAGCAAGTAGAAAGTGACTTTACATGGACAACATTAGGGCACGGCATTGTAAACGGTAACTTATCAAGAGGTAACTTAGGGGTTGGAGGGTTATTTATGGACATCCCTGGGTTTGAACTTTTAGATACTGGCGCAACAAGTGCTGCGCGCATAATCACAGCTGGCGGCAATGCGTTGCTAACACTGGTATCTAGCGACCAAAAAATTACGATTAACCCTTTTTATATTCCCACTTCAGTTACCGGGATCAGCTTTGAAGTTTGTAATACACATTCAACCCTTAATGCAACGCTTGAGTCGACTATTACAATTCAACAAGCGTTAGTAAGGCAGCACGATATAGCCGCTAACAGCTGCGAAAACGTGCGCATTCCCACTGGCACACCTGGTGCTGCAGCGCTTTCTTTACGATTGGCGTCTGGCGTTCAAGGTTATGATGTGACTATCGACAACATTATATTTGTTGATGATGAAAACAATACACTTCCTGACAGTGACGGCGACTACATTGATGATACCGCCGACAACTGCCCAACCATTGCTAACCAAAATCAACTAGACACCGACAGCGATGGCTTAGGCGATGCCTGCGACAATGATGACGACAACGACGGCATGCCGGATGTGTATGAAACGCGGGTGGGGCTTAACCCGCTTGTGGCTAATGCTGATGGCGATGCCGACGGAGACGGCCTGACTAACCTTGAAGAATTTGAATATGGCACCGACCCGTTTAATGCCGATTCTGATGGTGATGGTATTAACGATAAACTGGATAACAACCCTACTGTGCCCAATGACTCTCGCGCTTCTGAGTTAGGTTCTGGTATACCGTTACTGTGGCAAGATGTAAATGGCGATGGTGTAACTGAACTGGGTGTGTTTAGTGTAGTTGATGGTGTGCCTAGTCTTTCCATTATAAATCCTGTGGATAGTGCTGAACTGTCTAACATTCGGTGGGCAGCAGGTGCTTACGTGCCCTCGTCTATAACGCCTATTGCCTTACCTGACATGGACGGCGATGGTGTGATGGATATCGGTTTATTTGGTATTCGCCAAGATGAGGGGAACGAAGGTAAACCGCAGTTCTTTGTACGAAATGGCAGCACCGGTAAACGCATTACCGTATTCAACTGGCCGGCAAACTGGAAGAACATGCAGGTTATGGTGATGGATGATTTAACCGGTGATGGTGTACCTGAAATTGCCCTTGAAGGCACATTTAAAGCTGGCGCTAGGCCGCAGCTTCGCGTGCAAGATGGGGCTAGTGGCACTAATGTGGGGGAGTACAGCTTTCCGGCTATTTTTGATAGCCCGTCTTATTATCAACACAGTGATTATGACGGCGATGGTGTAAGTGACGTGGCGTTATTTGGCCGTATTAAACGCAACAACAAAATACAAGTGAGGATGGTTAGTGGTACTGATGGCAACAACAAACTCAGCACCTATAACTTCCCTGATAAATGGATAAACATCAGTTGGCAGAAACTGTTCGATATGACCGGCGACAGTGAAAGCGAATGGGGCTTATTTGGCACCAGCCGTGACGACGGCAGAACCATGCTAATAATAAAAGATGCAGTAGATAAACGCGGCATAGTCGCCAGCTATGCATGGCCTGGTATGGACAGCCCTACCCTACTGACTATTCCTGATATATCAGGCGACGAAACACCTGAGCTAGCCGCAGCAGGGTTAAACAACGCGACCAACCGCTATCAGCTGCAAATTAAAGACGGTGCTGACCGCAGTAATACACTGAGTAATATCACCTGGTCTAACCGCTGGAGTAACGTTAGCTTCCATGTGTTCGATGATATGGACGGCGATGGCCTGGCCGATGTGGCATTACAAGGGCTGAACACCACCTCTGGCAGGTATGAATTAGTAGTGGTAAACGCCGCTACGCGAGAAACAATAACCACTATTAACCTAGGCAGCGACTGGGACAGTGCACCAATCGTGTATCAAGTTGGTGATACCGACGGCGATGGCGCGCCTAATGTGGTGGTGTTTGGGGGTAAAGCGGAGCACTTCTCATTTATTATTTACTGAAATAATACAAAAAGAGGGCTAAACCTACGTTTAGCCCTCTTTAGTTCCAATAAGCTAGAAAACAGCGCTAGAAAGGAGAACTTACTTTTCTAAGCATTAACTCATTGCTGCTGTCTTTTCCTATAAATAACAACTCTTTCATTCCATCGTTATTATCATCATTTAACAACTTAATGATTGGCGGCTTACTCCAACTCGCGCCGAGGTTGATTTGCGTGGTTTCACTGCTTAATGCTGAGTCTACTTGTGCAATAGACAGTACGTATTGGTTCGCCCTGTCATCTCTTCCTAGCAAAGCAAAACTCGCCATGTTGTCGCCATTGACGTTACTTAACACATGGTAAGAAACCTCTGAGTAATTATCTGCCCACGTTAGTCGCAATAGCTGGTCGCTGCGATTGCTGCCGCTTTTCACTGATATTTGATGTCTTTGGACGTCAGTTCTAAACCCTGAAAGCATCAATTCTTCAACGCCATCGAAGTTAAGGTCTGGAGTAACACCAATTTCAACATCCTGCATGCCTTCTGGCCATGCGTAGATACCCAAAGTCCCTCTAACCTCGTTTCCATCTTTGGTGAAAAGCTGAATGCGCCCGTCGTCTTTACTTTGACCTAGAAGCCCCCAATCAACAACAGTGTCTCCATTAATGTCTGCTAATCTATTCCAGGTTACATTGTTCCATTTGTTTGGGAAGTTATAAGATGCTATTAAATCGTCTGGCATTTTCGCATTTACAACTTTTACTTGAGTTTTCCCATTTTTTAGCAATTGGCCTGAAATTGAGATATCAGATACACCATCGCCATTCATATCGCTATGCTGATGCCACCTTGGTGCCTTAAACAAGTTAGGGAAACTATAAGTAGCGCCATTTTCACCGGTAAGGCCCTCTTTTACCACAAGCTGCGGTCTTAGCCCGCCGTTTATAAAGCGCCCTTGTAAACCAATGTCTTTGTGACCATCGCCCGTTACGTCGTCAAGCTGTATAACACTAACTTCCATCCAATTGGCGGGCCAATTAAATCGAACAGTATCTCCATTTACTGGGTCTTTGACTTCAAGCCGCGGTTTGAGTGTCGTGTTGTTAAATTCATCTTGCTGTTCAATCACCCCAAATACACCAATATCTGGTACACCATTGCCTGTCATATCATCTAGTATAATTACATGGGGTGTTTGGTATTTATTCGCCCAGCGAACTGACTTTTCAGGCGGCAAATAAATATCGCCACCAGACAGAACGGAGGCTGTGACGGTACCTTCTTCATCACTTTCAACCACGGCATAATCATTGATTGCGTCGTTATCAATATCACCGAGGTCAACAACATCAATGATGCCTGTCACAATTACATTAGGCTGGGTTGGTAGGTTATCTGATCTATCTGGAATGCCATCTCCATCAGTATCATCAGTGTTGATATCTGTACCTAAGCTGAACTCTTCAAAATTTGAGAAGCCATCGTTATCTTGGTCTAGGTTTCCATCGCGTCGATTTAACGGATTTAGACCATTTAAATACTCAATTCCGTCTGGAATACCATCATTATCGGTATCAGCGTCGTTAGGATCAGTCCCTTCGTTGATTTCAGCGGTGTAACCCAAACCGTCATTATCTGGATCACTAATATCGTGAATGTAGATGAATGCATCGTCTACTTTTACGGGATGGCCGGTGTCGCGAGTTTTGTTAAGACGAATGCTATAAGAAAGTGCACGGGTACCTGTAGGAATCACAGCTTCAGCCGTTCGCTCTCGCCATTCATAATTATTCGTACCAGCGTCACTCAATACAGCGCGTTCGCCCACCTCATTTCCGTCTTCATCTAGGAAGGTCAGTGAGATTTCCGAAAAATAACCATTCATATTTTTCGAACTGTGCCAGGCACCAAATATCACTTTCATTTGGTTATTAGCTAACGCTGCATCCAAACCTTCTTCACCGCTAAAACCCGCCGAGGCTAGCGTAACAATCTGCCTGGCCGTGCCTACTTTCCAATCTTGATCGCGCGCAGTGGACAACATTGCACTATTGATATTTTCTCTATTCTCTCCCATGATATAAGCCAGTCCCACCATGGTCCAAGACTCACCACTTTGCGAATAGTCGCCGTTTGCTAATAAGTTGGTAAAGTAACTGTCTGCATCTATAACGCCATCATTATCTTTGTCTACATCGTTATAGTCTAAAACTGAATCTAAGTCGCTATCTGTCGCGGGTTGAATATGTAAAAATGTATCGTCTATTTTTACGCGGTGACCGTCCCTTCGTGATTTATTAAGATATACACTATAAGAGAAAGCGCGGGTACCTGCAGGAACAATGGTTTCAGCGGTTCTTTTTTGCCACTCACCATAAACTGTGCCAGCTTCACTCGACACAGCTCGGTCTCCTATTGGATTTCCGTTTTCGTCTAGAAATGTCAGTGAGATTTCCGATAAATCGTTTGTCATGTCTGAAGTGCTATGGTGAGCACCGAATATGGCCTTTATTTTGTTGTTAGCTAACTCTTTATCTAAACTTTCGTTATCGCCAAAGCCTACCGAAGCCAGAGACACAATCTGTGTGACTCTACCTTCTCTAGCATTTTTATTATCCGCGGAAGTTAGCATCACACTATCCGTGTCATCTATACTTTTTGAGGTGATGTAAACTAAACCAACCCTTTCCCAATGTTCACCATATTTGGCAAAGTCATTGTTTGCTAGAAGATTGGTGACATAACTGTCTTCGTCAATAGTTCCGTTATCATCTTTATCTACGTCGTTGTAGTCTAAAACGGAGTCTAAGTCGTTATCTTCTGCTGGTTGAATGTGCAAAAATGCATTATCTATCCTAGAAGGGTGCCAAAATTCATGCTCCTTATTAAGCCGAACATTGTAAGAAAGCGCACGAGTACCAACTGGTATTACCGCTTCTTCCTCTCTTTTTTTCCACTCGTAGTTTACTGTGCCTACTTGCCCTAGAACCACGCCTTTATTAATCGGGTTCCCATCTTCATCTAGAAAGGTGAGCGTTATTTCCGATAAATAGGTATAAATGCCTTTCGTAGAATGCCATGCTCCAAATACGACTTTCATTTCATTATTAGCTAACACAGCATCTAAACTTGTAGTATCACCAAAACCTACCGATGCCAAATTAACAACTTGAGTCGCAGTTCCTTCCATAGTGTTGTCCCATGACGCAGACACTAGCATTGCACTTTCGACGTCATTCTGATTTTGGTGCATAATGTAAGCCAATCCTCTTGTCGCCCAAGACTCGCCACTTTGGGTAAAATCACCGTTAGCTAACAAGTTGGTTGTGTAGCGTGTCTCGTCAACAAGACCATCGTTATTGATATCAATATCTTTGGAATCCAACACCGAATCAAGATCATGGTCTTCCGCAGGCTGAATAAACAAGAAAGCATCATCTACCCTTACAAAATGACCATAATCATGTGTTTTATTAAGACGAACCTTATAAGAAATGGCTCGAGTTCCCTCAGGGATTACCGCTTCACCTTCTCTTTTTTGCCATTTGTATTCGCTAGTGCCCGCCTGGCTTAGTACCACTCCTTCGCCAAACGCATTACCGTCCACATCTAAAAAAGAGAGCGTAACTTCCGATAGGTAACTGTTCATATCTTTTGTGGCATGCCATGCGCCAAACACTACTTTCATTTGATTATTCGAAAGCACAGCATCTAAATTTTCAGCATCACTAAAGCCGATTGAAGCTAGGGCAACAACCTGTGTTGCTGTACCTTCCATGCTTTTGTCCCTGTACTCTGAGGCTAATACCGTGCTATTGACATCATTTTTATTTTCTTCAGTAACATATACTAGCCCAGCAGTTGTCCAAGACTCACCACTTTGCGTAAAATCTCCATTCAAAAGTAGGTTGGTAGAGTAATGTTCCTCATCAACAAGGCCATCTTTGTTGAGATCTATATCTGTGTTTGCGTTTGCGTTTGCGATTTGTGAGAGAAAGGCAGCAAAAAATAGACTTTTAATTATTATTTTATACAGCTTCACCAGTCATCCTTTAATGATTTTAAGTGGCCGTAATTAAATAATTAAAATGCGTTTCGATGTTGAGACAACGGCCAAAATCCCTTTCTGCCGAAAACTTAAGTCATTTTAACAATAAGAATCAACATCATATATTTTTTTAAAAGTTAATTCATCTGAATGGTTAACTAACTTGAAATAGAGTATAAAAATTATATTTAACTTCATGTAGACCTAACTGCGTAAGCATTTCACTTTTACTACAGAAATACTTAGCCTTTTTATTTGACGACCTCCATAAAACTGTTCAATATTTAGCCTGCAGTTCAAAAAGCACTCAAATGGAGTTGATATGTACCTTTCTCTACTACGTCTAATTAGTACCCGGTTGAAAGTAATGTTGGTCTGTATGTCTTGCATCATTGCTTTTTCAGCTCAATGCGGCGAACGCTATTCATTCTCGTACACTTTCGATGGCGCCCCAAGAGGTACTCCGGGAGAAGTGCTATCAGGTATTATTGAAGGTAGGTTGGCCGATGATGGCGATACCATTATTATTGAAAAATTTATAGAAGCTGACCTATCGGGCATTAACTACAATCTTTCGGATAGCACCGAAATGCGTGCTGCTGACCCAGTGAACTTGCCTAAAATGAGCCTATCAGGTAATACGTTAGATTTTTGGGTGTGTGCAAATGGGTTTGAGGGCTTTTATGAAAACGGAGGGGGAGACTGCTCTTTTGGAGAAACAGGCGGTTTCCTTATTTCTCCTTATGTTGATACCAATACTGCTGAATGTATTGAGTTAGATGAAGCGGAGCAGTGCATAAATTGGGCATGGGCAGGCATTCCGGAAAAAACTAATGATTATCGTGTTGGTGACATTCCGGCGAATCAAAGTAATTGGAGCGTTGTTAGGTTACCCCCCAGCGAAGCGGGTGAGATTGTAACGCCAAAAGGTAACCAAAGTGAGCCCGTATTATTTAGCTTTAATAGCGACACTGAACGCTATTTTGTACGTTCACTTAGTGGTTCGTTTAACCTTTCATGGCAGGGGTCTTATAGCCAAGTCTCTTTATATTCGCTGCCCGATATGAACGGTAATGGCTCTCTAGAGATTGGCTTGTTTGGAATACGCTCAGACAAGGGAAATGAAGGGAAGCTACAGTTTTTTATAAAAGATACCCTTACAGACAGCCGAGTCAGCGTACTCAACTGGGTAGCGAATTGGTCTGATGCCTCTATCGTAGTACTACCTGATATGTCTGGTGATGGTATTAGTGATATTGCACTTCACGGTATATTTAAAGAAAAACAACGCCCTCAACTCCTTGTTCGTGATGGACTATCTAACGCGCCCATCAATACGTTTTCAATGCCTTCTCTTTGGGAAAACCCAACCTATTTTAGCTTTAGTGATGTGAATGAAGACGGTACGCATGAAATTGCACTGTTTGGCAAAAACCGTAAAAATGGGAAGCCTCAGGTGCGGGTTATTGACGGTATCTTACCGAGTGAAAAGTTTAGTTCATATAACTTTCCCAGTAATTGGAATGATACTTATTGGATAAACATTGCTGATTTCAATGGGGATGGCACTGACGACTGGGGGCTTCTAGGTAAAGCGGTTACTGACGGCCGCTGGCAACTTATTGTTAAAGACGGCTTATCTCCTAGAGGAGTATTAAGCATTTATGCATGGCCTGATTTGACAAATACTGTCTTCGGTCGAATTACCGATATTACAGAAGATAGCGTAGATGAATTTGCATTAGGTGGTTTTAGTGCCTCAAAAAATCGATGGCTTTTACAAATAAAAGATGGCCAAGATCGTAGCACGCTTTTGCACAACGTTAGTTGGGCTAATAAGTGGAGTGATGTTAGTCTTCATATTCTAAATGATATTGACGGAGATGGAATAAAGGACCTAGCACTGCTAGGAATGCGTTCAAATTACGAGTTAGCCTATAAATTAAGCCGAGATGGATATTCAAACGAAGTTGTTGTAGATTTGGGTACGGAATGGGTAAATAAACCATACGTCGGCTTTTTAAACGGACCTACAGATAACTCTTCAGAATTATCAGCTTATGGTATGGTGAATGAAGAAGTTCTAATTCTTCCCGCTTCCCCTGTTATTCCCGCATTACTTAGCTTCAACCTTACCATTGATTTTATTATCACTAGTCAAGAAGGCAGTATTTGTAATACCGAAGAAGAATATGTAGGCCTTGAGGGATCGGACGTTGGTGAACTTACTTTAGATGAGTTTGCTGAAAGTGCTGTATTAACTATGGATATTGAGGGTGAAGGTATACCTATTCAACTAGAGGGTTCTTTTAAAGCTTCCGAGCAAACAATCGACATTGCTTACGAAAACGATATATTTGAATTGTTTATTACTTCCTTAAGCAATGACGAAATATCAATATCAGGCACTATCACTACTACAGATACTCGCCAGCAAAATAATAGCCAATGTGTAACGGTTTGGGATGTGAATATAAGCGGAACACCGTAAGAAGTGCAATAATATAGGCAGGGGTAATTACCCCTGCATTTCAAGCTTTCAACAAAAGGTTAACGGCTTTTTCATTAACATTTTCACCTAAATTCGAAGGCTGCTATGTAAGGAAGAGCCGCCTGTTATCCTTACTTAAATTTTAGAACTTCTAGAATAGACGTCCCTAACTCATCGTATCCGTACAACACAATATCGGATAAACCATCGCCTGTTATATCCGCAGTTGGTACTATCGTTGGCGCTTCTAACCATTTGATGTTACTTATAAAGTTATCTACTTTGCTGTTATTTATATTCTTAACCGCAACTTCAAATTTGTTGTCTCGACTTCTGAAACCAGCTAATGCAAAATCTCTTACTCCATCGCCATCCATATCAAGAACGTCATGAAATACTGGTGCCAGCAGTGTGTTAGGCCACCCGATATTCGCGAGCGTTGAGCTTCTGTCGGTAGCATCTTTTATAATTAGCTGATACCTATCCGCACTTTCTCTAAACCCACCCACTGCAAAGTCGTTAACACCATCAAAGTTTAAGTCTTGGACGAGAATAGGTTGATGAGAAAGAAGGTCGTCTGGCCAACTATAAATACCCAAGGTGCCCGCTTTATCAGTGCCACTTTTGGTAAATAATTGAATGCTAAGACTACTTAACCTTCTTCCATACAAGCCCATATCTGAAACCATATCAAAGTTAATATCGGGCAAAGATAACCATTGATACTCAGTCCAATCATTACCAAAATTAATTGCTGGAAGATTGTTTGAATCATCTGCACCATCTATGACTTTCACTTGCACTTTATTATTCCGCTTAATAAGCCCTATCATACCGACTTCAGGAATAGTATCGTTGTTCATATCACTCAATTGAACATAGGTGGGGTTGTACATTATGGATGGGAAACTATATCGGCGTATTTGGTCACCGTTTGCGCCGTCTCTCACTAACAATTGCGGTCGGTCGCCAATATAATAAAGACCTTGCATGCCAATCTCGGCAACACCATCGTTTGTAAGGTCGCCCAATAAAACGAACGTTGGATTGTGCCAGTTACCAGGCCAGCTAAAGACATCTACTGTTTCTGAGGACAGTGTGTCTTTCATTATCAGTTTAGACGACACACCTGCGTTACTCTCTGAATCAAACGTTAAACCAAAAATACCGATTTCTTGGCTTAGGTTGCCATTCTTATCGCTAAACAGGTTTATTGAGAAGCTATCGTAAGTACCAGGAAACCGAAAAGAGTTTATTAATTCATCATTAACCTTGTCATAAAGAGAAACTGTAACTACGTTGTTTTCATCTTCGTAAACAGTAGCTAAATCGGAGACCCCGTCGTTATTTATGTCCTGTACCCAATTAACATATCTTATAGTTTTTACTGGCTCTCGGGTAAGAGGAAACGGATCTTCGCTGTCTATAAGGCCATCGCCATCGCTATCGGCCGAGTTAGGATCCAAGCCAAGAGCTAACTCATAGTTATCCCCTAAACCGTCGTTATCTGAATCTACCCAATCATTAGGGTCTAAGGGAAACATATCGATATTATCTGCGTATCCATCGTTGTCGTCGTCTTCATCCCTTATATTTAAAACCAAATCTCCATCAGTATCTAAATAATCAACATTTCCGCCTGATTGCCAAGTTGTTAAGTCCCACGTCCCCGTATCCCAGTTCAAATCATTTGCATGCGCACTTCCACTACAACAGAGTGCTACTAGAATAGCTATTCGTTGCTTATTCATCACAGTCTCCTAGCTAGTTGCTTCTGTTGTTTTTAAACGCCTCAACCATCTCTTGATAGCCACCACTGTTCAAGCATCCATTTTCGAAAGCATTTACGTCAACGTTCTCTATGTCTAAACTACCGTAATAGCAGGCCGTCTGCCCTTCATCAATGCTAGTTCCGCCAAATAAAGACGACATGCCCCCATCGTTTGTATAGAGAAATGCGCTGTTACTAAAGGAAGATTCGTTGGCAAACATCGTCGAGTTACTATTAATGTAGACATTGCCTGTGATGTTAACTTTGTATAAATCGACAATAGATCCCATATTTGAGTCGATATTTTCCACGCTCGCTTCACCTAAATGAGCTCGCGAACCTCCATGAACGGAAAGGTATGTGAGAGTCTCTCCTCCAAATATAAAACTAGAATTTAGCCAAACATTAACAGAGGTTAAGGGGGTATTGTAGATTTCAACTTTGGCGTTTTGATGGGACGTAACCTCTCCTGTAATGTTGGAGTCAGACAGCGTAAGCGTACTCCCGTTTGCAGCTACTTTGCTCAGTGAAGCTCCGTTACCATTGAATGTCGAATGATATACATCAAGTAACGAATCGGGAGCATTAATCGCATCCGTTACCATCGCACTGCCACTATTAACACTGATAGTACCTTGGGTCACGTTTAGTGTAGTGCCCCAACCTCTCCAGCTAGAATTGAAATCTAAGTGTATGGCGTTTTCAGGAGCATTGACGTTTATATTACCGACCCCCCTGAAAACACTACTTTGCAAACTAATACCAGTATTCAAAGCGGTAATCGATATATCATCAGTGGCTCGGATGACAGCTCCATTCCGACCACTGATACCGGTATCAAAGCCATTAACTTCTACATTACCAAGGTAAATTTGTGCTCCCTCCTGCACATAAATTCCAGCATAGGCATCTCCTTCAGCCTTAGAAATAGTCACATTTGATATATCTCCATGACTATTTCGAGAAAAAGCAACAGGTATTCCACCAGAAGTAGTTATGGTCAGATCGCGTAGGTATAAACCCCCGCTAAAACTAGCCCATAAGTTAATGCTGCCTGTTAGATTGTTATCTATGAGCGCTGCGGTTTCATCTGTACCGGTAATCGCAACTACTTGTGATTGCACAGTAGTAACTGATTCGCCCTCAACTCTTGGAGTATTGATATCACCATAGCACGACCCTGTAATAAAAAAACTAAGGTCTTTTTTTAGCCTGTTTTGTAGGTAAGCTTCATTTAAAGCGGCGGGATTATCGGTACAGTCAATGTTGAGTTCCAACACTGCCACGCCACT
>JAKVBA010000068.1 GCA_022447525.1 Gammaproteobacteria bacterium
CCGTGAAGGTGGTCGTACTGTTGGTGCTGGCGTAGTAGCTAAAATCAACGACTAAGTCTTCATCTTTTGTTCTGACTCTGCATTGCGAAGAGAATTTAGAATGCTCACGTATTTCCATACGTTCCGCTTCTAAATTCTCCCCGGCGCCTTGATTCAAAACAAAATCTAAACACTTAGTTTCAAGGGTTGGGCTTTTAGTTCGACCTTTGAGGAAAGCGAGGTATTTTGTGATTTTGCATGATTCCTCGAGATTGAATAAAAAAAACAGCTGAATTTAGTTCTGAATTTGCCTTGTTTCGCCATATAAATACGCGAAGTTGCGCAATAGGTGTATCTTTTCTGATTGTGATTGGTTACACTCCGCGCCCCAGCGTATGTTGAATGCGTTTTTGGGCAGAATTTAGAGCAGATTTTCGGCTCATTTGTAACGTTTTTTAGGGAGAACCGTTGTGCCATCGCTCGCTAGATTTTCTAGTGACCGTCCCGCGCAAGAGGCTTCTTGATTTGATCGACTTAAGTTGCTGTTTGTATGCAGGCCTCATCAAGTTTACTTGACGGTCAGCCTCAGGCGGCTTGGGTGGTCGATAAGAAAAAGACACTGAATTTATACGTTAATTGATAGGTTAACTATGAGCGTTGAAAACCAAAAAATCCGCATTCGATTGAAAGCGTTTGATCACCGCATGATTGATCGTTCGGCACAAGAGATTGTTAACACTGCTAAGCGCACAGGCGCTTTGGTGTGTGGTCCAATTCCATTGCCAACACGCGTAGAGCGTTTGACTCTACTTCGTTCACCTCACGTGAACAAGAAAGCGCGAGATCAGTTTGAAGTGCGCACGCACAAGCGAATTGTGGATATCGTTGAGCCAACCGACAAAACCGTTGACGCTTTGATGCGTTTGGATTTGGCGGCCGGTGTAGACGTAGAAATTAAGGTTAACTAGTCGTTTGCCCTGTTCTCGGAGTTTTTGAGGAAAGGCAGACAACAAAGTGATGTACCCATTTTTCATTCTCTTATTTAAAGAGAGCTCGGGTACCCCTCACTAGCTAGTTAGAAACAGTAACTTTAAAAAGAGTTGATAGAAAAATGTCACTTGGATTAATCGGACAAAAAATAGGCATGACTCGCGTCTTTCAAGAAGACGGTCGTTCAGTGCCTGTTACGGTGGTGGAAATTGCTACTAACCGTGTCACACAAGTAAAAACCGTTGAAACCGATGGTTATGAAGCCGTGCAAGTTGCATCAGGCGAGCGTAAAGCAAATCGTGTTTCAAAGGCGTTGGCGGGCCACTATGCAAAAGCAAATGTGGCACCAGGCACTCGTCTCACTGAGTTCCGCGTTAACGCAGCTGAGGCCGAATTAGAAGTAGGCTCAGAAATAAAAGCAGACCTTTTCGAAGCCGGTCAAAAAGTAGATGTTCAAGGCACTACTATCGGTAAAGGTTTTGCTGGTGGTATGAAACGTTGGGGATTCGGCGGTTTGCGTGCGACTCACGGTGTTTCAATTTCTCACCGTTCACTCGGTTCTACAGGTCAGTGTCAAGACCCAGGTAAAGTCTTCAAAGGCAAAAAAATGGGCGGACATATGGGTGCACGCAAGCGTACTCAGCAAGGTCTAGAAGTGGTTCGAGTTGATGCCGAGCGTAACGTTGTTTTGATAAAGGGCTCAGTGCCTGGTTCAAAAGGCGGTAGCGTGATCATTAAACCTTCTGTTAAAGCAAAGAAGTAGAGGTTTAAATCATGGAACTTAAACAAACTAATGGTTCAGCACTAAGCGTTTCAGAAGCGGTATTTGGTGTTGACTACAATGAAGCGTTGATTCATCAAGCTGTAGTGGCTTTCCAAGCGGGTGCTCGCCAGGGAACACGCGGTCAAAAGAACCGTTCTGCTGTTTCTGGTGGTGGTGCCAAGCCTTGGCGTCAAAAAGGCACTGGCCGAGCTCGTGCCGGTACTTCGCGAAGCCCAATCTGGCGTGGTGGTGGCAAAACCTTCCCGGCTATTAATCAAGACTTTTCACAAAAGATGAACCGAAAGGCTTACCGAGCTGCCATGCGTTCAATTTTGTCTGAGTTGGTTCGCCAAGAGCGTTTGGTTGTATCGGACGAATTCACTGTCTCTGAGCCAAAGACTAAGCAAGTAGTTGCGAAAATGAATGAACTAAAACTTGAAGACGTTTTGGTTATCAATCATGAGTACGATGAAAACTTGGAATTGGCCACTAGAAATCTTTATCACGTTGGTGTGTTAAGTGCCGACGAGATCAACCCAGTTAGCTTGATTGGTTTTGGTAGCGTTGTAATTACGACTGATGCCGTTAAGCAGCTTGAGGAGAAACTAGCATGAGCTCAAAGTTAACAAATGATCAATTGTTTCAAGTGCTTCTAGCTCCAGTTGTGACTGAGAAGAGCACGCGAGCTGCAGAGGAGCATGGTCAGGCTGTGTTTTATGTGGCTAATAGCGCAACTCGTGATGATGTGAAAGCTGCTGTTGAATTGGCTTTTGATGGCGTTGAAGTTGAGTCTGTTCGTGTGTTGAACATGAAAGGCAAAACTAAGCGTTTTGGTCGCACGTTGGGTAAGCGCAACGATCGCAAAAAAGCATACATCCGCTTGAAAGAAGGCAGCGATATCGATTTCGCTGAATTCCAAGCCTAAGCTGTATAAATAAAGAGAAATTAGGTAATTTAAAATGGCATTGGTAAAGTTAAAACCTACCTCACCAGGTCGCCGCGGTACCGTTCGAGTTGTTAACTCGGATTTGCACAAGGGGGAAGGCTACAAGCCTCTACTTGAGTCAAAGCGCGCTACTAATGGTCGTAATAACGTAGGTCGCATCACTGTCCGTCATCGTGGTGGCGGTCACAAGCGTAAATATCGTGTTATTGATTTTCGTCGTAATAAGGACGCTATTCCTGCAAAGGTAGAGCGTTTGGAGTATGACCCAAATCGTAGCGCTCATTTGGCACTATTGTGCTATGCAGACGGCGAACGCCGTTACATTTTGGCGCCGAAAGGTTTGCAAGCTGGCGATAAGGTGATTTCAGGTATCGACGCACCAATCGCGGTCGGTAACGCGTTGCCTTTGCGCAATATTCCTGTTGGTTCTGTGGTTCACAATGTTGAGTTGAAGCCTGGCAAGGGCGGTCAATTGGCTCGTTCTGCTGGTACTTCGATTCAGTTTGTCGGTAAAGAGGGTAAATACGCTCAAATCCGCCTCCGTTCGGGTGAGATGCGTAAGGTTCTTCTTGAGTGCCGCGCTACGCTAGGCGAAGTTGGTAACTCAGAGCACTCTCTACGTAAACTCGGTAAAGCTGGTGCGAAGCGCTGGCGTGGTATTCGTCCAACCGTCCGCGGTGTGGCAATGAACCCAGTAGATCACCCGCATGGTGGTGGTGAAGGTCGTACATCTGGTGGTCGTCATCCGGTGTCACCGACTGGTGTGCCAACTAAGGGTTACCGTACTCGTCACAACAAACGCAGCGACAAGATGATTATTCGTCGCCGTAAGAAATAGGGGTAGAGAGATATGCCACGTTCAATTAAGAAAGGCCCATTCGTTGATCACCACCTATGGGCGAAGGTTGAGAAGGCTCGCGAAACTAATGATCGCAAGCCTATCAAAACTTGGTCGCGTCGCAGCATGATCATGCCTGAGTTTGTCGGTTTGACTATTGCGGTTCACAACGGTCGTCAGCACGTTCCTGTGTTGATTTCAGAAAATATGGTCGGTCATAAGTTGGGTGAGTTTTCACCAACGCGTACTTTTAAAGGCCATATTGCTGATAAGAAAGGCCGCTAGAGCGAGAGGTTGAGATAAATATTATGCAAGTTAAAGCTACAGCGAAAAATGTACGCATCTCACCGCAAAAGGCACGCTTGGCAGTGGATTTGATCCGCGGCAAGTCAGTGGCTCGCGCACTTGAGATTCTCTCTTTCAGCGAGACCAAAGCATCTAACCTAGTTATGAAAACGCTTGAGTCGGCAATTGCAAATGCTGAGCACAACGAAAGTGCTGACATTGATGAATTGTTTGTTTCAAAGTGTTTCGTTGACGAAGGTCCAACTATGAAGCGTATGCGACCTCGAGCTAAAGGTCGTGCATTCGGTATTTTGAAACGTTCTAGTCATATCACTGTTCAAGTGAGCGACGAATTAGCGGGAGGCCAATAATGGGTCAAAAAGTACAACCAAACGGTTTACGTTTAGGCATTGTTAAAGACTTCAACGCCAAATGGTACGCCGAAAAGAAAGACTATTCGAAATTCTTGATTCAGGATTTACAAGTTCGTGAGTTCTTGATGAGAAAGTTGAAGAACGCTGCAGTAAGCGAAATCACTATTGAGCGCCCAGCGCAAAATATTAATGTGATCATCCACACTGCTCGTCCAGGTATCGTTATTGGTAAAAAGGGTGAAGACATCGATCGTATGCGTAAAGCAATTACGGCGATGACTGGTTTGCCAACGCAGCTCTCTGTTGAGGAAATTCGTAAGCCTGAAACTGATTCTCAATTAGTAGCTGATGGTATTTGCCAACAGCTCGAGAAACGCGTGATGTTCCGTCGAGCAATGAAGCGTGCTGTTCAATCAGCGATGCGCGCCGGCGCACAAGGCGTTAAAGTGATGATTTCAGGTCGTTTGAATGGTGCTGAGATCGCGCGCTCTGAGTGGTACCGGGAAGGTCGTGTGCCGCTACATACGCTACGTGCAGATATCGATTATGCAACTAGTGAGGCGTTGACTACTTATGGAATCATCGGTGTGAAAGTTTGGATCTTCAAGGGTGAAGTGTTCGAACCAATTAACAGCGTTGCTTCAACTGACA
Source organism: Gammaproteobacteria bacterium (assembly GCA_022447525.1). Taxonomy (GTDB): domain Bacteria; phylum Pseudomonadota; class Gammaproteobacteria; order Arenicellales; family Arenicellaceae; genus Arenicella. Next base: position 4,827 of record JAKVBA010000068.1, read on the forward strand.
ATGCGGCCGCGGCGCCAGAAGCCGCCCCAGCAAAGAACTAAGCTGGATAAGGCAGAGGTAGAAAGAAATGTTATTACCAAAACGTACCAAATTCCGCAAAGCGCACAAAGGGCGTAATCGCGGTCTTGCTCACACTGGTAACAAGGTGAGCTTTGGAGAATTCGGTTTGCAAGCAACGACTCGTGGTCGAATGACTTCGCGTCAGATTGAGGCAGCTCGTAGAACCATTACCCGTCACATAAAACGTGGCGGCCGTGTTTGGATTCGCGTGTTCCCTGATAAGCCAATTTCTAAAAAACCACTCGAAGTTCGAATGGGTAAAGGTAAAGGTAACCCTGAATTTTGGGTTATGGAAGTTAAGCCAGGTCAAATGCTTTATGAATTGCAAGGTGTTAGCGAAGAGTTAGCGGCTGAAGCATTCAAGTTGGCAGCTGCCAAACTTCCTTTCAAATGTAAATTTGTTAAGCGCGCTATCTAATTAGCACGCGGAGAGAAAGATTATGGCAACTGAAACTAAAGCAGCAGCATTGCGCTCAAAGTCAGCACAAGAGCTAAAAGACGAGCTCGTTGAACTACGTAAAGAAGAATTTAATTTGCGTATGCAACGAGGAACTGGTCAGTTGAGTAACACAGCGCGTTTCAAAGAGATTCGTCGCGAAGTGGCTCGCATTAAGACCATTTTGAACGAACAAGCTGCGTCTGCAAAGGCGTCAGCTTAATCCGGACTGAGGTTAATAGAAATGACTGAAAACACCGCACGTACCGTAGAAGGTAAGGTCGTTAGCAACAAGGCTGAGAAGACAATCTCAGTGCTAGTTGAACGTCGTGAGAAGCATCCTTTGTACGGTAAATACATTCGTAAATCGACCAAATTTTTGGCTCACGACGAAGCTAATGAGTGTGGCGAGGGCGACACTGTAGTTATCGAAGAATGCCGACCACTGTCGAAAAACAAATCATGGCGTTTGGTTAAAGTTGTTGAAAAAGCGGTTATCGTTTAATCAACGTCTTCAAATCAAAAATCTAAATCGAATAACAAGCACTGAATAGAATTGGAGTAATACCATGATTCAAATGCAAAGTATTTTAGAAGTGGCTGACAACAGCGGTGCACGTAAAGTTATGTGTATCAAAGTGTTGGGTGGTTCTAAGCGACGCTACGCCGGTATCGGTGACGTAATTAAAGTAAGTGTCAAAGAAGCATTGCCAAACTCACGCGTGAAAAAGGGCGCGGTTTACGATGCAGTAATTGTGCGCACTAAGAAAGGCGTGCGTCGTCCTGACGGCTCTGTGATCCGTTTTGACAAAAATGCTGCTGTTATCTTGAATGCATCAAGACAACCGCTAGGCACTCGTATCTTTGGCCCTGTAACTCGTGAGTTGCGTGGCGACAATTTCATGAAAATTGTTTCACTAGCACCTGAAGTTCTTTAATAAAAGCGGCTAGTGAAATCACCGATATATAGGTAGAAACATGAACAAGATTAAAAAAGGCGATCAAGTGATCGTGACTACGGGACGAGATAAAGGCAAGACTGGAACAGTACTCCAGATAATGGCAGATGGCCGAGCCTTAGTGAACGACGTAAATTTGGTTAAAAAGCACACAAAAGCCAACCCAATGGCCGGTGTTGCTGGTGGCATTCTTACTAAAGAAGCGCCAATCCAAATATCGAACATCGCATTGCTAAACCCGAAAACTAACAAAGCGGACAAAGTTCGAATTGAAGGTGAAGGTAAAGACAAGCACCGCGTATTCAAAAGCGACGGCTCTAAAGTCGACGCATAAGCAGGTATAAAACAATGACTAGATTGCAAGAACATTACGTAAAAAATGTAGTTCCTCAATTGCAAGAGAAATTCGAGTTTTCAAGCAAGATGCAAATCCCTCGCATCACTATGATTTCCGTCAATATGGGTCTAGGTGAAGCTGTTGGAAACAAGAAGATCATCGAAAGTGCGGTTGCTGATTTAGAAGCCATCACAGGTCAAAAGCCTGTTGTAACCTTGGCACGTAAGTCAGTTGCGGGTTTTAAAATTCGTGATGGCTGGCCGATTGGCGCGAAAGTGAATCTTCGTCGTGATCGTATGTATGAATTTCTTGATCGTTTGATTACGATCGCGATCCCACGTATTCGTGACTTTCGTGGTTTGAATCTTAAGTCTTTTGACGGTCGCGGAAACTACACGTTTGGTTTGAAAGAACAAATCGTATTCCCAGAGATCGATTACGATAAGGTGGATGCTTTGCGTGGTATGGACGTTACTATCACCACAAGTGCCGCCAACAACGAGGAAGCCGAAGCATTGCTACGCGGTTTTAACTTTCCTCTTAAAACTAAATAGTCTAGAGAGTAAGGTAAGAATATGGCTAAGAAATCTATGATTGCACGTGAAAACAAGCGCGCAAAACTAAACAATCGCTTACAAGCTCGACGCACAGAATTGAAAGCAATCGTCAGTAACCCAGAAGTCGATTATGACGACAAGTGGGATGCAATGATGGCTTTACAAAAGTTGCCTCGTGACTCAGGAAAGACCCGTCAGCGTAATCGTTGCGCTCTGACAGGTCGTCCCCACGGCTACTATCGCAAGTTCGGCCTAAGCCGCAACAAGCTACGTGAAATTATTCTAAAAGGCCAAGCGCCTGGCGTTACTAAGGCAAGCTGGTAAGGCTGTTTTAGTGATTAGATAACAGATATTAGATACGGTACAGCATCATGATGACAGACCCAATCGCGGATCTTTTAACTCGCATCCGCAATGCGCACCACGCTGAAAAGTTGGCTTTGACTCTACCAGGTTCAAAGATTAAGTCAGCGATCGCAAAGGTTCTACAAGAGGAAGGCTACATCGAAGGCTTTGAAGCATCTGAAGTAGAAGGCAAGCCTTCACTGACGATCACCTTGAAATACTATGAAGGTTCTCCGGTAATTGAGAGCATTCAACGTGTAAGTAAGCCTGGTCTACGTGTTTACAAAAGTGCGGCAGAATTGCCACAGGTGAACGGTGGATTAGGTATCGCAATTATTTCAACTAGCAAGGGCATTATGACCGACCGCGCAGCCAGAACTGCTGGTGTTGGTGGTGAGGTTCTCTGCTCAGTTTCTTAATACCTGCTACCGAAATTGTTCGACGGCTAAAGTTAGGTATATTTGGCCGTTAAAGTAAGCTGGTGTAACGACCAGCCTGATTGAGAGCTTACGTTTCAGTTCACTGAAATACGGGGTTCCGAACAGTACAAGCCTCTGATTCTTTACGATGAGTTTTGATTAGAGGCTTTTGTGCGGATAGAAGAATTAACTGATAGAAATATTGGTATAAGCGAGGAAGACTTAGGTTGGTTAAACAATTCAGGTGATCCTCATAACATTAAGTAAGCCCCGACACCCAAAAAGTGTTGGAGCTGCATTAATAGAGATTTAAATATGTCTAGAATAGCAAACGCACCAGTTAGCTTGCCAAGTGGCGTCGACGTGACGCTTGATGGCCAGTTAATCAAGGTGAAAGGCTCAAAAGGCGAGTTGGAGTGGAATGTCCATGAACTCGTTTCAGTAAAGCAAGAAGACGCTCAACTTAAAGTGTCTACTAACGATGACAGCAAGCAAGCTACAGCGCTTGCGGGTACGACTCGTGCTTTGGTTAACAATATGGTTACAGGTGTATCGGCTGGTTTTGAAAAGAAACTAACCATCATCGGTGTTGGTTATCGTGCTCAAGCGCAAGGCCAAAAGTTGAACCTAACCTTAGGTTTTTCACACCCGGTGAACTACGAGGTGCCAGCGGGCATTACCGTCACCACCCCTAGTAACACTGAGATTGTTGTGAGCGGAATCGACAAGCAGAAGGTCGGTCAAGTAGCAGCGGAAATCAGAGCGTATCGTCCGCCGGAGCCGTACAAAGGCAAAGGTGTTCGTTATACCGATGAATATGTATTGCGCAAGCAAGCTAAGAAGAAGTAATCGGGGAGTTTGAAATGAAAGATAAAAAACAAGCACGTCTGCGTCGCGCGCGTAAGCTTAGAGCGAAAATATCTCGTCAAGGCGTACAGCGCTTGAGCGTACATCGTACTTCTCAGCATATCTACGCACAAGTAATCGATGAAACAGGTGGCAAAGTTTTGGCAGCTGCTTCAACTTTAGACGCAGGTATCAAGAAAGAAGTTAAAAATACTAGTAACTGTGAAGCAGCTGCGGTTGTAGGCAAACACATTGCCGAAGCTGCTAAGAAAGCTGGTGTTGAATCAGTTGCATTCGATCGATCTGGTTTTCGATACCACGGTCGCGTAAAAGCACTTGCTGAAGCCGCTCGTGAAGCTGGCTTGAAGCTATAACGGTTTACCAGGAGATATAATCATGGCTGGTCCAAAAAGAAATAATCGTAACGAACGCGAGCCTGTAGACGAAAGCCTAGAGCAACTTATCAACGTACGTCGCGTTGCAAAAGTTGTAAAAGGTGGTCGAATTTTCGGTTTCTCTGCTTTAACAGTAGTTGGTGATGGCAACGGTAGCGTTGGTATTGGCCGCGGCAAATCTAAAGAAGTGCCCCTAGCTGTTTCAAAAGCGATGGAATCAGGTCGTCGTGAAATGAAAAAGATTCACTTAGTTAACGGCACGCTTCAATACCCAGTAGTTGCTACTCACGCTGGATCAACTGTGATCATGCGTCCAGCTTCGGCCGGTACCGGAATTATTGCCGGAGGCACTATGCGTGCCGTATTTGAAGCAGCAGGTGTTAAAGACGTATTGGCAAAATGCATTGGTTCGACTAACCCTGTTAACGTTGTTCGAGCAACGTTGAAAGGTTTACGTTCAATCAACAGCCCAGAGTCAGTTGCTGCAAAGCGCGGTAAGTCTGTTAAGGAAATCATGGAGTAAGCCCTCAGGCTACTCCAATTCAATTCGGTATAGACAAATGGCTAACGAGAAGAAATTAAAAGTGACACTAGTCAAAAGCATGTTCGGTCGTGGTAAAAAACACATGGCTTGCGTTAAAGGCTTAGGCTTGCGTCGTATGCATCACACGGTAGAAGTAATCGATACTCCTGAAAATCGTGGAATGATCAACAAGGTATCGTACTTGTTGAAATGGGAAGAGGTATAAAACATGCGTTTAAATACTATAAAGCCCGCTGAGGGTGCTAAGCACGCTAAGAAGCGTGTAGGTCGCGGCATTGGCTCAGGCCTTGGCAAAACCTGCGGACGTGGCCACAAGGGTCAAAAGTCTCGCTCTGGTGGTAAAGTTCAAATCGGTTTTGAAGGCGGTCAAATGCCTATCCAACGCCGGTTGCCAAAACGTGGTTTCCGCTCTGCAATGGCTAAAAACATTGCAGAGATTCGCTTGCATGAGTTGGCTCTAGTCGAGGGTGAAGTCGTAGACTTGGCTGCACTTCGCAAAGCTGGCTTAATTAATGCAAACCACCTGCGCGCCAAAGTTGTTTTATCCGGTGAGCTTGATAAGGCGGTTACTTTGCAAGGCATCGGTGCTACAGCGGGAGCAAAAGCAGCGATTGAAGCGGCTGGCGGCAAAGTAGAAGCGTAGTTCTAAGTTTTTCTAACAGGGCTTAGACTCAGCCGAACGTTCTTTTTTAGGATGCGTTCGGCTTTCTGCCTTTTAATTTGGTTAACAATCCCCAAGAGCTAACACTAGGTTCATTTATAAATGGACTCTAAAAAAGTAAAACAAGACTGAAGATCAAAAAAACCGATTAACAGACAATAGATAAAAGCTACGGATTACTATGGCACGTGAACAAGCAGCCGCATTAGCTGGCTCAGGAAAATTAGGTGAATTATGGGCGCGAATCGGTTTCGTGCTTGGTGCGTTTATCGTATATCGTATAGGTACTCACATTCCGGTACCGGGTATCGATCCAGTTGCTCTCGCCGCTTTCTTTGAGCAAAGCAATCAAGGCATTTTCGACGTTTTAAATTTATTCTCTGGTGGTGCTCTACAGCGTCTATCAGTGATGGCGTTGGGGGTAATGCCGTACATTTCAGCCTCTATCATTATGCAAATGCTCACTGCGGTTGAGCCACGTATGAAACAGGTGAAACAAGAAGGGGAAGCTGGGCGCAGAAAGATTCAGAAATGGACCCGTTATGCAGCCGTCGTTCTCGCTACTTTCCAGGCCTTGGGTATAGCGAGTACCGTACAAACACAAGAGGTTGCCGGTCAACAGATCGCGCTGATTTCCGGCTTTCAATTCACGATTATTTGTGTACTAGCGCTTGTAGCGGGAACAATGTTCTTAGTTTGGTTGGGTGAGCAAATTACCGATCGTGGTATCGGTAACGGTATGTCGCTAATCATCTTTGCGGGTATTGTTGCCGGATTGCCTAGCGCCGTTGGTGGTACGTTCCAGTTAGTTCGAGATGGTGAGTTTCAGCCGTTGTTTATCGTTGGATTGTTAGTCGGTGTTTTAGCGGTGACCGCTTTTGTTATCTTCGTTGAGCGTGGTCAACGTCGCTTAACAGTTAACTATGCGAGGCAGCAGCGTGGTAATAAAGTAATGCAAGCGCCGAGCAGCTATTTCCCGCTAAAGATGAATATGGCTGGTGTGATACCACCTATCTTTGCGTCTAGTATTATTTTGTTTCCTGCTAGCTTGGTCGGTTTCTTCGGCAGTGAGCAAGCGGGTGGCGTTTCAGGCGTTCTGCGAGACATATCAACTGCTATGCAACCAGGTCAGCCGATTTATACTTTGTTGTATGTTGGGATGATCTTATTTTTTGCTTTTTTCTATACAGCTTTGACTTTTGATCCAAAAGAGATTGCTGAGAATTTAAAAAAGCAAGGGGCTTTGGTTCCCGGTATCCGCCCTGGTCAGCAAACGGCTAAATACATCGATGGTGTGGTTTCAAAGCTTACTCTTGTCGGAGCAATCTATCTGGCAATCGTATGCTTGATCCCTGAGTTGCTGATTGTTAACTACAATGTACCCTTCTATTTTGGTGGTACATCGCTACTTATTATTGTTGTTGTGATTATGGATTTGATGGGCCAAGTGCAGTCACATCTGATGTCACAGCAGTACGAAAGTTTAATGAAGAAAACTAACCTAACCGGAAAATCTGGTGGTGGCCGTAAGCGCCGTCGCTAAGACGATTGGGTTTTTAACGCAAACGAGGTTCAAAATGAAAGTTCGCGCATCAGTAAAAAAAATCTGCCGTAACTGTAAAGTTATTCGTAGAAAGGGCGTAGTACGAGTTATTTGTACTGATCCAAGACACAAGCAACGCCAAGGCTAAATTCGCATTTCTCGCCTGAGCTTTTGTCCTCAATCTTTGTTGCAATAGTGCTCGAATGGTCACGTGTGTCTTTAGCGATAGCGCTGAAGGCTCAGACACGCTCACATTCTCCGCGCAATTGCGCCTCGATCGAGAACAAAATCTCAACCGATGAAATGCAAATTATAGAATTAGTTTAAGTATGGTTTTTCTGTCTCTTTTACAGGGGTAGGAGATAAAGAACAGCAGAATTATTGCTTTGTTGGTAATTCGGCTAGAGTATCGAGCTTTTTATTATTTTCATGCCTTTATTGGTTGATTAAAAAGCTAGAAATAGAGTATTCTTGCGCGCCTTTCGGGGCTCGTTTGAGTACCTGAGACACTATTGGTGCCTTTTTCCTGAGGATTTAAGCCGAAAAGCGGTTTAAAACATAGCCTCGGGTGGTAGGGGCATTAATTTTTAAGTAATCAAGCATCGGAGACACACAGTGGCACGTATTGCAGGTATTAACCTACCATCACACAAACATATCGAGATCGCTTTGACGTCGATCTACGGTATCGGTAAAACACGCTCACAAGCGATTTGTGACGCGGCTGGTATTGAACGCACTACTAAAGTGCATGAGCTTTCTGAACCAGACGCAGAAAAACTTCGCGCTGAAGTAGCAAAATTCGAAGTAGAGGGTGATCTACGTCGTGAAGTATCTATGAACATCAAGCGTTTGATGGATCTTGGATGTTTCAGAGGCCTTCGTCATCGTCGTGGCCTGCCTTTGCGCGGTCAACGCACCAAAACAAATGCGCGCACCCGTAAAGGACCGCGTAAACCAATCAAGCGCTAAGCGCCAGCTTTTATTGTCTCGCTCTATTTTGTGAGACTTGGGACTATAAAAGACCTGTTTTTGTATTGAGAGTTTAATTATGGCTAAACAGTCAAAAAGTAAAAAGAAAGTTAAAAAGCATATAGTCGATGGCATCGCGCACATCCAAGCTTCATTTAACAACACCATCATCACAATTAGTGACCGTCACGGTAACGCTTTGTGCTGGACTACTGCAGGTGGTTCAGGCTTCCGTGGTTCTCGTAAGAGTACGCCTTTTGCAGCTCAGGTTGCAGCGGATCGTTGCGGTAAGATGGCACAAGAATTCGGCATGAAGAACTTGGAAGTTCGCGTGAAGGGCCCTGGCCCAGGTCGTGAATCAGCGGTTCGTGCTTTGAATAACTGCGGATTCGAAGTTACTCAAATTACTGATGTAACACCTATCCCACATAATGGTTGTCGCCCTTCTAAGAAGCGTCGCGTATAACCCGTTCAATTTAAGTTTTTTTGCTGACGCAAAAAAGGCCGCGGGCGCTCAGTTCGCTGCTTAGTCAGCATAAGAAAAGTCACTTAAGTTGAGAGCAACATTAAAAGACTAAAGAGATAAGACAATGGCAAGATATATAGGCCCAACCTGTAAGCTAGCGCGTCGTGAAGGCACGGACTTGTTCCTTAAAAGCCCCGCTCGTTCGTTAGAGTCAAAATGTAAGATTGACAAAATACCAGGCCAAAGTGCTAACGCACGTCGTCCACGTACATCGGTATACGGTACTCAGCTCCGTGAGAAGCAAAAGTTACGTCGTATGTATGGTGTACTAGAGAAAAAATTCCGCTCTTACTATGCAGAAGCAGCTCGTGTGAAAGGTTCAACTGGTGAAAACCTTTTGACTCTTTTGGAGTCTCGCTTGGATAACGTAGTTTACCGTATGGGTTTTGCTGTAACCCGTGCAGAAGCTCGTCAGCTGGTTAGCCACAAATCAATCAAAGTTAACGGCAAGATTGTGAACATCCCATCTTTCCATGTGAAAGCCGGTGATGAAATCGAAGTTCGTGACAAAGCTAAAAAACAACTTCGAATTGGATCTGCTTTGGAAATCGCTGAGCAAATTGGTCTTCCAGACTGGGTGTCTGTAGACACTGGTGCTCGCAAAGGTGTTTTCAAATCAGCACCAGAACGTAGTGAGTTGTCAGCCGATAT
>JAKVBA010000069.1 GCA_022447525.1 Gammaproteobacteria bacterium
CGGCACCGAAGATCTAGTCGTGAAGTGGCAAGAGATAAATGATAAATGGGTGGCTAAGCATAACGCATATGCATTCCAGTGGTTCTCCATGTCATTGGCTTTTTTTGTAGCCTGTTTGGTGTTGTTGGTGCGTAGTTTGCGTTCTAAAAAAGTAAGCGATTCCTGATTTTAAATTTGGCAATCTCGATTGGTAACATAGGATTAGTCTCTGGAGAAAAATGACAGAACAACTTGAAAAGTCGAAACTCGATGCGAACACACTGTTTTGGAACCGTGTGCAGCTCATCGCTGTGCTCGTGGTATTCCTCGCTCCAATTGCAGGCGCATTTCTTTACAAGCCTACCAAGTTTAATAACTATGGTGATCTTTACACGCCAGCGCCAGAAATCACCCCTTTGCAGATAGAAGGCAAAGATGGAGTCACAGAATTTGCTCGGTACAAGTCCGAAGATTTGTGGGCGTTTTTGGTGATAGCGAACGGACAATGTACTGAAGAATGTGAGAAAAGCGTGTTAAACGCGAGACAGCTGCGAGCAATGCAGGGAAAACATCTGGAGCGTTTGAGAACCGTTGTTATTTATGCGGGTATGGATGATGAAAAGGCAAAAGACCTGGCTGCTAAATATCAACCGTTAGATCTGTACAAAGCTAAGACTGATGACTTGTCGAATTGGGAAAAACAGTTTCAGGTGGCAAGCGATACGCAAGATGAACAAAAATCACGGTTCTATGTGGTCGATTCTAAGGGGTTGTTGATGATTTCATATCCGAGTGACGCTGACTATAAATTGGTTAACAAAGATCTTAAACGGCTCTTAAAAGCCAGACGATAAAGCACGCTGGCGGCAATACTATGTCAAATCAAGAATCACTAAGCTCTGCTATTCAGCAATACTACGATCTGACCAAACCAAGAGTGGTCATGCTGATCGTATTTACCGCAATAGTTGGGATGTTTCTAGCCGAGCCCGGCCTGCCAAATTTTATCACTATGACTCTGGCATCATTGGGCATCGGCTTGGCTGCTTCCTCCGGAGCAGCTATGAATCAGATTATCGATATGCGTGCCGATGCAATCATGGCCAGAACACAAAATCGGCCACTTGCAACGGGTGGTTTGAGTGTATGGCACGCCGTGGTGTTCGCTATTTTACTTTGTGTTGCAGGCATGACAATTCTGGTGGTTTGGGTCAACAAATTGACGGCCATCCTAACCTTTGTTTCGATGGTTGGGTACGGGGTAATTTATACTGTGTTTTTAAAGCCAGCGACTCCACAAAATATTGTTATCGGTGGTGCCGCTGGTGCTGCTCCGCCATTACTTGGTTGGACGGCGATGACGAATGCGATTACCCCAGAGGGATGTTTGCTATTCTTGATCATTTTTGCGTGGACACCTCCGCATTTTTGGGCTCTGGCCTTATATCGAAGGGAGGAATACGCGGAGGCTGGGGTACCTATGTTGCCAGTGACGCATGGAGAGGAGTTCACTAAGCTACAGATCTTGCTTTACACATATATTCTCGTCGCGGTCACACTTTTGCCATTTACGATTCATATGTTTGGCGGCATTTATTTGCTCGGAGCTGTCTATCTAAACGCTAGGTTTATGTTTTACGTTGTTAAGCTCTATCGAAACTACTCTGATGAGCTATCCAAGAAAACATTCTATTACTCGATAATGTACTTAATGTATTTGTTCGCTGTAATGTTGCTTGACCACTATTTTTGGCGCCATTTGGTGCAGTCGCTAGGTCTTTGATATTGTTTATGAGAGCTCTGGAAGTCTTGTCAATATTGATAAATAAGATCGAAAAATAGAACCCTCTCTCTGCCGGTCAGCAAGAACGAAGCTGCGTCTTCGGTAATACCTTGATCACAGATTATCTTGTTGATTCCCCGCGGGGAAGAAAGGTAGTCGTCGTCACATTGACTGCTGTCTTTACTTACAGGTGTGCTGATGCAACGAGGTCGTTGGGGCCCAATGACATAACGACCATAAGTGGCAAACGGGTAAGTAACGAGACTAACCCCTATGGATTCCATTCGCCGGTTTAAGGACAAAGTATGCTTTTTATTTTCTCCAACCTCGCTAATCTAGTGAATCAGCACTGGATAAATACGGACACCAGTATCTGACTTTCTCAAGACATGCCCCTGATCAGTTTGCGCTTAAACTTTGGCTGCTCATCAAGTTGTTTTGGGAGGCATTAACCCAAAGTTTGAGTGTTTCGCTACAAACGATATTCGTAACATAGCAATTCTAAATCCAAGTCAATTAATAGGGCTCGTCATACTATTTAAATATTCAGTGCAAGATTTTGAGCCTTACGCAGTTCATTTAAACTAATTAAGAAGGTCTAAATGAGGAAATAGCAATGAAAAATCTGGTTATTGTGGGTGGTGGCTTCGCAGGATTAAAGCTCGCTAAAAAATTAGAAAAATCAATGCCCGAAGACTGGGATATTTTTTTGCTAAGCAAAACAAATTTTATTACATACAACCCTCTACTGCCCGAAGTCATTGGCGCATCTGTACTACCAAGCCATGTTCAAGCACCCTTGAGGTTGGTTTTGAAAAGAACGCGAATCAGAATGGTGACAGTAGATCGTATTGATTATGACTCACAAACTGTGTTCTATCATAACGATCAGCAAGGAAGTCTAAAATTTGATCAGATTGTTTTGTCTGCGGGGGTGCAAGCCAACACTGGCATGTTACCAGGACTCAGGGAACACACTTTACCACTCAAAACCGTTGGCGATGCGCTGGTGATACGAAACCGTATTATAGAGCGTCTCGAGCAAGCCACCATTCACCCCGACGAAAAAAGAAGAGAAGAACTGATCACTTTTGTGATTCTTGGCGGTGGTTTCAGTGGTGTCGAAACGGCTGGAGAGTTGGAAGACTTTCTTTGTTCCGCTCAGCGATACTATAAAAATGTTGACAAAAGTAAGTGTCAAATCATTCTGATTCATGGCAACGATAGAATATTGCCTGAACTGTCCCCAAAGCTCAGTGAGGTTACTCATAAAAACTTTGAAAAGAGAGGCATTAAAGTAATGCTAAATGAGAGGGCGACACGCATTGATAATGAAGCGGTAACGCTCAAAAGTGGTGAATTAATTCGGGGCGCGACGATCATTTGCACAATTGGCACCACACCTCACCCGTTTATGGGAAATGAACGCCTGCCTTTAGAAAGGGGTAAAATTGTCACACGACCAGATATGTCTGTTGAGGGCGTGGACGGAGTTTGGGCCATGGGCGACTGCGCTTTGGTGCCGAACTTAAAAAGTGGGTCTTACAGTCCACCGACGGCTCAATTTGCGGATCGACAAGCTTCTCGGTTGGCAAAAAATATTGTCGCGTCACTATCTGGCAAGGAAACTAAACCGTTTAGTTATCAGCCTCAAGGCATGCTGGCTTCTATTGGGCACAATAAACCCGTTGCTGAAATTTACGGGATACGGTTTACTGGCTTAATTGGTTTTATGTTGTGGCGGGGTGTTTATCTATTAAAAGTGCCGACTTTAGCCCGTAAAGTGAGACTCTTTCTAGAGTGGAATTGGGCAATGTTTTTTCCACCAGATATCGCACATCTTGGCTTTAAAAAAAGTGACGATGACTAAGTTTGACAAGAAAACTCGTCTGTAAACTTAGCCAGAATCATCACGGTGTGGGTATCTATTTACTGCCGTAAATCGACATATTTGACCAAGTTGCCTTGTTTTCCCATTTTATTAAAAGTGCAGTGATGGCCAGTGACGTCAAGATACTTACCGAGTAGTAAGTTGTTACATGAGATTGATGTACGTCAAGGCCTTTCAGCACAAACAATGGTAGTACGTGCCATAAATATATCGGTAGCGATATTCTACCCATCGATACTATGGTGCTATTAACCCAGTTGGTATTAAGTGTTAACTTTTTGCTCCACGGGATTGCTATAGCAATAAGTAAGCAGTTAAATCCCCACCATGCAGGGCCTTTTAGTATGTTTGCCGAGTTGCCAATTTGGCTTAGGTACACACCCGCTAACGTAAGAGAGACCAGCACAAGCGGAAACTTGGCTCTTTCAATCGCTGCCCTGAATGCGATCGAGCTTTCCGATCGAAGCCATGCCCCAAACAGAAAAAAGCTGAAAAAGTAAAACACCTTTTTACTAGTTAACATACCCAGTATCGCGTGTTGGTCTGTCTTTGGTACGCTTGCCCAGTACAAACTTACAGCCATGGCGATTAGCATTGCTAACATGAGAGGCAAGCGAACTTTCAGCGTTACTCGATACGCAAGCACCCATAACAGCATGGTTGGGATGAACCAAAGATGGTAGTAGGGCGTGTGGATGTAAGAAATCAATAAACCAACTGTTATTCTTTGCTCTTCAAAAGCATGCCAAACTAACACACCTGTAAAAAAGGCGTAAGCGAACGCAAATGGAAACAGCATTCTCCACCAGTAATTACGTGCTAAGTCTAGCCAACTTGATCCTCGTAGAGTCTCGGGGTTAATCAGATAACCCGTTAAGCCAATAAATAGTGGCATATGAAAGGCATAGATACTGTACCTAATCCAATTGCTGTGGATTGATCCCAAAACGATGTGGCCGACAATGACGAAAACGATCAACCAGCCTCTCAGGTAATCAATACCGTCACTGCGTGTACTGGATTTCTTGGTAATATTTGAGTCCATATGAAAATTATTTAGAAGAGGTAAATAGTCTTCTTGAGAGCTTGCGTATCCACTGGCCTAGGCCTTTTGCGGCTAAACCTGCTTTTCCAGCGATTTCCTCGGGTTTGATGTCTTGTTCAGTAATTAATTCGGGTGCTATTTTCTGTTTTAACTTGGTGATTGCAGACAGGTCTACTTTTGCAAATTTATCGAATAACCAATGATTGATGATGTTCCATCGACTACCTCGACAGAAACAAGCGACTAGATCTACTAAAATCGGGTCGCCATTTGGGGTGATTAATGTATTAGTAGGATTGCGTAGATCATTATGGGCCACGCCTGCGCTGTGCATTTGTTGTATTGCCTTGGCTAAATTATCAAAAAATTCAGGCCAATCTGGCTGCGTTTTTGACAAGCGTGTGATTTGCTCGGACTCATGGTAGCTCATCAAAAAGGAGCGTTTGTCTGGGACTGCTAACAGCTCTGGAATGCATTCTACCTCGGATAACTTTCTAAGCGCTTTGCATTCTCTCCAATTCAGCAATGGGCCGATTAGTAGTGCAAACCATTTGTCACCACCACCTTGGTCTTTCAACACGGCTTTATGACCGTCTATTTCGATTAGTAACACATCGGGCCTCGATCCACCGCCGTGCCTAAATACAGTAGTTGAATACTCGCGCAGCTCGAGTTTTGTGTAACGGGCCCAATTAAAAGTCATATTTAAGCTGTAAAACCAAGAGCAAAAAAGAGCTTTATGGTAACATTCGCCACCGAATTTAGTCACACTTTCATGCTCACTTGATGGGCACTAATTAAACCGTCATGATTGATTTTCCGCTTACTGAAACCACTGCGTTAACCCCATTAGATGGGCGATATGGCAGCAAAATTGCCGATTTACGTCCCATATTTAGTGAGTACGGACTGATCAAATATCGCTGTTTGGTGGAGGTGCGTTGGCTGCAAGCTTTGTCTTCAGAGCAAAATATACCTGAGGTTCCCACTTTCTGTAGTGAGACTAATGCCGCACTTGAAGCGATTATCGACAAATTTTCCGTCGCTGACGCTGAAACTGTTAAGCAAATTGAGGCGACTACTAATCATGATGTAAAGGCGGTTGAATATTTTTTAAAGCAAAGCACCGAATCGATAGAGGAAGTTAAAGCGGTCAGCGAATTTTTTCATTTCGCGTGCACCTCCGAAGACATTAACAACTTGTCTTATGCGCTAATGCTGCAAGATGCTCGAGCGATTGTTGTAGTGCCGACGTTTAAAAAAGTTATCAAAGCTATCGAGGCGCTTGCTGCAGAGAATGCGAGTCTCCCAATGCTGGCACGAACGCACGGTCAACCTGCCTCACCAACCACTTTAGGCAAAGAGATGCGTAACGTGGTCGCTCGTCTGGAGCGTCAACTTAAACAGATAGAAGCAATAGAGATTCTGGGTAAAATAAATGGGGCGACGGGAAACTACAACGCTCATGTGGCTGCATACCCTGAGGTAAATTGGGAAGTATTCTCACAAGGTTTTGTTGAGTCTTTGGGACTAACATGGAATCCATTGACCACCCAAATCGAACCACATGACTACATGGCTGAACTGTTTCATGCAGTGGCCAGATTCAATACCATCCTGCTAGACTTTGATCGTGATATCTGGAGTTATATTTCAATCGGGTATTTCAAACAGAAAGTTGTTGCAGGGGAGGTCGGTTCCTCAACCATGCCACACAAAGTTAATCCGATTGATTTTGAAAACTCTGAAGGTAATTTAGGTCTAGCCAATGCGATGTTTGATCATCTGGCCTCAAAGCTACCAGTAAGCCGGTGGCAGCGCGATTTAACTGATTCTACCGTTCTCAGAAATATCGGTGTTGGATTTGGTTATACCATGTTGGCTTGTGCCGCAACGTTAAAGGGAATTGGTAAGTTGGCCGTTAACGAAACTGCACTGCAAACCGATCTGGACAACAATTGGGCGGTTCTCGGCGAGGCCATCCAAACGGTAATGCGACGTTATGATATCCCGGAGCCATATGAAAAGTTAAAGGCCCTTACGCGGGGCAAAGATGGCATCGATCAAGCTGCTTTGGAAGGGTTCGTTGAGTCACTTGATTTACCAGCTGATGTTAAAGCTGAACTTAAAACACTCACGCCAGCTGGCTATATTGGCTTGGCGGAAAAGTTGGCTGGTTAGAATAGTTTACGCCTCTGTGACAGAACTAATAAGACTTTCGAAACTAATGTCTCAGCGCGGATTATGCTCGCGCCGAGAAGCCGATCGTTTGATAGAACAGGGACTAGTGATCGTAGATGGCGAGCGCGTTAAAACGCTTGGGGTCAAGTTTCCCGAAAGTGTGAAAATCGAGCTGACGGAGCGAGCAGAAGCTATCCAAAACGAACGTGTGACGATCATGATAAACAAACCTGTAGGTTACGTTTCTGGTCAAGCAGAAGATGGTTATATCCCAGCGGTGCGACTGATTTGTGAGCAAACACATTCAAAAACTGATCAGACAAAACTCAAATTGAGAGGCAGTCACTTCAACGGTCTTGCGCCTGCAGGTAGGCTTGACATTGACTCGCAAGGCTTACTGGTATTGACCCAAGATGGGCGCGTAGCAAAACAGCTTATTGGTGAAAATACCGAGCTTGAAAAAGAATATTTAGTTCGAGTTCGTGGTGATATCAACCCTGAGAGAATCAATAAGCTGGCTCACGGATTAAAGCTCGATGGTAAACCGCTGAAACCAGCTAAGGTCAGACAGTTAAATCCCGAACAGTTGCAGATGGTATTGCGAGAGGGCAAAAAACGCCAGATTCGAAGGATGTGTGAGGCTGTGGGTTTACAAGTAGTCGGTCTTAAACGTGTTCGAGTCGGTGAGCTCAGGTTAGGTCAATTGGCTGAGGGCGAATGGCGCTTTGTTAAGCCCGCAGAATTTACCCATCGAAAAAAGCGCCGTTGAGTTTTATTTGCGTGCTCACTAACCATTGTGTTGATGATCGCAAACATCTTAATCAAAAATTGGGCACATGTAATCTTGACTGTACCCAATCTCTGCTAGTTTGCTTAAATCTGTTTAGATAGCTGCTCAAGCGTTGCTAGTTTTTTTAACGCCTCTTTTCGTTGTTTTTCCATCGCTTCGCGGCGCTCAGCGAGTTCCTTTTGAGCCGCCTCTAGTTGTTTGCGTGCTTTCTTAATCTTCAGATTTTTAGATTCTTCAGCTTTTTTTAATGCTCTTTCGATTCGTTTATCTGTTGATCTGATTTGGTCTAGTGAAAAGACGCTTACGTCTTTCCAACGACGTGCTTTTTCGATTTGTTTTTCAATCTCAATAAAATCGATATCTATGTCATCTATGTCAAACTCGAAGAAGTCAGCTGAGTCCGTCTTGATTCCTCCGCGTTCATGAGCTTGTTCAATCTTGTTTTCAATTTCAGACCAATCGATTTCCTCGTCAGTATCGAATGAGAACGAGAATACGTGCTTGTTGTCAAAGATACCTCTTTTTTTGTCACCGGCAGCCTTAGCGTACTCTTCACTCTGGCGTAATAATACGTCGAGTTGATCGGCTTCTTGCTTGGTTAATTCTCGTTTATTGCCGTTTTCTTCGATAAAGCGTTCATTACCCACTATTCGAAAGGTTTTACCATCTGTTTTGATAGTGATCTCTTTATCCCCAGCATTATCGATGTTTATGATGCTAATAGTGCTGGTCTTTTTCTCTAGTTTTTGACTTTTAAACTCCGTATCGTTTGATTCCGACGACGATTGATCAGCATAGGCAATAGCGTAAAGAGAGCTGAGTGAGAGCACACCCGCTATTGCTAAAGAAAGTAAACCAAAGGTCTTTTTTCGGTGGTTAGATTTAATATTCATAATTCGTTCCTCTAATTGGTCAAACATTTTCCAGGAACACAGTAGGCTGACCGAGTGAGTGGCAGAAACGGTCGATATCAAAGCATGCCCATACGCTTTTTGGCTGGGCAACTGTTGATTCTTTAATACGAGATAATCACAGAATAATTCTTGATCATGACGAAAGTGGCGTCTTGCAATGTAAACGAGAGGGTTACACCAATTGATGCAAACTAATAGGTCCCAGGCTAGGTTTAACCACAGATGACCTTGCTCAATATGCTTTTCTTCATGTTGCAAAATGAGCGAGAGCTGTTTTTCGCTGAGTTGGTTTGATAAATTAGTTGGAAAGTAAATCGTTGGTTTAAAAAAACCGTAAACCGCAGGTGAAAAATCGGCAAGCGACACGCCAACAACATCAAATTTTGATTGCGGTTTCCAAGCTAAAACCTGGTGAGATCGGTTTAGGGTGCGCCGCAATGTTAAGTGCTGATGCAACAATCTTAGGCTAGCAAGAGCAATACCCAACAACCAAATTAGTCCGAGAACTGAGCCAAATATTTCCTTGGATTCGTATGAAGGGGTCCTGGCGTTAATCAGATCCGTACTAATTGTGTATTGGCTTTGATCGTCAAGACTTAAGGTTTCTTTTAGTTTGGAATCTGTCTCTGTTATTGATTGAATTGCGGTGAGCCGCTCCACAATTGCCGCTCGCTGTTGAAGCGGAATCTGGCTGCTGGCAATTGCTATTAAAGGAGCGAGTGGTAATGCGAGCCAAAGCCAGTATAGGTTGTAAAGCTTGGCGAGACGCTTGAGTAGCCACCTCGCCAGCAATATCGTGATGATAAGCATACTGAGTTCAAGGTTGAACTCAACAGCAGTTGTTAGGGCGCCATTGATCATTTTTCTTCATCCAATAGCTTTCTTAAGTAATCTAACTCCTTCGTTGAGAGTTGTTTATTCTCAACAAAAGTGGATAGGAGTGCTTTCATATCCCCTTGAAATACTCTCTTTAAAAAACCGCTACTTTCTTCGCTAAGTATTTCAGCTCTGTCCACTTTAGGAGAGTACAAGTAACGACGTCCCTGTTTTTCAAAAGAAACAATGTCTTTTTTTACAAGGCGGTTCAAAAAGGTTTTGACCGTCTTTTCATTCCAGTCGTGATGCGTCAATTTTTCTACAACTTCTTGGCTGCTTAAAGGAGACTCCTGCCACAGAGTTTCCAATACAATTTTTTCTGAGTCACTCACTCGATTAGTCATACTGTGTATCCCAATTCAATAATAGATTACATCTGTAATCGGTAATAAGATTACGCTTGTAATCCCAGATCGTCAAGATGTTTAAAATAAATGTAATCTGAATTCGACTCAGGGATAATTAGCGCGCTAATCAAAACCGAGGAAAATGAAATTATGGCAATCGATCAATTTAGTCTGCAATTTGAAACCTCCGGCAGAGGGGCGCTCGATATATCAAACTCCATTAATTCGAGGTTGCTGGATAGCCGAGTAAAAAGTGGTGTCGCACATATATTTTTGCAGCACACCAGTGCTTCAATGATGTTGTGTGAGAATGCCGACCCAACCGTTCTGGTCGATTTGGAAATGATTCTCGCCAATATCGCACCAGATGGCGACCCTAGATATCAGCATGATTATGAGGGTGACGATGATATGCCCGCTCACATAAGGTCTATTTTGACTAGTAACGATGTTAGTTTGCCCATAACCGATGGACATCTAAATCTTGGTACTTGGCAAGGTCTTTTTTTATATGAGCATAGATATAGACCTCATAGACGAAATGTTGTGGTCACAGTCATCGGTGAATGATTGAATGGATTTTTACTAGTTGAGCGGCTAATTTACTGATCAACTGTCTTGTAAACCCTTTTTGAGCTTTATACGTCTAATTGGTGATAACTTTCAAAAATGAGATAAAACTATGCAGAAAAATAAGTTCATCCCTTTATCGATAATTGTCTTCCTATTTCTTTTGGGAGTTGCTCAGGCTGATGAAGAACTGTTTGAAAAAGAGTTTGAGGTTAAGAATGGCGGCTCGCTATATTTAGACTCGGATGCGGGTAGTGTAGAGATCGGCACTCACACTAAACCTATTGTAGAATTAAAAGTCTCAATCAAAGGAGGAGACGCAGACGATTTTAAAATCAGCTCTGAGCAAAGTGGCAAAGACGTCAGCGTTAAAGGCGATAGAAAATCAATAGGTTGGGGTAGCAACAGCCTTCGAGTTAACTTCATTGTTACAGTTCCAAAAGAGTATGATCTTAGATTAGAAACTGGCGGCGGCTCCATCTCAGTTCAAGATTTAATCGGTGAAATCGACGCTAAAACGTCTGGCGGTTCTATAATAATCTCGGATGTGCGTGGAGATGTGGACGTCAAAACGTCAGGCGGATCTATTCGTGTGGAGGACGTCGCTGGCAACATAAAGGGCAGGACTTCTGGTGGTAGCATTAAAGTTAAATTCTCAGAGCAGATTACTCAAGACAGCGTATTGTCTACTTCAGGTGGAAGTATCGCTGCATACCTGCCAACAGAGATAAAGGTAGACATTGATGCCAGCACCAGTGGGGGACGAGTAAGAAGTGATTTCAACGTCGATGGTACCGTGAAAAAAACCAAAATTAAGGGAGAGATCAACGATGGCGGTCCTCTGTTAAAACTCAGGACCAGCGGCGGTAATGTATCAATTAAGGAGCACTAAGATCGTTTTGACTCGGAGAGTATTGAAATATCAAGGCGGCAACTTTTTTACTATCTTGGTAATACAAAGTTGCTGCCTTGTTTTCTCTATTTGAGCCTAATCGGTTATCTGATAAACCGATTCACCATGAATGTAAGTGCCAAGAATTCTGGTTTTGAGCACATCGATTTTTTCAACTGTCATGATGTCCTTTGACAACACAGTAAAATCAGCAAATTTCCCTACCTCTATTGATCCCAAGTCGTTCTCTTGAAAGGCCGCATAAGCTGCACCCATAGTGAAGCCATAAAGAGCCTCTTCACGACTAAGGCTCTGCTCCGCATACCACCCATCTTGTGGCCAACCGTCATGATCTTGTCGAGAAATAGCGGCGTAAAAGCCATGCAGAGGATCTGGCAGTTCCACAGGAAAGTCAGATCCAAGCGCCAATGGGATACCGAGTGCTCTGAATTGTTGCCATGCGTACGCGCCCTTAATTCGTTCCGGGCCGACTCGCTTTTCAGCCCAATACATATCGCTTGTTGCATGAGTCGGTTGTACTGATGCAATAAGCTCTAAGCGTTTAAATTTATCAAAGTCACTCTGTTGTACGACTTGTGAGTGTTCAATTCTATGTCTGCCTGGATCTTGGGTAGATTGTGTAGCCAACTCCAAGGCTTCCAACGTTACTCTATTGCCTCGGTCACCGATGGCGTGGATGTTTACTTGCAGTCCACAGTCGGCGGCTTGTCTCGCATATCGATTTAAAACCTCTTCAGGCTCAATCAGCAAGCCCCGATTGCCAGGATCATCGGTATAGTCCTCAATCAATGCCGCACCACGCGAGCCTAACGCACCATCACTGTACAGTTTTATTGAGCGTGCTGTTAACCAAGCATTTGTATCTATTTGTATTCCTTGCTGGCACAAATATTCAAGCATATCGCTGGCACCGTCAGCCATAGCGTAAATACGAATCGCCAATTGGTCTTCTTTTTTTAGTTGTTGGAGCAATTGCCAAGTTTGCAATGAGGTTCCTGCATCGTGCACTCCGGTCAACCCCACAGACGCGGTCTTGCTCATGGCTTTCTTGAGTGCGTTGAGAATTTGTTTTTCGGATATGACCGGAACCTGACTCCCAACCAAGTCTGCAGCTTTGTCGATAAAAACACCAGTCGCTTGACCCTCGGAGTCTCTAATGATTTCTCCTCCTGATACTTGCCAAGTTCCATTTAGGTCCTTTTCAACAAGTTCAAGAGCTGCAGAATTAGCCCATCCTGCGTGACCATCGATGCGTTCCAACCAAACTGGTCTATCTGGGAATGCTGCATCGAGATCAGCTCTGGTTGGCAGTTCTTTTACCGGCCAGTCGTTCTGATCCCAACCACGGCCTAAAAGCCAATCATCAGAGTCAAGTTGTTCTGATGCTAGCTGAAGCCGCTCTACGATTTCGTTAAGGTTCTGAGCGCCTACTAGGTTAGCGTAACTCAAGCTAAGCCCTAGCCCGAGTATATGACCGTGAGCATCAATAAAGCCTGGCACCACCGTCATACCCCCAAGGTCCTCGAGCTCAGCATCGGGGTATTTAGCTATGATTTCTTGACTGGACCCAACAGCAGAAAACTTACCGTTTTTAACCGCAAATGCGGTCGCTTCAGGTTGTTCAGCGTTTACGGTGTACACTTTAGCGTTGACGTATAGCTTAGGTTGGCTTGCCAAATCAGTCGTGCTGTCGGCTAGCTTGACGGGATCATTTGATTTAGATTCCTCGCTCTTGTTTTCAGCTATATGAGTTAACAGTCTTCCTTTATCTTGCTCACATGAGCTCAGTAGAGATGAAATTAAAAATGCGCAGAGTAGTTTTAGTTTCATTTGCTCCTCGATAAGTCATTATTTGAGCAAGCAATATACTGTGTCAAAGAGGAGAGGGCAATGCAGGCGAGATAGTTGGTTCGGTCACCAGACAATTTGATTTATCTGCGCACCTGATTCCATAAAATATGACAGTGATAAGAAAATGGCTTGGAAAGTTAAACTGAGCCGCTGTGGCAAG
>JAKVBA010000007.1 GCA_022447525.1 Gammaproteobacteria bacterium
GTATGCCGACTTTGCATGGAGCAAAAGTCGGTTAGCTTCACGGATGAAGTGTATGCCGACTTTGCATGGAGCAAAAGTCGGTTAGCTTCACGGATGAAGTGTATGCCGACTTTGCATGGAGCAAAAGTCGGTCCGCCCTTCCATGGGCATATGCGCTCCTTCGCTTCCATGCGACCGCGCTATACCGCCCTTCCATGGGCATAAAAAAGCCAGAGCTTTTTCAGCTCTGGCAAAATGGCCGAGGAGGGCCAGTAGTAAATTAGGTCAAGTCCCCAAGTGGATTAGTTCGATGCAATAGTACTCGCTTCGCAGGCAGCGCCTTTCAAACAACTAAGAGCAACAGGCTCTTCACCACGAATTTCACATGCCACCATCGCACGTTCGCCCTTTGAGGTTACTCGCAACTTAGCTTTGAACAGATTTCTTCGCGAGTTGATGCTAGCTACTTTGATTTTGCTAACGTCGTCAAATTGTGTGCGCACTGACTGTTTACAATCGGCTAGGTTATCGGCATCAGTTTTATTTTCTGCCGAGGCGTTAAACGATAGAGAAACAGCGGCAACTACCAATACTGATTTAATTAAATTTTTCATGAAAAGATTCCTAAAAGTGAGTGAATAGAGTTTGTTGCCTTACGTTATTGGGTTCGTTCGGCTTGTCTCTATTTCACTTATTTTGGAATATAATCTCTTTCGAATAAGTCAGAATACCAACCGAATTTCGAAATTCGGCTCGTTTTTAAATTATTCGAAAGCATAATTTAAAAGTTTCACAAAACCCTCACGCCACTCATCTGGCTTTCAAAACGAATATCGCATCAGACTCCACAGAATTTAACTTGTCTCGGCTCTATATTTGGTTGGGCTTAATCCAAAATGAGCCTGAAATGCAGTATTGAATGATGATATGGAGCGAAAACCAACATCTAACGCTATCGTCAAAACCGGCGTTCTGTTGTCTTCTCGAAGCTTCACACCAGCCTCTTCTATTCGATAATGATTTACGAACTGGTTGAAATTGCGATAACCCAATTCTTGATTGATCTTTTGCCGCAGTTTGTATTCTGGCGTTCGCAGCATTTCTGCTAGCGTACCAACTCGAAGATCATGATCTGCATAGAGGCGCTGATCTTTCATTTTGGTGAGTAATTCAACGATGATCGGATCTTGCGCCTGCTCGGCGGTAACACTGGCTGCTACGGCGGGGCGCATCAATTGGCTCTCGGGGTTAAGCCTAGAGTAAAAAAAGTTAACGGCCAGCGTAAAAATAAAAATACATCCATGAGTAAAGGTGTCTATTAGAAGCGGCGGATTGAAGTCAGTTATGACTTCGACAAATATTATTATTAAGGTTTCAATTGCCAAGAATAGAACGCAGATTGTTCTTACCTTTACGCGTAACTCAACTAAATCGTGTTCACGACCGAGCCAGACCACGCCAATCGCAATCATCGTGATAAGACCCTTTAGTAGTTGCAACCATAATGGCGAGCCAGGCAGTCCTACGCTAGCAAAATGAAAATATAGAGAACCCACTACGGAGAACACTATCAATGCTAGCATCCAATGAGGTAGCTCAGACTGCTCCTCAAAGATGAAGAAGACAAATAACAGCAGTGAGCTGGGTACGATTGCGGCAAAGAACCACAAAAAACTTAAATTGGCATAATACGGTGTATTGGCCTCAATAACCGGCATGCCAGAATACGAAATCACTCCTAGCATTAACACTGAACAAACAATTTTTAGCCGAGTGGGATTATTAGAAAATACGACGAATAGAGCAAATAGACCTATCTGCGATATGGCTAAAAGCCGAAAACCTACATTTAAATATTCCATTTACTGAGTCTCATGATCCAAAATGTGATGATTGTCAGTGTAGCTTAAACAGATTAACAAATTAAGAAGCCTACGATTAATGGCTTCGACTTTAATCTATCGATCAGGTTAAACTACTTCGTCAATTAGAAAGGCAAATTATGATAGATCAATACAATCAACTCGCGAGCCAATTTTCAGCTTTTTGGCAGTCACTTTCTGTTTTGGGCCAAACCACGGGGGCTATTGTTGCGACTCTTTTCGTGTTTTACATCGCCCGCTTTGTGCTCATAAGACGACTGGAAAAAATAGCAGCTGCAACTGAGAACGATTTTGACGACAGGCTCATACATTTTATAAAGCAGTTTCTCTGGTTGGCCGCTTTATTTGTTGGCTTGATTTGGGTATTGAAAATAAACGGTATCCAAATTGGGCCCGTTTTGGCCAGTGCGGGAATCGCAGGCATCGCTATCGGTCTTGCTGCCAAAGAAACTTTAGCCGATATTTTGGCAGGGATATTCCTGATTGCCGACCGTCCGATTAGAATAGGCGACCGAATAATCATCGACAAAATCGGTAAGCATTGGGGAGGCTGGGGTGATGTTGTGGATATTGGTCTGCGACGAACAACTATTCGAAACACCGACGGGGTTATCGTCAATTACCCTAATTCGGCTCTCGCGACCTCAACCATTAAAAATTTTTCAATGGATCCTCAGCCCGTACGAGCACGGATTCGATTTCAAGCTGATTTCGACTCCTCACCCGCGCTGATTCGCGAAATCACTATAAACGCTATAGAAAAGATAGACGGAATCATTGAAGGATCTACCACGGTTGTGGTTCGGTCTATTTGGGACGATGAACAGGGTCATATACTCTCTGGTGTGTTATATGAAGCTAGGTATCGATTGGAAGAGGTGACAAAACGTACCACCTTAAGATCAACGGTCTTAGAAAATCTGATCGAAGTATTTAAAGAAAATAATGTTCAGATGGCAGCGATCCCGGTAAAACAAATTAACTAAGTGATCAAAAAACGCTGCAGAAACTCGATGCGTTAAGTTCCAGACCCTAAGACATTCATATTGAAAAATATAAAATTTATTATTTTATTCGTCGCTGCGTTAATCACTCTAAGTGACGAGGCTGTCGCCAAGTCGCCTGTCTGGAAAGTTTCAAAAGCGGATACTCATTTGTTCATAGGCGGCACAATTCATTTGCTAGCTGACAAAGACTACCCCTTACCCGAGGCATTTGATTTAGCGTTCGATCAGGCAGACGAAATTGTTTTCGAAACCGACATATCTAAGCTAAACGACTTGGCTACCCAAATGGCAATGGTGCCGATTATTCTGAGTCAAAACGGAGAAAGTCTGGAGAGCAGATTGGATCCAAAAACTCGAGGGGAGCTGACAGCATTCATGGAAGCGCGCGGCTTACCAATGTCGATGTTTAAACCAATGACACCCGCTGGCTTTAATTTAACTCTCCTGACATTAGAGCTCCAAAAAATGGGCATATCGAGTGAAAGCGGGGTTGAGACGTTTTTCAATCAAAAAGCTATCTCGACTGGGAAAACGATCTCCTGGCTAGAGACACTAGAAGCGCAATTAGCGGCCCTTGAAAAAATGAACGAGGTTGACGCTAATGTCATGGTAAAAAGCACATTACAAGACATTAAAAACTTGCCAGAGAAATGGCCTGAATTACTCAAGCTATGGCGCGATGGGGATATGCGGGGATTAGAAGCATTAGCAATAGATCAAATTCTGGCTAGTTCTCCAGAACTTTATGATGCGTTGCTAATACAGCGCAACAAGAATTGGGTTCCATCGATAGAAAAGATGTTAGCTTCACAAGCAACCGAATTAATCTTAGTTGGCGCTCTTCATCTTGGCGGTGAACACAGCTTGTTGAAAATGTTGTCTACCAGGGGGGCAAAGGTAGAACAGTTAGATTAACACTTCAACTGGAAGTCCAAAGACAGCCCCGAGACTCAGGAGCCCCATGATTGTCTGCGTGATCCACTTCGTTTAGATAATAGCCAACCTAGAAACAAACCTAACACAATAGCGCCGACACCAAGCATGAACCATTGTTGCTCACTTTGGTCTTTCAAAGATTTATTTTGGATACGAATATCATCTAGCTGCAATAAGAGCTGCTGGACCTCAGTTTCTAATTTAGAATTTTTATTAGCAATGTTGACCGCATCTGAAGACACTCTTTTGATGTTGTCTAATTCCTCTGTTATGTTTTTCAGCTTCGCTGTAAGGCTGGTATTTTGAGCAATCAACGCTTGATTATCGTCTTGTGCGTTAGCCAGCAATGCTTGTAATTCGCCTGGCTTAGCTCTGAGTTGATTTAACTGAGATTGCAATCGCTTTACTTGGTTTCTAGCCGAAGGTGTCTCACTCAGATATCGAGTTAGCACATAACCGATAGCCCCAGATGAAGATTTCACCTCACTATGACCATTCCCCACATCATTATTTATAATGGTTACCCTATCACCACTTTCTAATATCTTAATGATCTTGTTCTTGGAGCTAGGTCCCGAACGCATCATAATTTCCACATTGTCGGTGATGTAGTTGGTTTGAGCGCTCGCGCCTGGGGAGCAAAGTGCAATGACGCCGATAATAAAAAAAACGATTAGTTGCTTCATAGACAGTGATTCTTTATTGTTATTATTGTCAGCTCGAGTCTAGCCCCAGCAAAATTTGTTTTGGGTATTATACAGTGTGCAATCTGGAACAAAAATTGTTAGGTCTAATTTGGCCATGGTTTGTTAATCCAAACCCAGTTCCTTAAGCTTCCTAGTTAGGGTATTTCGCCCCCAACCAAGTACCTTAGCAGCTTGTTGGCGATGCCCGTTTGTGTGCTCCAATGCTACCGAAAGTAAGGTACTTTCAAATTTAGCCACAAAATCGCCTAGGACGTCCTCCTTACCCATATGCAACTGTTGCTTAACAGAGGCTGCAAGCCCAACCTCCCAACTGCCGCTGACGCGATTCTCTTCCAGCGGTATTTCTTCGCTCAACTCTTTAGGTAGATCCTCTGCGCTGACTATTGTCGCCGGAGCCATTACGGTTATCCAGCGACATATATTTTCAAGCTGCCTAACATTTCCAGGCCAATCGTAAGCCATCATTTTATCAATAGCGTCATCAGCTAAAATTTTCATCTCCACTTCAAGCTCCTCAGAGCTCATGCGCAAAAATCTTCTGGCTAATAGAGGTATGTCCTCTGAGCGCTCTTTTAATGATGGAATATCGATTCGGATCACATTCAAGCGATGATATAAATCTTCTCTAAAATGACCCTTGGCAACCTGCTTCTCTAAATCTCGGTTGGTAGCAGCTAAAACTCTCACGTCGACAGACACAAGATCACGACCACCCACCCTGTAAAAGCGTTTGTCAGAGAGAACTCGCAGCAGTCTGGTTTGGAGATCCGCACTCATTTCGCCAATTTCATCAAGGAACAAGGTACCGCCGTCTGCCTGCTCAAATCGCCCCTTACGTTGAGCTTGAGCGCCTGTAAAAGCGCCCTTTTCGTGACCGAACAACTCTGACTCCAATAGTTCGGCAGGAATGGCTGCAATATTGATTGCAACAAATGGTTTTGCCGCACGCGGACTATGATGATGCAATGCGTTCGCAACCAGTTCTTTACCAGTGCCCGATTGACCACACACCATCACATTAATATTCGACTTAGCTAGACGACCAATGGCGCGGAAGACTTCCTGCATCGCAGGGGCCTCACCAATAAT
Organism: Gammaproteobacteria bacterium; assembly: GCA_022447525.1. Taxonomy (GTDB): domain Bacteria; phylum Pseudomonadota; class Gammaproteobacteria; order Arenicellales; family Arenicellaceae; genus Arenicella. The sequence continues at coordinate 5,602 of JAKVBA010000007.1, forward strand.
GGTGACCTCGGATTGATCGTCTTCAAATACCTCGTTTAGATCTTGGCTCGGTTCAACCGCTCGCTGAACTAATCGGACGGCTTCATCTAAATCAAAGGGCTTTGGTAAGTATTCAAATGCACCACTTTCATACGATGCCAAAGCACTATCTAAGTCTGTATGCGCGGTCATAATGATGACGGGAATTTCTGGCTTACTTTGATGAAGATGCTTCGCCAACTCAAGACCACTGATACCGGGCATTCGAATATCAGTCATCAGCACTTCAGGCGTGTCTTCCTGCATTGCCTCTAAAGCTTGCTCTGCGTTTTCATAATCACTGACGTCAAAGCCCTCAGCCCGTAACGCACGTGCTAGTACCCACCGAATAGAGGAATCGTCATCTACAATCCAAACTTTACACATTTACTGGCTTTCCTAAGTTGTTCTCTTTAGCTTGATATGGCAAGTACACCGAAAAACAGGTTTTACCGTCAAACTCCTCGAGTTGTACAACGCCTTTGTGACGTTGTGCGATTTCTTGCGTAATAGACAATCCTAATCCGGTTCCCTCTGGCCGACTTGTAATCAATGGGTCGAATATGACCTCTTTTAAGTCAGCGGGGACACCCGGACCCTCATCCCAAATTTGAATCTTTAGCGCTTGACGATAGATGACCTGATTGATCGTGACAAAGCGCTCGAACTTTGTCACCAACCCAATAACGGCAGTTTCTTTTCCTTCCTGTGCTTCAATAGCATTACCGACGATATTTAATATAGCCTGTATCATTTGTTCTTTATCAACTTCAATTTCTGGCAAGGCTGGGTCATAAAAACGGTTAACTCTAAGCTGAGGACCTTCGTTAACTGTGACAAGGTGAACCACGTGCTCAAGTACCTCATGAATATTAAGTCGCTTCGGCTTTAGCTGTTCTCGAGAACCCATCACACGATCAACCAATCGTGTTAGCCTGTCTGCTTCTTTGATAAGGATGTCAGTCAATTCTTTTCTTGAAGGATCCTTAATTTCTCGATCTAACAACTGAGCAGCACCTCGGATTCCACCCAACGGATTTTTAATTTCATGCGCTAACCCTCTCATCATCAGCCTGAAGGACTGCTGCCTCTCAAGTTGATTCTTTTCCTTCATAAATCTGGAGATACGATTTATTGAATTTATTTCCATCAAGATGGCCGGTTCTATACCGCGCTGAGATGAAACAGCTGAGATGGTTATATCTACTAAAGTGGGCTGATTTAAAATTTCTAACTCTATCTCTCTGAGAGTAAATTTGGCATTACTCTCTCGGCACTCTGCAATAGAATGAGTAACCACCGAATTATCGACCAGCTCGAATAAAGAGATGCCCACAAGCACACGACGACTCTTACAAAAAAGAGTCTCAGCTGCGATATTCACCAACTCGATCTGGTTTTCCAGACCAATCAACAATACCGCGCATTCCAAGCTTTCGAGCACTAATTCACTATTCACAGGAGTTCCTAAAGAGAGCTTCTACCAAGGCCTTGGGCATGATCCAATACAACTGTCATGTGGACTGACAAGCTGTTCGTCGTTTGAAGCAAACATTATGCCAATACGCCTTTGTTACAGATGGGCAAATTTTGCTCAAATGATACTACCGAGGCTAACATTTGCACCATGAGAGTGCATATATCGCACCATTATAGTGCATAATGAATTAATGCACTATAATGGAACTTAAAATCATTCGGGCTACAGCTTTACCGCCAGCGTTTCTTTAACCGTCTCCATTGCCGCGATACTGGTTGAATCACTTACCCCCGGAACCGCCAACAACTCTTCCTCTAGAAAATCCCTATAAGCGCGCATATCTTTGACTCGCGCCTTAACTAAGAAGTCGAAGCTGCCGGTAACCAAATAGCATTCCTGCACTGGCTCCAACATTTGTATAGCGTTTCTAAACTGCTCGAAGGTCTGTTTACTCGAACGATTCAAACTAATTTGAACAAAGACGACTAAACCAGCATCTAACTTTTTTGCATTTAGCTTTGCTGAGTAACCTTGTATGTAGCCGTGTCGCTCTAATTTTCTAACTCTTTCGATACATGGAGTGGTAGTCAAGCCAACCTGTTTGCCTAAATCTGTATACGAAACACGACCATCATTTTGCAGCACTTTAAGGATCTTCCTATCGTAATTATCAAGCCCATCCTGAACCATATTACTATTTTCCACTTTACTCCTCACAGTATATTTTTAAGCCTAAATAACAACAAGAATTAAATTTTACTATCAAACATATAAAAATAAATATTTTTTAGTATAAAACTAAAAAATAGCAAAAATTTATTCTTATTGAAAAGAAAGCTAAAAGTTATCATTTGATGTATCAAAAGAAGGCAGTTGAGAGTTCTAAAAATATCTCACTCTCGCTACAGCAGCTACCAATAACCTGGAGGTCAAAGTGAAAATCGGTGTCGCAAAAGAAATCAAAAATCACGAATATAGAATCGGATTAAGTCCAGCGAGTGCTATGGAGCTTATTCGCAATGGGCATGAAGTCACTATTTCAACGGGAGCGGCAGCTGGCATCGGTTTGACTGACGATGATTACACGGCAGTTGGTGCAAAAATTGCCGCATCAAATGAGCAGATATTCGCGGAAAGCGAAATGATCATTAAAGTCAAGGAACCCCAGCCAGACGAATGCAAACAACTGTCTAAGGGGCAACTGTTGTTTACTTATCTGCACCTTGCTCCGGACCCAGTTCAAACCGAGCTATTATTGGAATCAGGCGTTACCGCAGTCGCCTACGAGACCGTAACAGGTCCAAATAATTCACTGCCGTTATTAGCTCCTATGAGTGAAGTGGCTGGTCGCTTAGCCGCACAAGCCGGTGCACATTGTCTTGAAAAAGCACAAGGCGGCCTCGGTGTCTTAATGGGCGGCGTTCCAGGAACTGAACCAGCGAAGGTTTTGGTCATAGGTGGTGGAGTGGTTGGTCAAAATGCCGCGTACGTAGCCGCTGGTATGGGAGCTGAGGTGACAATCCTAGATCGCTCCGTACCCAAACTACGTGAATTGGATGCTTTCTTTCAGGGTAGAGCCAAATGCCTCTATTCGACTTCTGAAGCCCTAGAACGGTTTGCAGCTGAAGCTGACTTACTGATTGGAGCGGTTTTAATTCCGGGTGCGAGCGCACCAAAATTAGTAACTCGAGATATTATTAAAACCATGAAATCTGGCGCTGTTATGGTAGACGTCGCCATCGACCAAGGAGGCTGTTTTGAAACCTCAAAGGCAACCACACATCAACAACCCACTTTTGTTGTTGATGACGTTGTTCACTATTGCGTTGCAAACATGCCTGGGGCAGTACCAAAAACATCTACCTATGCTCTTAATAATGCAACCCTCCCATTTGCTATTAGCCTTGCTAATAATGGCTGGAAACAAGCCATGCAGAATGACCCCCATCTTTTAAATGGTCTGAATGTACATGAAGGAAAATTGACTTATGAGGCAGTGGCCAGCGCTCAAGGCCTTGAGTTTACCAATCCAAGTTCACTTCTGTGATTAGCTTAATCTATAGCCCTCATAGCTGGTTAAAATGAGGGCTGTATCGACATGATCTTGCGTCGCAATCGTATTCTCGCTGAGCGTCCTATTAAGCCTAGCTAGTTTTGTTAAAAGATTGATTATAAAAGTATCGAACGATCTCTAACTAGAGCTCGGGTTTCGACAAGTTTAAGCTGGCTTGATTAATCCTATGTAATTGGCTGCGGTAACAAAGGTAGTGGCAGCAAGAAAGGTAATAGCGTCTTTGCGTCGTCTCATTGGATTAGCTTAGACTAACTATTATGTACCGCAGCTGTAACCGGGTAATGCCAACGCAGGCGACGGTGGGACTCTCTATGTCTGCGAAGACGAATAGGTCATCGCAGATACACTTCTCAAGACGAAAAACTTAAGACGGGCAAATTCGAGGGGATAAGTTTGAGGGAATAAGTTTAGGGGAACAAGTTGAGTAGATAAGTTCAAGAGGATAAAAAGACTCGCTTATTCGAATTGTTAGATACGAGTCTTTTTATTCTCTTAATTAGTGCTATTAGCTGCACTTTCCTCACTCCTAGGCGACTTGGGCTTGACCTCAGTCAGGTCGAAAGTTACAAGAATGTTAATGTTATGTCCATTGTTTTATAACTTTTTGTTAGATTTGATATTACTTCCGATCATATTAATGACAAGCTGTCTATTAAATTTCTTTGCGGTCTCCAACTAGGCTGGTTTTTTAGTCCCCGGCTCTACATAGATTAACCTTCGAATAGCTCGCAAAATCAAGCATTACGGCTATAATACCGAGTTGAAACTTTACAGTCAGAAGCGGCACTTCGATCAACGTTCGAAACTGCTTCCGTGTCAAAGTTCGATCCGTAAATGCGGTCATAAAGGCCGCATTTTTTATTGGGTACTCCATCAACACGATGGCAAGTTAGTCGTCATAAAATGATGCTAATCCACTAAATCCAAAAAGATAATCATGAGCGAAATACTCAGTTTTCAAGACATAATTCTGCGTCTGCAAAAATTTTGGGCAGACAACGGCTGCCTTATCATGCAACCTCTTGACACCGAGGTGGGCGCTGGCACCTTTCATACCCCAACTTTTCTTGGTGCGATTGGACCAGAACCGCTTAATGCGGCTTACGTGCAGCCATGCCGTCGTCCCACCGACGGCCGCTACGGTGAAAACCCCAATAGACTACAACACTACTTTCAATACCAAGTAGTTTTAAAACCCTCTCCCGACAACATTCAGGAGCTCTACCTTGAATCACTCAAAGATCTGGGTATTGATATGCTCGCAGATGATGTTCGTTTCGTAGAAGACAACTGGGAATCGCCAACCATCGGTGCTTGGGGACTTGGTTGGGAAGTATGGTTAAATGGGATGGAAGTAACGCAATTTACGTATTTCCAACAAGTCGGCGGTTTAGACTGTCGGCCAGTCACCGGTGAAATCACATACGGTTTAGAAAGAATCGCCATGTACCTACAAGGTGTGGACAGTATTTTCGATCTGATTTGGACTGATGGATTTACCTACGGTGATATTTATCATCAAAACGAAGTTGAACAATCCGCATACAATTTCGAACACGCTAATGTTGAGGAACTTTTCCATACATTTAATGCGTGTGAAAAAGAAGCGCAGCATTGCCTAGAAAATAACTTACCCCTGCCTGCCTATGAAAAAATGGTTAAGGCATCGCACAGTTTTAATATGCTGGACGCACGACACGCTATCAGCGTCACTGAAAGAGCGAGATATATCGGACGAATCCGCGCACTGGCTAAAGCCGTTGCTCAGTCATACTACGATACTCGTGAGTCTCTGGGTTTCCCAAGAGGCAAAGAGCTTGAAAAGCAATCAGCATGAGGATAACAGAATGAGTCATCTCCCCTTACTGATTGAGCTGGGCACCGAAGAACTACCCCCCAAGGCCCTCAAAAGCTTAAGTGCTGCCTTTACGAAAGAGTTACTTGACGGTCTACTTGAAGCTCAATTAATTACCGTAGCCGAATCAAAGTCTTGTAAACCATTTGCATCACCTCGACGCTTGGGACTTTTGGTAGAGAACGTCAAGGCAGCCCAAATCGACCAAACAATTGAACGCAGGGGTCCTGCAGTACAAGCCGCTTTTAAAGAAGATGGTTCGCCAACGCCCGCGGCTTTAGGCTTTGCCAAATCATGCGGTACAGATGTAAATAGCCTGCAAAGACTAAAAACGGCAAAAGGTGAATGGCTTTGTTACGAGGTTATTGAACAAGGTAAATCGCTGGACGAATTGCTGCAAGCCATACTCGAGCAAGCCCTCAAAAAACTGCCAATCCCCAAACGGATGCGTTGGGGCAATAGCGATGCTGAATTTGTTCGTCCGGTAAAATGGCTAATCGTTCTGCATGGTGACAAAGTAGTACCCGCCTCGGCGTTAGATGTTGAGTCTAGCAATATAACTCGGGGGCATCGTTTCCACTCGCAAGGCGAAATACAAATTTCCAACGCGAGCAGCTATGAATCTCAATTGTTAGAACAGGGTCATGTAATCGCTGATTTTCAGCAACGCCAGAATATGATCCTCGAACAAATAAATGACTGCGCGAAAATACTAAACGGCGTTATTGAGGATGATCAAGAACTACTGGATGAAGTAACTGGACTGGTCGAATACCCCAGCCCAATTGTTGGCAGTTTTGACGAGAAGTTTTTAGAGGTGCCTCAGGAATGCTTGATTTCGTCAATGCGCGATCATCAGAAATACTTTCACGTTGTCGATAAAGACTCAAAATTGATGCCATTTTTCATCACGCTGAGCAACATCCAAAGCAGTAACCCTGATCAAGTTAAAGCTGGAAATGAGAAAGTATTACGTGCGCGCTTATCTGACGCTGAGTTCTTCTGGCAAACCGACCAGAAAACCTCTTTAGAGTCTAGAATCAACCGCTTGGGTAATGTGCTATTTCACGTAAAGTTAGGTAGCTTGCTAGATCGAACTAAACGCATAGAAACTCTTGCTGGCGAATTTGCTGGATTACTAAACGCCAACAAATCAGTTTGCCAACGCGGCGCTGTGCTCGCCAAAGCTGATTTAGTCTCGGATATGGTTGGCGAATTCGATGAACTCCAAGGAATCATGGGGCATTATTACGCTGATATAGAAGGTGAACCGGCTTTAGTTGGAGAATGTATTGAACAGCATTACTGGCCAAGATTCGCGGGCGATCAACTACCAATCTCTAACGAAGCTCAAGTCGTTGCTTTGGCCGATAAAGTTGACAGTTTTGTTGGACTGTTCGGAGCTGGTGAGATCCCAACAGGTGACAAAGACCCTTATGGTCTACGCCGAGCTGCCCTGAGTATTCTTCGTATATTGATCGAGTGCGAACACAATCTAGCTCTGACCGATTTAGTAAGCACTGCGTCTAAGGTATACCAAGAGCGACAGAACTTTACAGTAAGTATCGAAACTCAAACGGAAATTGTTAAATTCATTCGTGGTCGCCTTACCGCTTTCTATCAGGCGCAAAACATTGCCACTAATACAATTAATTCAGTAATGGCATGCGAACCAGACAAACCACTCGACTTTGAACGTCGAGTCAAAGCGGTCCACGCTTTTTATGGGTCTGAAGATGCGATTAATTTAGCCGCCGCCAACAAACGAATCAGCAATATTCTAAAGAAACAGGACCACTGCGTGTCTACTAATGTAGATACCAAATTATTCCAACAAGAAGAGGAGCGTGCCTTATTCAGCGCTATAGATTCAATTGAATCAGAGTGCACGACTTTGTTTAATTCTGGAGATTACGAGCAAGGTCTGGCAAAGCTGGCTAGTCTGCGCGCTCCGGTTGATGGGTTCTTTGATAAGGTTATGGTTATGGCTGAAGACGAAAAACTCAAGAACAATAGACTTTCGCTACTTAAAAAAATGCAAGCTTTGTTCCTGCAAGTAGCCGACATCGCCCTACTAGGCTAAGTCTGAAGCATGGCAAAGCAGCTAGTCATATTGGATCGAGACGGTGTAATCAACCAAGATTCCGCTGAGTTCATTAAGTCTCCTGATGAGTGGATTCCAATAAAAGGCAGTTTAGAAGCTATAGCTCGCTTGACTCAGGCCGGGTATGAAGTCGTGCTTATTACGAATCAATCTGGAATTGGTCGAGGACTTTTGTCAGCGGATCAACTTAATCAGATTCACGGCAAAATGCTCGAACAGCTCAGACAACTGGGAGGCCAAATACAAACTATTCTGTTTTGCCCTCATCTACCCGATGACGGCTGCACATGTAGAAAGCCCCTTGCGGGCATGTATGGTGAACTTGGAGCCCACATGGGCGGAAACTTCGCTGGTGTGTACTCCGTAGGCGACTCTCTTCGAGATCTTCAAGCTGCGCAAACCGCCGGGGCAACACCAGTTTTGGTAAAAACCGGCAATGGTAGAAAGACTAAAAAACTGATTGAAGATCAGCTCGACCTTAAATTAGACTCAGTGCTGGTTTTTGACAACCTCGCCAGCTTCGTAGACGCGCTTCTCCAACATGAACTCTAGAGAGTCATAGCCACCTAAGAAACAAAAATAATATGATTTATCTGCGGTCGATACTCTTTTACTTAGGGGAAGCTCTCTCTACAGTGCCGTTTTTCTTGGTGTCGGTATTCGCCTTGATATTCAAGCCTACCACCCGATCCAAAATGATCGCAGGATGGGCGCACTTTGTTACATGGTGGCTGAAAATAACTTGTGGACTCAAACACAAAATTACAGGATTAGAGCATATTCCAGACGATCCGTGTGTTTTTGCTTGTGCCCATTCTTCAACTTGGGAGACGATTTCCACACAGACCTTTTTACCACCGCTCGCCTGGGTATTGAAGAAGGAATTACTTCGAATTCCGGTTTTCGGTCTTGGCTTAAAGGCCACTGGCCCAATAGCAATTGATCGTAGCGATTCTAAAAATGCACTCGATCAGGTGATCGATCAAGGTTTAGAAAAGTTCAAAGAAAATAGATATGTACTGATATTCCCAGAAGGAACACGATCCAGATGGAATGAGCCCGGGCATTATAAAAAAGGCGCTGCCAAGCTAGCCATTGCGGCTAACAAGCCAATAATCCCTGTTGCTCATAATGCAGGTAAGTTTTGGTCAAAAGATAGCCTCTGGATTAAGCCAGGCACAATTCATTGTGTATTCGGGCCGCCAATATCAGTTGAGGGAAAAACTGACACTGAACTAACACGAGAAGTCCGACAGTGGATCCTTTCACAAGAGCTAGAAGAGTAGATAAGATAAGGTTTTAATTTTTTTTGCTTATCCTTACTTGGTTTTGACCTATCCTGTGTGTTGTGTAGTCACTTGGTAAGGCCATTTGGCTAATCCAAATTAATATTTTGCACTAAAAAGGTAAATTATGAGCCAGAAGACCGAGTTAGCGAGGAGTCAATCAAACAAAGAACCTCAGGTCATCGTCGATACCAAAACAAACCTGAATGAACAAGTGCCCACTTTTGTTGATTTATTGCCAGAGCAGTTGCAACCGTATTGGCAATTTATTCAGCAGTATCCTCTTGCAGAAGTTGTCATTGTTCTGGTGGTATTTTGGTCTTTGGCCTATGTGCTGCGTCAATATGCGATTAATCTAGTGCAAACACTGACAAGTCATACCAAGAGCCAAGTTGATGACCAAATCGTCTCAGCAATTAGGCCGATGGTATTTTCAGTCGTCATGTGGTTTGGACTAATAGTTGCTACTAAATCCGCTGGCTTTGTAAATGGGGTACTAGCATACATAGCGCCATTTGCGTCTTCTATGATCGTTTTAGCCATACTCCGTGCTTCTCTGAAGGTAAGTGGTTTAGTCATCAGCGCGCTTTCTAAAGATACTTCACGTTTTAAAGCGTTTGACGTGAGAACAGAACCGCTGATTATTATTTGCAGTAAAATTCTACTCCTGCTGGTCGGTGCCTATATTACCTTACTGATTTGGGGCATCAATCCGGTGGGGTTGCTGGCTTCAGCTGGTATTGTCGGAATTGCCGTCGGTTTCGCAGCTAAAGACACCCTAGCTAACTTGTTTTCCGGGGTGTTTATTTTAGCTGACCGCCCGTACAAGCTTGGCGACTACGTCAATCTTGACGGCGGTGAACGTGGACAAGTAACGCACATTGGAATTCGTAGCACGCGAATTCTAACTAACGATGATATTGAAGTTACCATACCAAATGGAGTCATTGGCAACGCCAAGGTCGTAAATGAAAGTGGCGGGTCGCACCAAAAAATGCGGATACGTGTAGATATTCAGTGCGCCTATGAAGCAGATCTAGACGAGGTTGAAGAGCTACTCATTTCGATTGCTAAGAATCATAAAGAGGTTTGCGCGCACCCAGCGCCACGTGTGAGAGTGAGAAGTTTTGGCGACAGCGGAATCAATATTCAACTCATGGGATGGATCGAAGAACCCAAAGATCGTGGTCGAATTTCTCATTTGTTGTACAAGCACATTCATCGTTCTTTTAGCGAACAAGGCTTAGAGATACCATACCCAAAGAGAGACTTATATCTCTACAAAGATTCACAAATATAACGTTGCTGATAAGGTTAATTTTAGCCTTTATAAACGTCAGTCCTTGCTACGCACCCAATAAGCTTTGACCGCATACTCGTATTATGTTTCCGTTGACAGCAAAAGAGGCTGGATGAGCCAACCATGCTATTACTTCGGCCACATCTCGAGGTTGGCCGCCTTGACTCAACGAGTTCAGTCGGCGACCAGCTTCCCTAACAGTCAATGGAATTGCACCGGTCATTGCTGTTTCGATAAAGCCAGGTGCCACCGCATTAATGGTCATACCCTTCTTGTCTAAGGTTTGTGAATAGGCTTCGACCATACCAATTACCGCAGCCTTTGAGTAAGCGTAGTTTGTTTGACCACGATTGCCTGCTATTCCAGAAATAGAGGACACACACACTATTCGGGCACCTTTGCTAAAACCATTTTGCTCAAGCAAACAGTCATTAATACGTTGCTGAGCCGCAAGATTGACATCGACAACTTGTATCCAATCTTTTTCAGACATCTTTGCAATTGTCTTATCTCGAGTAATACCAGCGTTATGAATCAACACGTCCCAGCCATCTATTTTGCCGCCAATCTCTAAAAGAGTCTCGGGAGCATGGTCAGAGGACACATCCAATGCTATCGCTTCGCCACCAAGTCTCATGGCGGTACTTTCTAGTGCTTTCTGATTCTGTGGTATGTCAAGGCAGTAAAGATCACCACCCAGTTTAGTAATCAATTCGGCAATAGCTAAGCCTATTCCTTGAGAGGCCCCGGTCACTAGTACCTTTTGATCTCGTAGTGGTAATTCCCAATTTATCGACCCGATGGTGCTATCTTTACTTTGGAGCCAAATCATCTGACCCGAAACGTAAGCTGAGTCGCCAGAAAGTAAAAATCTTAGCGTTGATTGCAATCTCGCGGCTTTGCCATTGTTATCATAGATCAACTGAGCGGTAGTGCCCTTACGACATTCTTTTGCTAAGGAGCGAATAAAGCCTTGCAAACCAGTCTGAGCGACACGCTGATCTCTTGACTCACAGTGTTCCGGAGTTCTACCCAATAGAATGATACGCCCACAATTTTGCAGTAGCCGAATGTTTTTGTTGAAATAATCATAGAGCTGGATCGAATCTATTGGGCGCTGTAATGCCCGCGCATCAAACACCAAAGCATGGTAGACAGCTTTATCACCAGTATTCTCAACACCTTTATTTATCGAGGGATACTCAAGACTAGACAGGCCTAAAGTATTGAGCGCCGCTTCCAGCTCTTTGAATGCATTATTTCGATAATCTACCGAGCCAATCGCAACATTCTGCTCATTAAGCGGGATATCAGAGTCTCGTCTCCTTAACTGGTATGGTTGTGGCAAGCCCAACATAGAGGTGAGCTTTAAACCAAATTTTGTGTTTGTGAAATTTAAATATCGGTCACTCATAACAAAACCAGCCGGTGGGGTTGCAAACTCATCAGAACGAGCCAATGCCCATAGACCAAACCGTTGATCAATAAGCTAGAGTCATTCAATTATGCTTAACTATGATTGTAAGCCTCAAGAAACTCAGCAAAGCTAATCGAATCAGAACTCTCGAGTTTTCCCTGATCAATTAGAGATTTATCAGATTGAGCCGTGAACATATCGTGCAACTGTTTGTCTTGCTCGAGGCTAGCGAAGTGCCGCTTGTGGTTGGCTGCTAAATTGTGCGCAAAATTGATAAATTCTGTACCCTCCTCGACTGCCTTCATGATTTGGCCGGATGGAGTCAGATTGGAGTCTTCTACCTTAGCTTGTTGAGCATGCACCGCTGAGCTAAAATCAAAGCAGTCATGGGCTTTATCAAGTAGGTCAGCGCATTTCATAACATCGTTGAGAAGCTGATCCGCAGCGACTTTGAAAGACACCTCGCCCCCTTCCTGCTCTAACTTGAGCTCAGGATCTCTACCTCTCAATATAACCTTTGACTGGTTTCCTCTGATTTCCTGACATCGCGTATTACTGGTTTTAGGACATTGAGAAAACAAGCAATGCAACAGAAAAGCATCCATAAATCGCATCTGTTGAGCGCTGAGTCCCTCAGGAAGCATAGGATTAATGTCTAAAATTCTTACCTCGATGTATTCCACGCCTCGTTTTTTAAGAGCAGCAATGGGCTTTTCACCAGACAAAGTCACCCGTTTGGGTCGAATATCACTGTAATACTCATTCTCTATCTGCAGAACGTTGGCATTTAGTTGGATAAACTGTCCGTCCCTTTTAATCCCGATGTCTTCGTATGCTTGGTAAGGTTGCTTAATGGCTCTGCCTAGGGTATCAAGGTAATCGTCCAAGGAGTCATAAGAAATATTCAGCGCCTCTTGAGCACTGTTCTGATACCCCAAGTCGCTCATTCGCAGGGAAGTAGCGTAGGGGAGCCCGTAGGTTCCCGCACAAAATTGTCGCAGGCTATGATTTGGCATATCGTCGAGGAAACTCTTATCAACTACAGGGGACGCGCCAAAAAGGTAATGCAATATCCAAGAATAACGGCGGAAGTTTCGAATTAATGAAAAATAGTGGACTGATTTAAAATCTTGCAGATCTTCGCCGGAAGTACTTTTTCCATACTCATTAATAAAAAGACTCCGATAGGCCTCCCAGAACGAATCTGGTAGAGAAAAATTGTAATGAATACCAGCAATTGACTGCATAACGCGCCCGTAACGAACCCCAAGCCCCTGTCGGTAAACGTGCTTAAGCTGCCCTATATTAGAAGTTCCATATTCAGCTATTGGGATACTTAGCTCACCATCTAAGTGGCATGGCATGCTAGCCGGCCAGATAAGCTGCTCTCCCATCTTATCTAAAGCAAACTGATGTAGACCACTTAGGTAACTTACTGTCGAATCTATGCTCGTGTGTTTTGGCGTAATAAACTCCAACAACGCTTCCGAATAGTCGGTTGTAATACTTTCATGAGTCAAGGTAGACCCGAGTTGTGCAGGGTGAGCATCTTGAGCGATACCAGCGCATGGCTTAACTCGTAAACCCTCTTTTTCAACACCTCGCTCGATTTTGGTCAGCTGGGGCAGAACATCACTACTTATTAACGATAGACTGGATGAACATTCTGAATGGGACATATTTTAGTCTCTGGCCACTTAGGCTTCTTTTCTGATTAGGTACTGCACGTTCATTTCGATCTGGGAACAATACACAGATTAATCTCTATTTCGCTTTTTTACCAATGGCATGAGCTCGTTTATGGAACTGCTTCACCATCAGCCTGTTTAACAGCCTCGGGAAAAACCGCTTGATCCAAAGTGCATGCATTTCAATACCATCTCCGACCGGAATTTCTTGCTTTCTCTTACTCAAACCATCAATGATAATTTCGGCGCAAGCCTCTGCACTCATTCCCTCTGAAATATCGCGGTCAGTTCCGTCAAATATACTGCCATCACCCGCTATTGCATTGGCGGAGATGTTTGTTTTGATAAACCCAGGAACAACGGCGCTCACACTAATTCCATGATGTTCAACTTCGGATCTCAAAGCGTCAAAAAAGCCCATAACGGCGTGCTTTGCCGCGCAATATCCCGTGCGAAATGGAACGCCCATTTTACCTGCCACCGAAGCTGTAATCGCGATATGACCCTTACCCTGGTGGACCATGATAGGTAATACGGCTTTGGTAAGAGCAATTTGCCCAAAAACATCGACTTCAAAAATTTTTCGATATGTTTCCATATCGGTTTCGAGAGCCGTCGATCTTTGAGAAATTCCAGCGTTATTAATAAGTAGGTCGATCGAACCAAAACATTCTTTGACCTTGACAACGGCTGTCTCCATCGAGGCTTGCTCGGTCACGTCAAGCGGTAGAACTAAGCAAGTTTCACTCCCGCACGCATGCGCAACTCGCTGTAATTGCTGTTCATTGCGAGCCGATAGAACAAGCTTAGCACCGTGCACAGCGAAGCCCATCGCAAGCGCTTCTCCAATCCCTGAGGATGCACCAGTGATCCAGACGACTTTATTCTTCCATTGCTTATCTCTGGCCACTGAGAATACCTCCTCTAGTTTTATTTTTTCATTCTAATTAGATTTACTATCAACTGATTCCGACTGCCCGTGGCCATCATCTAACTCTGGAGCGCGTCGCAGATTCACCACATAAGCGCCAAATAGACTACCAAAAAAAGCGATCGGTAAACCAAAGTATAAAGCCATACTTTGCAGTGCAGGTGAAATTATCCCAGCCAGTACCGCCAATACGGGAATAGCTGCAGAAATAAGTGCCCCAGCCCACCAGCGATCGCTTATAACGTAGGTGACAACTCCTATCACAAATGCAAAAAAGAATAACAGGGCGAATATCATTTAGGTAACCATCTTAACTACACTGATTACAAAATGTAACGAGCGTAGTCTTCGTCCTCAGCCAATTCGTCAAGGTGATCATTCACATAAGCTTGATCTACAGTAACGGTACTACCGGCTTTGTCACTTGCTTCATAAGAAACGGTTTCAAGCAAACGCTCTAACATTGTATGCAGGCGTCTCGCGCCGATATTTTCTGTGCTCTCATTTACTTGCCATGCAAGCTCTGCAATTCGTCGAATACCATTTTCAGTGAACTGGAGAGCGACGTTTTCAGTGCTCAACAGAGCTTCATACTGCTCAGTGAGAGACGCATCAGGCTCTGTAAGGATTCTAGTAAAATCGGCCACGGTTAGCGCAGCAAGCTCGACTCGAATCGGCATACGGCCTTGAAGTTCAGGTATTAAGTCCGATGGTTTCGATAACTGGAAAGCACCTGAGCCAATAAATAGGATGTGATCGGTTTTTACCATGCCATGCTTGGTAGAAACCGTACTTCCCTCTACCAAGGGGAGTAAATCTCGCTGCACGCCCTCTCTGGACACATCCGGGCTTTTTCCACCCTCAGCGCGCCCAACAATCTTGTCTATCTCGTCGATAAATACAATACCGTTATTCTCAAGGCGAGTGATTGCATTGTGTTTAATATCTTCCTCATTTACCAACTTTGCGGCTTCTTCTTCAGTCAGTATTTTCAACGCATCTTTTATTGGCATTTTTCGGGTGGTTTTCTTTCCAGCACCCATGTTTTTCATCATTCCTTGAAGTTGTGAAGTTAATTCTTCCATACCTTGCGGACCGAATATTTCCACTCCCATTGTATTGGCTGATATATCTATTTCGATCTCTTTTTCGTCGAGATCTCCCTCACGGAGTTTTTTACGAAACTTTTGTCTCGCGGCGCCCTCACCAACTTGCTCATTGTCTGGAGTGAAACCGACGTCCCTCGCCGGGGGTAGCAAAATATCTAGAACTCTTTCCTCGGCAGCGTCCTCGGCACGACGCTGAACTTTGCGCATCTCAGCTTCTCTTTGACCTTTGACGGCAATATCCGCCAAATCTCGGATAATTGAATCTACTTCTCGGCCAACATAGCCGACTTCAGTGAATTTGGTCGCTTCAACTTTTATGAATGGAGCATCTGCCAACTTGGCAAGGCGCCGCGCAATCTCAGTTTTACCAACTCCTGTTGGCCCAATCATCAAAATGTTTTTAGGCGTAATTTCTGCACGCAACTGCTCATCACTGACTTGCGTTCGACGCCATCGGTTACGCAGGGCGATTGCAACGGCCCTTTTAGCGCCCGCTTGGCCAATAATGTGTTTATCCAACTCTTGGACAATTTCACGAGGAGTCATTTCACTCATATTACTTTACTCTGATGGTATTTCGAGTTCTTCGATCGTTAGATTGTGATTAGTGTAGATGCAGATATCAGCCGCAATGTTCAAAGATGCCTCTACTATTTCTCGAGCACCTAAATTGGTGTTTTGCACTAACGCTCTGGCGGCCGACTCAGCAAACGATCCACCCGATCCGATAGCCATTACACCACCTTGAGGCTCAATGACATCTCCATTTCCAGAAATGACATAGGAAGACTCTTTGTCTGCCACACAAAGCAGCGCTTCGAGTTTACGAAGCATGCGATCAGTGCGCCATTCTTTGGCCAACTCTACCGCTGCTTTGGTCAAAATGCCCTGATGTTTAGCTAGTTTAGAATCAAACAATTCAAACAGCGTAAAAGCATCAGCCGTACTACCTGCGAAACCCGCGATAACTTGACCTTTGTATAAACGACGCACTTTTTTAGCGTTGCCTTTCATTACTGTGTTACCAACCGAGACTTGTCCATCACCACCGATGACAACCTTGTCGCCTCGTCGCACGGAAAGAATAGTTGTTCCTCTAATTTCTGGCATGATTAAACCTATATCTTTGTATATTTTGGATATATCGAGCTGCAGTGACGCTTTTCAAGTAGTAATTCATTGCGATAGACGCTTAATAAGCACCAAACACTCGACGACAATAGCAATAACTATCCAACGCTGTCTTATCTCCCCACTTGTATCATAGTCTCACTGCAAATTCGGTGTAGTGCGACGTTAAACGAAATAAGAAACCACACAGGCGAAGCTGACGCATACTACGAACGTGACATTGACTACCTTAGAAGACGGCGAGGTTCGAAGCTTACTACTTAATGACCTTTAAATGGGAAGATTTGCTGTTGTTACCCTTGATCGGAGTGGGCTCAGCTTTTTTAGGGGGAGCCAGGGCATCCCTATCGGGATCAGGCTCTAAATCGTCCCCCCCTTCCTCAAAGAAGATACCTTGAGAGTTTTCACGTGCGAAAATCGCCATGATCGAATCCATGGGCAGAAATAGATCATGCTCAACACCACTAAAGCGTGCAGAGAAGCTTAGGCATTCGTTATCCATCACATGCAAACGAACGGCAGATGAGCTTATGTTTAAAACAATCTGACCATCCACCACATGGGCTTCAGGCACTTCCACACCGCGCACTTCAGCGTTTACGAGCACCTGGGGAGTAAGCCCATTTTCTTCAGCCCATTCAAAAATCGCCCGTAATAAATAGGGTTTTGTTGAAGTCATTTCACTATCTGTTTTTGTGAAATTAATAACCGCGTAAATCGCGCTCTGCGTCACTCAGACTGTCTTGAAATGATTCTCTTTCGAATAGGCGTTCTGCATACTCTTCGACCTTCTGAGCTTGTTTAGGCAACATGATGTTTAATACTGGCAATCTCCACAACATTGGCGCGAAAATAACGTCTACCAGCGAAAACTCCTCTCCCATTGCATAGTCTTGCTCAGCAAAAAGGGGTGATATGGCGATAAATCCGTCGCGGATTATCTTGGCCGCCTCTTTGTTCTTTTTATCCGCTTGCAATGCTTTGAAAGGGTCAATCCAATCTCTGCGCAACCGCATTATCATAAGACGTTGTTTAGCTCGAGAGACAGGGTCAACAGGCATTAACGGCGGATGCGGTAAGCGCTCGTCTAGATATTCATTAATGATGAACGGGTCATACAACACCAAGTCTCGATCAACTAAGGTGGGTGTCTCGTTATAAGGATTGAACTCAGCTAGCTCTTGGCAGGTATCATCGGGGTCAGTAAAAACCAACTCACATTCAATGTCTTTTTCTTGCAGGACAATGCGGCATGCGTGGCTCAATACGCAATCAGTTCCTGAATACAGCGTCATGATTGAGCGACGAGTTGCTAAAGTGTTCATCATATTTGTGTCCTAAATTAATTTTTTGCCTAATTTGTATTTTTACAAAGTCTAAATAAAACGACAAAACGCGACACAGACTAGGCCATGCCGCGTTTGTTTCTAGCCGAGGGCTGATTAGTGTAAGTCGCGCCAGTACTCTTTCTTGAGCAAGTAGCATAAACCCATCAATATCAGCAAAAACGCGATGCTGTAAACACCAATGGTTTTACGCTTCATGATGGCTGGTTCAGCTAAATAAACCAAAAACCCAGTTAAATCGGCCATGGCCTTATCAAACTCAGCTGGTGTCATCTCGCCAGGGTGAGACAATTCAAAAATAGCATTGCCAACCAAGGTATGATTTTCATCCAATTCGACTTTATCTTTATCGATGATTTTTCCGCTCGCATCGATTGGCAGCCTTTCAACCAGAGATTGCACACCTTGTAGCTCATACATAGCGTGGGGCATGGCTACTTTTTCAAATAGCGAATTATCCCATCCACTCGGACTGCTGTCGTCACGATAGAAGGCTCGAAGGTAAGTGTAAACCCAATTAGGTTTACGCACTCGAGAAACCAAGGTCAAGTCTGGAGGAGTAACTCCGAACCAGTCTTTGGCGTCTTCTGCCGGCATGGTCGTTTTCATCAAGTCGCCTTCTTTGTCCGTAGTGAACATGAGGTTTTGTTTTAACTGATACAACGGGATTTCAAGATCTTCGGCTACGCGATTGTAACGAGCGTATTCAGCATTGTGACAAGACAAGCAGTAGTTAACAAACAGCTTAGCGCCATTTTGCAAGGACGCTTTGTCTGACATATTGATATAAGGTTCGTCCAGAGTCACACCGCCGCCGCCAGCCGCAAAAGCTGTCGAACTAAGCGTAATACTGGCTAATATAGAAACTAATAAGGTCGATAATTTCTTCATAGTATTCAATCCTCGATTAGTGTTCAGCTGGCATGGTAAGACGCGTCGGTAATGGCTTGGTCTTACCTATTGAAGTAAACCATGGCATCAAAACAAAAAACGCAAAGTAGATGCATGTACAAACTTGAGCCATCAGCGTCTTAACCGGAGTTGGCGCATTCATACCCAGGTAACCTAGGATAAAGAAAGCAACAATAAAAATCGCTAATGCCACTTTAAACGGCCAACTTCGGTATCTGATCGATCTCACCGGAGAGCGATCCAACCACGGCAGTAGAAAAAAGCAAACAATAGCGGCAGCCATTAAGATAACTCCCCATGCTTTGCCGCTTGAATTCATGAAAACTAACGCAGCGACGATACCAGCGACTAAAATCCCTGCCTTCACTTTGATCTCAAATTTTGTCAAAAGAGCTGCTGCTACCGCGATTATCACCGAGGAGTAAGCAAAGAATTGCAATAAGGTATCCGTGCTTGCGCGCAAGATCGAGTAAAACGGAGTGAAGTACCAAAGCGGTACGATATCAGGTGGCGTTTGCAACGGGTTCGCCGTAGCGAAGTTATCCTTCTCTAGGAAAATGCCGCCAAGATCCGGGAAGAAGAAGATAATTCCCAAATAGATGATCAAAAAGCCACAGACACCAACAAGGTCTTTCACCGTGTAATACGGGTGGAAAGGAATACCGTCTTTCGGGTGACCATTTTCGTCTAGCTCTTCATAAATATCGATCCCATCTGGATTGTTCGAACCAACATGATGCAATGCGACAAGATGTAAGAACACCAAGGCAACCAGGATCAAAGGTAACAATATGACATGGAACGCAAAGAATCGATTTAAGGTGGCATCGGAGATAACGAAGTCTCCTCGAATCCACTCGGTCAGCATTGGCCCAAAATACGGGATTACATCAAACAGTGAAATAATTACCTGAGCGCCCCAGTAAGACATATTGCCCCAGGGCAGTAAATACCCCATAAATGCTTCAGCCATCAATGCTACGAAGATGACACAGCCGATGAGCCAGACCAGCTCACGTGGTTCCCGGTGCGAGCCGTAAATAATGCCGCGAAACATATGCATATACACAACCACAAAGAACATTGAAGCCCCTGTTGAATGCATATATCGAATTAACCAACCGTAAGGCACATCGCGCATTATATATTCAACCGATGCAAACGCTAGAGCGGCGTCGGGCTTGTAGTGCATGGTCAGAAAAATACCAGTAACAAGCTGAATAACTAAAACCAATATGGCAAGTGAACCAAAGTAGTACCAAAAGTTGAAGTTCTTTGGCGCCATATACTCGGCCAGATGTTCATTCCAAACCTTGGTGACCGGCATACGGTCATCCATCCATTTCATGAATCCGTTAGCGCTTTTGTGATTATCGTGACGATGAATTGCCATACTTATGCCCTCCCGACGTCATCACCGATGACGATTACATTGCCTTCGAATTTAAACGGAGGCACTGGCATGTTAGTGGTTGCTGGAACGTTTTTGTAAACACGACCAGCCAGATCGAATTTGGACCCGTGACATGGGCAGAAAAAACCACCCTGCGAGTCATCACCCATTTGCGGGTCAGGACCAATAGCCAATTTTTCGACTGGAGAACAACCCAAGTGAGTACAAACACCTTCCATCACTAAAAGTTCTGGCTTAGCGGGGTCTGATCGGTCCTCGTTCTTAGCGTACTCAGGCTGGATACTCTGATCAGACATTACGTCCGCCAAACTGCCCTCAATCTCCTTCAAGCCTTGCATCATTTCAGGTGTACGTTTTAGCAACACAACTGGCTTACCGCGCCACTCAACCTTGACCATTTGGCCTTCTTGAATCTTGCTGTAATCGTATTGAACTGGCGCGCCAGCGTTTTTCGCTCGCTCGCTCGGGCTCATACTCATTACAAACGGGGTAACCGCCATCGCGCCACCGACGGCACCAAAACCTGCCGTGATGCCAGTGATAAAGCGGCGACGTTTAATGTCCTCAACACTATTTTCGTCAGAGTGTTGAACACTCTCGTCACTAACGTGATTGTCAGCCATATGTGCTCCTAGAATGTTAAGCCGAATCGGCTCTCTTAAGCTAAATTTTAGTTGCGCAAAACCTGATGCGAAAAGCCACGTATCAGATTCACAAAACACCAATTAAATTTGGCTCGCGATTGTACCAGATGTGTCAAGTGTTTTGCCTGTTTGACTTGGTAAAACTGCGGATTTTTCGTTGTTACCGACTCAGCTTAGTAAAGACGGCGACATTTTTTGCATTTGCCGGCCTAGCTGAGCCTGAAAATGATGACTCTGTAGGGCAAGACTTGCTCATTGGAGGATTGCTTAGCGCTAAAATTGGGTAGTTAACCTAGCAATGCTCGCATTGCCTCCAAATGTGCCTGGCCAACTTCTTCTCGTCGAGCGGGATCGTTGGCCACCTTGTCTTCCCAAACGATGTGCTGTGGATCTAACTCATCTAGAAATCGACTGGGCTGACAGTCAATCTCTTCACCGTACTTTTTTCGTTTGTTTGCATAAGACAGCGTCAATTCTTGCTGGGCCCGGGTAATACCAACGTAAAAGAGGCGTCGCTCCTCTTCCACCATATCTTCTTCAATGCTGGTGCGGTGAGGCAAAATCTCTTCCTCAAGTCCGACAATGGTAACGTGAGGAAATTCCAGGCCCTTAGAGGCGTGCAGAGTCATCAATGACACTACATTATCATTACTGTCGTCTTCATTTTGTTCAAGCATCCCCATCAAGGCTATGGTGGACACAACTCCCTCCATCCGTTTGCCCTCATCCTTATCGGCGATCGAGCGAACCCACTTCAACAACTCCTGAACGTTGCGCCAACGCATTTCTGCCTGTTCTGGACTCGCACTCTGCTTAGCTATCCAATCTTGATATTCGATATCCGTTAACAAGTCATTTAACAACTCTACGGGAGGCTCTTCTTTAGCCCTCTCGACAAAGCCGGAAAGCCAATGTTCGAACTGACGAACCGCGACTTGTCTCGTCGGCGGCAAATGCTCATGCAATGCAGCAGCACTGATCGATTTAAACAGACTTCTATCAGTCTGCCTTGCCACTTCTGCAAGTGCCTCTAAAGAACCTGCACCAATTCCCCGCCTGGGCGTATTAATAGCTCGGACAAATGCATTATCGTCTGATGGGTTTACGATTAGTCGTAAATAGGCCATCACATCTTTGATCTCCGAACGATCAAAGAAGGATAACCCACCACTTAAGAAATAAGGTATTCGCATTTCGCGAAGTTTTTGCTCAAGCATTCTGGCCTGATGATTACCTCGATAGAGAATCGCGTAATCACTGTAGGGTCGATCATTTTGGAATCGATGATGCATTAGTCCAGCCACCACCTTTTCAGCCTCACGCTCATCGTTTTCTGCCGCTATCACCATGATTGGTTCGCCCAAGCCCATGGCACTCCAGAGCTTTTTGTCGAAAGGTCGCGGATTATTTTGTATCACGTAATTAGCCAAAGCTAGAATTCGGCCCATCGAACGATAGTTTTGCTCTAGTTTGACCAGCTTGAGCGCCGGAAAATCTGTTTGCAACTGCACTAGATTCTCCGGCTGTGCACCACGCCATGCATAAATAGATTGGTCGTCGTCTCCTACTGCAGTTAGACCGTTACCTTCACTTGCGCCCACTAGAGTTTTAACCAAGCAATATTGTGCAGCGTTGGTATCTTGATATTCGTCGACCAACATAAAACGAACCCGCTGTTGCCATTTGTGACGAATGGTATCGAATTTACGCAGCAGCTCGTTAGGCAAAAACAGCATGTCATCGAGATCGACTGCGTTACACGCCTGTAGATAGCGCTCGTACTCCTCGTAAACCTTTGCTGCGGCGACCTGCGTTGGATTAGTCATCGACATTTGAGCGGCCTTTGCAGGCGATATCAAATCGTTCTTCCAATTGGATATTTGGTTGCGCACTCGGTCAACCAAACCATTGTCGTCTAAATCTGCCTTCAAGAGCTCTCGAACGACGTATAATGAGTCAGCGGGATCAAAAATGGAGAAGCCCGGCTTTCGTCCAGAAGCTTCAACCTCTTCTTTTAAAATCATCATACCAAGGCTATGAAACGTGGACACAGTTAAGCCCTTTGTTTGCTCAGAACCGAGCAACTCATTCACTCTTTCCCTCATTTCTCGCGCAGCTTTATTTGTAAAAGTTACAGCAAAAATATTTCTAGGGCTCACCATTCGCTTTGACAACAGCCAGGCAATTTTAAAAGTAATTACTCTGGTTTTACCGCTGCCAGCGCCCGCTAAAACCAACATAGGCTTATCGCTTTCCTGTACAGCAGCTCGTTGCTGATCATTTAGTTGGTCGAACAAAACTACCTCAAGCTTTATAGATTTTTTGATTCAGAGATGGCCTTTCTATCAAAAAAAACACGTGTTATTTTAGCAAGGAAAGCTACAAACTAAGAGGCCACATTCTACTCTAACATTTAGCGAAAAAAGCATTGGTTTAGTAAAAATAAACATCCTAATTACGGCAACAAAAACTTGACATCTTGTCAGTAAGATAGATTAAGATTATCAAACACAGAATTTATCTCATATAGGTACACTTAAACGGTAGGGGTCCACAAAGCTCAGATTGGGTATTTCTGAGCAACACACTTATTGAAGGCG
Source organism: Gammaproteobacteria bacterium (assembly GCA_022447525.1). GTDB lineage: Bacteria > Pseudomonadota > Gammaproteobacteria > Arenicellales > Arenicellaceae > Arenicella. Next base: position 28,911 of record JAKVBA010000007.1, read on the forward strand.
TGGATAAACAACGACTTAAAAATTTTTTGCAGACGAGTCAATTTGAACAAGCTCTGGCAGAACTAGACTCAATACCAAATACAGATTGGACACAAACTTACAAGCTCAGATGCCTTCGCGGCATGGGAGAAGAGGCACAGGCTGTTGAGTTTGCCCGATCTCTGTACGCTGAGATACAACAAAAATCAGGTTCCCCACCAAAGCCTGAAATAGCCGATCAACTAAGGCACATTGCGCTGATTTTTTGCGACGGTGGTGAGCCTAAACTCGGCATCGATATACTTAGCGGGCTCGCACAGGCTAGAAACGACAATGCTTCTATTATGCGAGAATACGCATACGCTTTAACTTGTGACGGCCAGCTGGCAGAAGCAATAGAGCAATGGCAGGCTGCGATTTGCCTTGACCCGAAACACGTGGGCGCACACTCGCAGCTTGCCAAACTGCATTGCAGGCTAGGTCAGAGTGAAGAGGCTTATAATGCTTATGCAAGAGCGGCAACAGCGAGTGAACAGGAAGCTATGTTCATTGAACCAATGGTGCATTGGAGTAATCATCTAGTCTCAACATCACAGCAAAGCAATTACCAATTAGCGAGACTGTGGGCAAGAAAAGTTACTCGAGACCATGATTTACATAGCCCCAAACTCGCAAATACACCGCAGAAACACAGAAAAATTAAACTTGGCCTGATTTCAATCGGTTTTTATGCTCATGCTGCAAGCTTTTTTATAAAGCCTCTTCTTCGAAACTTAAATCGGGAACGTTTCGAAGTCAGCGCTTATCATGAATCCGATAGAAACGACGCCGTTACAAAACAAATTCGCAATCTCTGTACAACATGGTACGAGAGTTCCAAACTCTCAATTGATGAGTTACAAAAAAGAATCGTCGAAGATCAAATAGACATTCTTATTGATTTGAGCGGTCATAACCCGGGGAGTAGACTGGCTATTTTTGCAAAAAGAATAGCGCCCATACAATTGAGTTGGCTGGGTTATCCATCCACTTCTGGCTTGTCGACGATGGACTACCGCATAACGGATCGAATCACCGATCCGGTTGGTTTAGATGACGAGTACTACAGCGAATCACTTTTGCGCCTCAATAATGGATTCTTTTGTTATGAACCACTGCCTACCGCTCCAGAAGTAAAACCCAACACCCGCAGAGATGGTATTCGTTTTGGCTCATTCAACAACCTGGCCAAGGTATCGCCCACAACCTTAGATTGTTGGGCATCCGCGTTACGCAAAACACCTAACTCTACCTTGCTAATGAAACGCCATCAGCTCAAGCATAAGCAAGTAAGAGAATTCTTCTGGTCAGAACTCGAAAAACGCGGAATAAATAGATCAAGAGTATTCCTCGAACCAGCAACGCAAAGAATAGAGGACCACCTGGCCAGATACAATGACGTTGATTTAGCTCTTGATACCAGTCCATACAATGGTTCAGCTACTATTCTCGAGGCGCTTTGGATGGGTGTTCCGGTTATTTCATTGAAGACTCAAAGACACGCCGGAAGAATATCCGCGACCATACTACATCGCTTGGGACTTTCTTATCTGTCGGTCGATTCTATTGATGAGTTCGGTACAGTGGCCGCTCTTCAAAGCTCCGACTTTGATAAATTAGATAAACTCAAAGCAAGCCTCAGGGAAACGATGAAGCGCTCTACTTTGCTCAATGAAAAGCAATTTGGACATGATTTTGGGGCGGCACTCAGTCGTCAATGGCAACTATGGTGTGATCAACAATGCTCCGTTAAGGACGAGGCTGTCGCTTTTTAACCATCCGGTGGGTATCAAATGTCAACGAGAGAAAGCATACAAATTAGTGAAAAGATGCGGGCGGCGGTATCAGCGTTCAAACACAAAGACTACTCAAAAACAGTTGATATAACGGCCGACATTATCAACAAAGACCCAGAGCATTCAGGAGCCCATTCCCTTCAATTCAATGCGTTATTTGAATCAGGCAGACATGAGCAGGCAAGACGAATAGGAACCAAGACCGCGAAACTAAATCCAACATCATTGGTGATCCTCAACAATCAGGCTTGTCTACAGCTCGACGCGAAACAGCCGGCGGCAGCGGCTGGTCTATTAAAGTCGCTGATAGATCAATATGGTGAACGCAGCCAATGGCTTTACAATCTAGGCTTAGCCCATAAGTTGGCCGGCAATCATCAATACGCAGAGCAAGCATTCGCAAGAACAAACGACCTTGAGCCCGAACATGATCGAGCGTCATTTCAATTGACAGAAAGTTATATTGAGACCGGCAATCTAGATGCGGCATTAAGGGCTTCGCAACATCTCAGGTTGCTTCGTCCCAACCACGCCAATACTCAAGCTAACCATCTCCATCTGAGAGTAACTACTAACACCATTAGTCTAGCCGAGTTACTATTCGAAACCAGACTATGGCGAGCGAAATTTATCCCTGATGGGAAACACTACGACACACAAGTTCTGGATAAAAAGAGGCCATTACATATTGGGGTAAATATTGGAGAGGGAGGCACCAAACTAATCAGGCCACTAATTTCCCCCTTAGCGGATTGGTTCCTGCAACAAGACGATAAAGTTACTATCTTTTGGCATACTGACTCTGACCCAACTTCCGAGTTTGACCCATCAATAACCCTGGTCGACTCAAATCGTCTGAGCGACGCAGAATTCGCCAAGAGGGCCCACGCCGATGATCTTGATATTATCATCGACACCTGCGGATTCGGACGCGGCAATAGGCAACGGGCACTGGGTCTACAACTGGCTAAAAAGCAATTCGGGTGGCTTACCCATGAAGGTCATTACGCAGCCAATGAAGTACAACTGTTAGACCCTTTACTTAACTTTTACACTGCGGATTTATCAGAAGATACAAGTCGCAGCGTCTTATCAGAACGCACTATTTATGGGCTAGCTTGTCACAAAGGCCTGACTGAACAAGTGGTTAGACTATGGGCCGAAGTACTACGAAAGTTACCAAACTGGCGGTTACAAGTTGACCTTACCGACCCATCAATACAACGGTTACTGGTTGAGCAATTCAGTAGGGAAAAAATAGACAAGAGCAGACTAATATTTGCTGTCGAGACCAAACTGGGGGCTGATAGCATTGCCTTGGACAACATCGTAGAAAACTGCCCTGTGTCGTCGATCAAGGCAGTAAGGGACGGCGCCACAGTCATTACTATGCGCGGGCCGCTGCACCCATCTCAGCATACTGCGAGAGTTTTAGCTCAATGCGGCAAAGGCGATTGGGTTTGCCATGATTACGAGCAATTTGTTCATGATGCGTATAAAGCTGCAAAAACGGGTCAATATCAATCTCTTAGTAGCTCCGAATCTCACCGCAGCAAGCTCAGCGACATTTCAGTCTTAGGTAGAAAAATGAGAGCCATATTTTTAAGTTGAGACCGCATAAGTATATGAAGATTTGCTTTAGTTATATCTTGTAGGGGCATTGTTTGGGTTGTAAAAAACACAAAACTGGCAAGCAAATACGCAAACATTGTTGCGTAAATACAACACCCTTAAAGTAATCAGCTTTTTTTCTTAAACGCGATTAACAAAGTGTTTAATTCCCGATTGCCACAACTACACTTATCGTATGAAACTTAAATGTGTATTTATTTTCATAACTCTCTCTTCTTTTTGTTTTAAACGCCGCTAAATGTAAGCGGCGTTTTTTTTGGAAAAACGATTGTATTTAAACCATCTCTTGGTAGCTCCAAAGTAACACCCTATCAAATACCGGAATGCGCAAGATTGGTCAGCAGTCCACGTAACTTTTCGCCTCGTAATTGAATATTCGGCTTTTCTATTAATCTATCTAAACGTTCCGAAAGAAGGTCTATTGTGTAGTGAAATTGCTTCCGCTGTTCTGATGAATTCTCCACTACCGAAGGATCAGACAGCTCCCAATGGACTACCAAACTATCATCAAACCAAACAGGGCAAAGCTCCGAAGCGGCTCGGTTACATAGGGTAATAATGGCATCGGGTTTTAATGTTTCAAAGTCGTGCCAAGACTGACTTTTGAGGGCGCTAGTACCAATACCACGCTCTTGAAGATATTTAATAGAGAGCGGATGAACCTGTTCTTGAGGTGAACTTCCCGCACTGAAGCCATCTAATCCGAAATTTTTCCGCTCGTTAGCGATCGCTTCAGCGATAATACTTCTGCATCTATTGTGAGTGCAGATAAACAACAACTTCATTCTTTTACTATCTCTAGATTCAAGTGAATTTGCAGATCGATGACTGCAAAGTATGCAACCACATGCTTAGAATTAGCAAGTATGACTTGTCTACTTCGTCACTAGACTGGAAAGCAGCTACAGCATGGAGTTAAATGGACATATTCGATATAGTACGACAATTGCGTATGATAGTTCGAAACAAATACCAAGACTAGATCTAACGCCTTCAGCTGTGATGGCACACCTCGTCTTAGCTTTTGAAAAAGTGTAATGCAGAAACTAATCCATAGCATGTTTTTATTCGATAGTGATGACCAACATAATAACTAAGTTCACGCGTTCAAAGATCAGAGGGTCATTTTCGGCCTGTCTATTGTTTCTTCTGATTGGCTGCGATCAAGTACAAACCCAGTCAAATACAGATGGTCAAACTCAAGTTGCACAAACAGCTCTTGAAAGAAGTGCACAGGGAGAAAGACGAAAGTTAACCCATTTACTACTTGGAACGGGTAGCGTTCGCGGTGTGTACTTTCCGATAGGTGGGGTGATTTGTAGACTGGTAAACCGCAATAAGGCCCAACACCGCATCAGATGTTCTTTAGAGAGTACCAGCGGATCCATTTATAATTTGCGCCAACTACGTGACGACAACTTCGATCTTGTCTTCGCTCAATCGGATTGGCAGTTTCACGCCTATCACGGTAGTAAAGAATTTGAAAACGCTGGACCAGACAAAGCGTTAAGGGCTGTTTTTGCATTGGAATCTGATCCACTTTCTTTATTGGTTTTGAAACAAAGCGAAATTAACCAATTTGATGATCTTGAAGGCAAGACCGTCAGTTTTGGATACACTCGCTCGTTGCAACATAGAATTATGAGTGATTTTCTGGAGGCCAAAAAGTGGAGCAACAACAACTTCAAAGAAGTCCGGCCTATGAGCGATAAACGTCAGATCGCTCAACTTTGCGACGGAAAATTAGATTCAATTTTATTACTCACTAGCAGTCTGGAAGATAACTCAAAACTCGTTCCGCAAGGGTGCAAGCTTAAATTTTTACCCATTCAAGACGCCTCAATTAAGCAGCTGATAGCTGACAAACCCTATTACAGAACCGGAGTAATCAAACAAGGGCGCTACTTTGACTCGGAAAACGATATTATGTCTTTTGGGCTAGGCGCCACCTTCGTCGCTCACGAAAGCACCTCCCCAAAAGCAATCTACAACGTGGTCAAAGATGTGGTTGAAAACTTCCGAGATTTTACCTTATTGCATCCATCGTTGGAGACTTTAGAAAAAGAGGATCTTCCTTACGCAGGGATTTCAATCCCGCTTCACCCTGGCGCCGAACGCTATTATAAAGAAGCCCGACTACTCAAATAAAACACATCAGAGTGTTCCCAGAAGAAATAGTGTAAGGTCCTGCTTTGAATAACAGAGAATTACGGCTAGCTTGACTCACAAATTTGGTGGCTTTAGGCGCCGAGTTTCTGAAATAACAATAATCTAGAGGTCTTAATGGAAGTGATTACAGAGCAGGGGCATTTGCTTCTTATTCTAGCGTGCGTTTTTGCGTTCTTTATGGCTTGGGGAATTGGGGCTAACGACGTGGCTAATGCCATGGGAACCTCGGTTGGCTCTAAGGCGCTCACCCTCAAGCACGCCATCATCATTGCCGTCATATTCGAATTTGCTGGAGCATTCTTAGCCGGAGGTGAAGTCACCGCAACGATTCGCAAAGGAATTTTGGACCCTATGCTTGTAGCTGATCAACCAGAGCTCTTGGTCTTTGGCATGATGTCGTCACTGCTCGCGGCGGGTGTCTGGCTTTTGGTGGCCAGTATCAAAGGTTGGCCAGTATCAACGACGCACTCGATCGTTGGAGCCTTAGTCGGTTTTGCAGTCGTTGGCATATCCTTCGACGCAGTCAATTGGGGGAAAATTGGAACCATTGTATCGAGCTGGGTTGTGTCTCCTGTTTTAGCAGGCTCCATTTCCTTTGCTCTTTTCGTGAGTGTCGACAAGCTAGTCCTTAGCAGTAATCATCCATTTTACAGCGCCAAAAAATACGTACCAATATACATGTTTATGGTCGGATTTATGATCGCTATGGTGACGTTACTCAAGGGCGTTAAGAACACCGGCCTGATTATCGATTTTGGCCTTGGTAGCAAGTTTTTAAATAGCATGCCAATCAGTGTAGTCGTAGGGCTATTAACCGCCATCGTTGGCGGAGCAGTGCTAACAAAAGTGAAGCCCAGCGCAAGCAACCAAGATGATTCAGCTAACGTTGAGCGTGTGTTCGCTGTTTTGATGATTTTCACAGCGGCAGCGATGGCTTTTGCGCATGGTTCAAATGATGTCGCCAACGCAATCGGACCCCTTGCCGCCATCGTAAGCGTCATAAGTTCAGGCGGGGAAATCGGTGTCAAAGCAGCTCTACCCTCATGGGTATTATTGCTTGGAGGTAGTGGTATCGTTATCGGTTTAGCTACATATGGCTATAAAGTCATGGCAACCATCGGTAGAAAAATCACTGAACTTACACCCAGCCGAGGATTCGCAGCAGAATTGGGTGCCGCCGCTACGGTGGTTTTTGCATCAGCTTGGGGTCTTCCAATCTCAACCACTCACACTCTGGTTGGCGCGGTGCTCGGGGTTGGTCTTGCTCGAGGAGCTAGGGAACTTAATTTCAATATCATCGGTAAAATTGTCACTTCTTGGATAGTCACTTTACCTGCTGGAGCGACTTTGTCAGTGGTTTTCTTTTTCATGCTCAAGGCCAGTTTCGGCTAGATCAATTAAACAACCATGTGCGGCCGGTTCAACAATCAAATTGCCTCTTATGGAGAGTGGGCCGATCTCTTACGTGAGTTACCTGAGTATGTTGCTAGCTACAACGTTAGTCCAAGCATGACGATTCCTGTAATCACATCAGAGACTGGTCGATTGATGCGTTGGGGTTTAGTACCAAATTGGTCAAAGTCGTTTAACACAAAGTTCGCCACTTTCAATGCTAGGATCGAAACGGTAAAAGAAAAACCTACATTTAAAGGGGCTTGGCATAACAAGCAAAGATGTATTATTCCTATGGCTGGCTACTACGAATGGTCTATGAAAAATGGGCGCAAATTGCCGTCGTATATTAGCTCGGGTAGCAATATTATCGTTGCAGCAGGTCTTTTTGAGCACTGGGGGAGTGAACCAAATTATTCGTGCACGATGCTGACTATGCCCGCCACAAAGGCGTTGCAATCGATTCATCATCGTATGCCCATTTTGTTATCACCATTGCAAGCAAAGCACTGGCTGGATGGCTTACAACGTGCCGACAAAAGCTTACTAACAAGCTCCCCGATCCTTAGGTCTCATACTGTTTCACAGCTTGTGGGTGACAGCAGGCAAGATAACGCGGAGCTGATAAAACCATATGACCGAAGGGATCTGTTTGACTAAGACCCTGTCAAATCAAACTCGCGGATTCACAAGCCCTTTGGAGCTTAAGTTTACAATCGCGGAGCAACGAGCATATACTTGTTGGCGGAGCCTTCTTTTTCCAGTCTCAACTAAAATTGAGCTTGATAAAACGGGCTTCCAATCAAAATAATAATCATCGTATCTTTTCGGGAGGAAGAATGAGAGGAAGTAAAATAGTTTCTACCACTGCCAAGTCCGTTGCCATCGCGGTGGCTGCGAGCTTTGCAAATACTGGTTCAGTGGTCCAAGCACAAGAGTCACAAGGCGCCACTTCAGTTCTGTTAGAAGAAATTGTTGTGACCGCACGAAAACGTGAAGAGTCTATAATGGACGTTCCCATCTCTGTTTCAGCTTACAGCGCTGACCAACTAGAGGTTCTAAAAGTAAGAGATATACAGAGCCTATCCGTTGGCCTACCAAACGTCGCTTTTGACGACATTGGCACCACTAGGGGTGTTGCCAACTTCTCCATTCGAGGGCTTGGAATAAACAGCTCTATCCCAAGTATCGATCCCACCGTGGGTACCTTTATCGACGGTGTTTACATGGGCACTAACGCTGGTGTGGTATTCGATGTTTTCGACTTAGAGAGCATCGAGGTTCTCAGAGGGCCGCAAGGCACTCTCTTCGGTCGTAACGTAACAGGCGGAGCTGTTTTGCTGAAAAGCAAAGCCCCGTCCGAAGAGTTTGAAGGAAAAATTAAAGCGTCGGTAGAAGGCGGCGGTGAAGATTTAAATAAATACTTTATGGGTTCTGTTGGTGGTCCTGTCTCGGAGACATTGGCCGCGAAAGTTTCTTTCTATACAAACCAAGACGACGGCTACTTTCTAAACCGCTTTAACAACGAAGCGTTTGGTGAGCAAGACACTGTTTCGATAAGGCCTATGGTGGTGTGGACACCTAACGATAGGCTGAGCGTAACTGCGATTTATGATTACTTTGATTCTGATGGCGACGGCCCTGCTGCACAGAATCACAGAAATGGTCTTGGCATAACGAATTCCGCCACCGACTTCGATCGCGATAGCTTTGATTTCTCTGTCGACAACACTGGCTTTTTGTCGACACGCTCTGACTTTTTACGCAGCACCGTAGAATATGAATTGGAAAATGGCACCATCACCAATGTGTTTGGTTATCGTGAGGTTGATCAGACTGGCAATATCGACGTCGATGCAACACCCCTTGACTTGTTCAATTCACTAACAGCTTTAGACATCGAACAAGTAAGTAACGAGCTCCGTTATGCAGGTGAACTAAATGATCGCACTCAATTAACAGCGGGTTTGTACTATTTTAAAAACGAGCTAAATTACAATGAGAATCGACGTTTATTGGGCCTATTAGCACCTCCAGGCGTCTTTGCACTTAACCAAGACGGTGGTGGCGAATATGAAGTCACTACCTTGGGCGTGTTCGCCAGCATAGATTATAGCCTTACTGATCTAACAACTCTAAACATTGGATTACGCTATACAGACGAAGAGAAAAACGCAAACATTGCTTCTTTGATTCGTAATGTCAATGCTCCATGTAGTGTTGTAGACGGCACATGCCCATTCGACTTCAACGACGAAGAAAGTTGGAGCAATTTGTCACCAAAAATTGGTTTTACTCATACTTTAGGAGATGCGTCGCTTGTGTATGGTAGCTGGTCAAGAGGTTTCCGTTCAGGCGGCTACAACTTAAGAAACACGGCCATCGACACAGTAAATTTTGGCCCAGGTCCATTTGACGAGGAAACGGTAGAAAATCTTGAGTTCGGTTACAAAACCACCTTTTCCAACGGGGGTCGACTAACCGCCGCGGTCTTCTACAATCAAATTGATGATATGCAGCGCGAAATAAATTTGGCCGACCCAATTTCTGGTGTTGTGCAAGTGATTAGAAACACCGCGGACGCAACTATCTCTGGAATAGAAGTAGACACTCTTTATCCACTAACTGATAACCTTCTACTAAACGCGTCTATTGGCTATATAGATCCAGAATACGATGAGGTTCGCTTTGACCTAAATGGAGACGGCACTATCAACGGGGCAGATTTAGCTTTAGATCTACCCAGAGCAGCCGAGCTGACCTACACAATTGGTTTAACGCTTGATACTGAAGTTGGTAGTTGGGGAACGGCTACAAGTCGAATCTCTTACGCTTATCGTGATGAATCTGCTTATACCGATAACAATCTGGGCTTTATCAATGAGCAAGGTATTTTAGATCTTGGCGTTGATTTCAAGTCTAACGATGGAAAATGGGAGTTCGGTTTATACGGCAAGAACTTGGGTGATGAAGTCAAACATGGCGGCGACACCCAACTGCCCTCTCTGCTGGGCCCAATACCTCTGGGTGGAACCTTCTCTCCACTGGCTAAAGGTCGTATTTACGGCGCCGAGTTCACTTACAATTTCTAAAAATTGATTTAGAGGTTAAAATTTTAGTTCTGATTAAAGCCCCTCCTCAGGAGGGGCTTTATTTTTTTCGATCGTTATTTTTTATTATACAACTTCTTGCGAACCCACTCGGAAGTAGGTAAAGACAGATTAAACTTAATAGCTACGGCTCGAATTGAGAAAACGCAGAGAAAACCCAAAGCAAGCGACATGCTTATAGGCAGTTTCGTCAAAAGCAAAATGTAAGCAACACTGGAGCCAAACAAGGCTGCGGTTGCATAAATATCTTCTTTAAGTAGCAAAGGTGGCCCTCCACAAACGACATCTCGGATTAATCCTCCAGCCGTCGCCGTTATGGTCCCCATCATCACCACGGTCACAAAACCATGCCCTAATGAGAAAGCTTTGAATGTGCCAACCATAGCAAACAATGCAAGACCCAAGGCATCAACCCACACCAAAAGACGTATTTGAGTCCAAGATTTGTAGACAATTGCGGCCAAGCCTCCCAACACAGCGATGCAAATCGCCCACGGATCTGTAAGCCAAAAAACAGGCACATCCAAAAGTAAGTCTCTCAGCGTGCCGCCGCCAATAGCTGGGAAAAGGCTGAGCACTAAGATCCCAAATAAATCCATATTGTGCCGAATCGCCACCAGACCACCTGAAATAGCAAATACGAAAACGCCGAGATAGTCGGCTGTTGCGAGCAAATTGATCTCATCAATCAAGATTGACCCCTCTAATCAAATACCAAAACATCATAGTGATCTATATTTTCAAATTAAATAATATACTTATTCAATTTTACAGAATCATAAACATGCTCTATCTTATCTCTAATAGCCAATCACGAACACACATAAAACGGAGGTAAACACTATGACAATCATCGATATAGGAATTAATCACGAAGACAGACTGGCTGTCGCGGAACAACTTAAAAAACTACTTGCTGATTCATACACACTGTATCTTCAAACGCATAACTTCCATTGGAATGTAACTGGCCCTTACTTCAATCAATTACACCTGATGTTTGAAGATCAATATACAGAGTTAGCTACCGCAGTGGATGAAATTGCGGAGCGTATTCGCAGTCTAGATGTTATTGCACCGGGCACCTACCAAGAATTCGCGGAATTGAGCTCAATTGTTGAGGTTTCAGGAGATCTCGGTGCAGAAAGAATGGTTGAATTGCTGACTACAGGTCACGAACAAATAGTAAAGACCTGCCGAACAGCCCTTAAAGCCGCGCAAGATGCCGAGGACGAGTCTTCAGCCGCGCTGGTTTCAGACCGGATGCGAATACACGAAAAAGTCGCTTGGATGTTAAGAGCCACAATTCAACGCTAAGAGCACAGCTCTTACCACTGTTTGCAGAGGTAGATACAGCGCACCGAAATGCTCTATGTCAGCGCTGCTACTCTGCAAACGTTTTATAAGCGTATACTCGTGGGTTATATCTCTCAAGAGCGATGGTTGTTCCCCAACTTTACCCCCAGCTCCCTGTTAGAGCAGTATTCTAAATCCAGCGTTACAATCCTAACCCTTTAAGATGATGGATTAGCGCGTTGTTTTCAGTTTATCAACCAGGCCGTTTAGTTGATCAAATCGACTGGAATTTTTAAGCCTATAATCTAAACCGTAGGTATAAACATGCCACAATAAATCAGCCCAAAGTACCGTAATCTGTGACGTCAGAAAAATACGATCATCGACTTTATGTTGCCAATCAGCGTAGGCCTGTAAAAATGCTTTCGCCTGCTTACGGTTAAACCCTCGATATAGCACAATGGCAGCCAGATCAAACCACGGGTTATGTTGAGCTGCGTACTCCCAATCTAGAAAGCAAGCCTGCTCTGCGTTGCTAACACAATTTTCATTTACTAAATCGTTGTGGCAAAAACACCATGGGGTCGAATCGTCGAAGAACTCCTCTAGTAGCGGAACTAAGGACTGATGCTGATTCTTTAGAGTCTCATCCGCCCGCTGAAGATATTGTTCTAACAATTTGGGCAAATCTAGGGCATAGGTATCAGCAGTTAAGTTTGAATGTAAACTCGATAATGCGATCGCTGTTTGTTCCAGTACAGGCAGTCCGCCTTCGATGAAATCCATTAATACTATGTTTTTATAGTGCCCTAGTATTTTAGGCGCGAGAGAAAACTGAGCAGCTTGTTGTTGAGCAAACAGAGAACGCTCGAGCGAATGTCGAAAAACCTTTATGACTGTTTTCACCCCGAGTATGTCTAATAAGCCAGTCTGATGATTCTTCCCTGCGGTAAATGTTGCTAAAAGCCGTGGCCTTGTAGTAAGACCAAGCTCTTTCCATTTATCCAACGCAGACTCAAGCATGAATACTGTGCTTACGCCACTGTTTGCGCCATTGAATATAACCATACAGAGCTATGATCAAATAAATGACGAACAAAGCAGCATAAAGATAAAACTCCCGTTCGAGATAGAGGTAGATGGAAGCCGAATTAATTACCAACCAATAGAGCCAATTTTCTAAAATTTTTCGGGTTACCATCCAGGTAGTGATCACCGCCGACCAAGTGGTAAATGAATCTAGGTATGGCAAAACAGCTTGTGTATAGCGACTAAGCAAGTATCCACTGATAATCGTTAATATTGCCACGACCGCAATACACGCAGCATGATTTTGAAGACGCCATGAGCTAATCTTGAGCGACTGAGCAGGATTACCATCAAGTGTACCGCCTCGCCATTGCCACCAACCGTAAATGGCCATTGCTAGATAGTAGACATTCAATGCCGCCTCCATCGGTAACAATCCCTCCCAAAATAAGATTGCCGCAGTAGCAGTACCGATAAAGGCGCACGGCCAACACCAACTATTTTCACGTGCTGCCAACACTACGTACGCCAAACCAAATACCACCGACACCAACTCTAGATTGCTGGTGGCTTGCCAAGCTGCAATTAATTTATCCAATATAACACTCGCTAGTCGTAGCTTTTAAGATCTCGCGCATCACCTTGCAAAAATTTAGCGACGAATACAATCTTGCCGTATTTTTCCATTGAAACTTTCATGGCGTCATTCAGCAAGGCATTTACCGCATCGAATTCTCCGAATAATCGAGTGCTCATATTGCTAGTACGAATTTCAACGCCGTTGGCTCGCTCATTGATATGAGCTAAAAATTCCTCTATTTTGGGTTTGTACCCGTCTTGCAACGGGTACATACTGATTTCTACAGATAGATTCATGAGAGACGCCTCTAGACTAAAAATCCATAGCTGCGCGAACTCCAACGACCCTCGGTGCACCAAATTGGTTGTATTCACCTAGCTCATAGAATTCACGAGGATCGTTTCCGAATGTGCCAAAGCCTCGTGTTTTGACTAACTCGTCCGTCAAATTCTTACCGTAAACTGCTACCCGCCAGTTTTCGTGCTCATAAGCAAGCTCCAAATTAATTAGCTCATAAGAATCTGAGCGTTCCTCGTGGCTATTTGAAAATAAAAAGTCGTCTTTTGCTTCAATTGAGCCGCCTAGTGATATTCGATTTGTGATGGCAAATTTTCCGCCGATAACCGCTGTATATTTTGGCGCCTGCGCCTGCTCTCGCCCATTTAAATCAAACGGTATCGCGTTATCTCGATCAGCTTGGATATGATCAAAACTTAAAAATTCATCGAATTGCGTATCAAGAAAACCAACTTTACCAAACAGGCTTAGACGATCACTTGGTACCCAGTCTAACTCTAGCTCTATGCCTTTGTTGTTGCCAGTCGCCGCGTTAGCAACAAAATCGGTGAAACTGCATGGACAAACACCACCAATTTGGCCTGTGTCTACAGAACGCACAATAGATTGATCAACCTGAATATCGTTACGATCTTGATAAAAAATCGACGCTTGCAACCTTAATGAATTGTCCAAAAACGACTGTTTAATTCCCAGTTCATAATTAAGTAGTGTTTCAGTATCAAATTCACGCTCAGTCAAAGACAAACTACCGTCTAAGTTGAAACCACCGGGTTTATAACCTCGCGACACCAATCCATAATAAAATGCGCCGCTATCGGCCTGGTATTCGAGTGCTACGCGACCACCCCAAAGTGTTTCCTCAGGGCTGGCACTGTCGTTATTAATATCGCGGTAATCAACGTCTCTGCGCTCAAGCCTCAAACCAGTGGTCATCGACCAACGATCATTCAAGGCAAAATCGGCCTGCCCATAAACCGCGGCATTGGTTGTATCTAGCTCACTACGAAAGTCACCTGCAAAGGTATATATTCGCTCAAGATCAATACTTTGATCTCTATAGTAGATACCCGCTACCCATCCAAAATTATCCGCACTGTTTGAAACCAAACGAAGGTCCATCGTGGTGTTTTGGTTATCTCTGGTGTATTGATCAAAAGAAGAGTAAAAAAGATCAAAGCCCAGCAAATCACTATCGCAGGCGGTGTTTTCACAAATAAAGACGTTACTCCAATCTTCGTCGTAGGCGTACTCTAAATCAGAATCAGCAAAACTCAGCGAACCTTCAAGATCCAGGCCAGCGGCCAACTCATATTCAGCTTTTATCACTCCAGCAGTAGTTTGCTGACGGTCAAAGCCCGGCTCATCGGTGTCTGTTTGGCGCGTATTAGCAAGACTAAAGGCATCATAGCCGTTATCAATATCAGCTAAAAGGAGAGTAAAGTCGAGCGCTAAGCGATCATCCAATTGAGTACTGTATGTTGCCCGCGCAGTAGTTTCATCCAAGTTATTAGTGTCGTCACGACCAAGGAAAACGGCTTCGGTGAAACCATCGCTTTGATAATGCTTAGCCGCTATACGGAACCCGGAGGTATCAGACACTGGCCCACTGATCACACCACTAATCTCTCGGCCACCATAATCTTCAAAGCCCGCGGTGATTTGACCGGTTAACTCCGAAGTGGGACGATTTGAAACGACATTTATCAAACCAGCCAAGGCATTCGCGCCGTGCAGTGTGCCTTGTGGGCCACGTAAAACTTCAACCTGTTGTATATCTAATGTAGTGACTGCGGTGGCAATACCCGTTAGATCGATACCATCAACCAAAACACCCACAGAGTTAATTATGGGCGCTTGGAATTCACTACGCTCACCAATTCCGCGGATTTGAATAAAGCGTCCACGCGATGCTCCAGTGGTAAAGTTCACATTGGGAGCCAAACCAAGGAGATCCTCTAGATTTTGAGCATTGCGCTCAGTGATCAGGCTGTTATCCAAAACTGTGATGCTATTTGGTAGCGATAGCGCATCACGTTCAAGTAGTTCTGCGGTGACGACGATTTCTTCGAGCTGCGGTTGCTCTGCAAAGGAACTAGGCGTTGAGCTCAGGCTCAGAAATGCCGTTAGGAGAAATGCAGATGTTGATTTTTTCATATTGGTCTCTTACTAATATTGATTAATATTACTGAGACCCGGTAGGCGAACGAAGGTGGAGATATCCCATCCCTACGCCGGTGCTAACCGGATCAGGTACTAGGGGTTTAGTGCGAACACAATCTCAGGCTGTTTAGCCTCCCCCTGGGCGTTGTTACTACAACATTTAAATAGTAACACAAGGTCACAAACTAGTTTACCAGTTGACCAATGTTTATGAACATTATCTTAATGCTAGGTTACATGGGTATTGGAGAGTCAACGGGATTGCTGATTGGTTGCCAAAGGCGTTGATGGTTTATTGGGTAAACCCTTGCAGATAAGGACTGGCTGAAATGACAATCATTAGACCGCCTCTCAGTGTCAATAATTTCATCGTCAAGCTGTACCGGATAAGGTTGATGCTGATTAGCAAGCTTGGTTGTGTAATCACAATTGTTGTATTCGAATTGCGCACAACCATAGATTATCGCAATCACGGCCAATCTAATGATCGAGCATCTAATACGTCAAGCTCTAACTTCCACTGGACCTTGGGATTAAAGACAAAAATACATTCGGATAGAAATCTTGAGAGAATTTACGGGTGCATAAACGACAAAACCGGATGGTCTCTCAGTTAATGATGCTACTCAGTGCACCTAAATCGATAAGCGAGTCTTTATACTCATCGCAATGAAAATGGTGGGCCCGGGAGGACTCGAACCTCCGACCAATGGATTATGAGTCCACTGCTCTAACCAACTGAGCTACAGGCCCACTTTTAAGTTGCTAATCGTGATTTAGATCAGCAATTAAGCGGATATTTTGAAACTAATTTACTTCGATTTAAACCTGGGTAAACCTAATTTCGATGCGCTGCTCATTGCAAGCAGCGCAATGATACAAAATTAGTTCTGTTCAAGGAAGCTTTTTAAGTGCTCTGAACGGCTTGGATGACGAAGTTTTCGTAATGCCTTAGCTTCAATCTGACGAATTCGCTCTCTGGTTACATCAAATTGCTTACCAACCTCTTCTAAAGTATGGTCGGTATTCATACCAATTCCGAAGCGCATACGCAGTACTTTGGCTTCTCTTGGAGTCAAACTTTCAAGAATTTCACCAGTAGCATTCAACAAGCCGGACGTCGTCGCCGCCTCCATTGGAGCCTCAACGTTCTTATCCTCGATAAAATCTCCCAAGTTGGAGTCTTCATCATCACCAATGGGCGTCTCCATAGAGATCGGCTCTTTGGCAATTTTCAGTACCTTACGAACCTTGTCTTCAGGCATTTCCATTTTCTCGGCCAATTCTTCTGGTAACGCCTCACGGCCTTTCTCTTGAAGTATTTGGCGAGAAATACGATTGAGCTTGTTAATAGTTTCAATCATATGAACTGGAATACGAATAGTACGGGCTTGGTCAGCAATCGATCGAGTAATCGCCTGTCGTATCCACCAAGTCGCATAGGTAGAAAACTTATAGCCTCGACGATATTCGAACTTATCTACGGCTTTCATCAAACCAATATTACCTTCTTGAATCAAATCCAAGAATTGTAGACCGCGGTTAGTGTATTTCTTGGCGATAGAGATCACCAAACGCAGATTGGCCTCAACCATTTCTTTCTTAGCGCGACGCGCTTTCGCTTCACCTATCGACATACGACGATTGATGTCTTTAATTTCTTCAATCGGAATACCAAGCGCTTCAACGATTCGACTAAGTTTCGCTTGCGACATCATGATCATCGCTTCATTGTCTTCGATTTCTTCTTGATCTTTAGACGCCTTGTGGAGATTACTGTAAAGATCTTCATCAAGCTCATTGCCGACAAAGGTGTCAATAAAGTCTTTACGTGACATGCCAGCATCTTTAACGGCAATGTCCATAATCGCTTTCTCGTGTCCACGGATAATTTCAACCTGAGTTCGAATAGTTTCCCAAAGAGCCTCAACTATCTTTGGAACAAACTTGATTTCCATTAAGCCTTCAATCAATTCTTCTTGAATCTTTCGAGCTTGCTTACTGTCATAGCCATGCTTCTCAAGTGCTTTGGCATGACGGTTGTGCAGTTTAGCCATCGCTTTAAAGCGCTCAATGGCCTCGTCCATATCGGGACCAGTATCTACGGGCTTCTCTTCTTCGTCGGCCTCGGCCTCGTCGTCTTCATTGTTCTGTGCTGCGGTACCAGATTGCACCGGATTTGGGTCTATTTCTGCGTTCGGATCGATGAAAGCCACCAATAAATCGGTCAAACGCATTTTTTCTTCTTTGACGTTATCAAAAAAATCTAAAATAGTTTGAATGGCTGAAGGGCAAGCTGCCATGGCGACTGTTGATTGACGAATCCCATCTTCTATCCGCTGAGCAAGGTTGATCTCATCAGCTCTGGTTAGAAGATCAACAGTACCCATCTCACGCATGTACATGCGTACTGGATCAGTAGTACGACCAAATTCACTCTCTACCGCAGTAGCTAGTACCGCATCAGTGTTATCGTCATCGTCCTCAGCCTCCTTGTCGGCCTCAGCTTTTAATAGTAATGAGTCGGCGTCGGGGACACTGTCAAATACTTCAATGCCCATATCGTTGATCATGTTCACCACTGACTCGATTTGGTCAGTGTCGTTCATGTCTTCTGGCAAGTGGTCGTTAATTTCGCGATAGGTTAAAAAGCCTTGCTCTTTACCTTTTAAAATCAGACGTTTTAATTCAGACTTTTTGCTACTTGAATCCATTAATAGGAACCTCACAGTGGCGCCCGCACTTGCTCGATTAAGTCGGCTCGTGTGCGTTGCATCAGTGTTCAAAAAAGGGTTTTTACAACGGGTTAACGCTTAATTTTATAACAAAACATGGATGCTTGCGTAAAAAAAATGTAAAACCTAGTGATTTCGTTGTCTAAATTAGGAGTTAACTCACAAAAATCAAGGTTTAAAGGCTGTAACAATCGCGAATATATTCTTTTAATGCAGTTTGACGAGATTTTTCATCGTCGCTCAGTATATCCAATTTGCTTTTTCGATTGAGTGCTTCAAGAGCACGCTCAGCCCTAATCAATTCGCCAGCATTAAATTCTTCGACAATTTTTGCATTATTGGCCCTGATTAAATCCAAAGCCTCCTCATCGGTAAGTTGCTCAATATTATTATGCTGGTGATTTGCAAGCTGATTTAAGGTGACTGCAAAAGCTTCGCCACGATACCTCTCCAATAACATAGCAGTAGAGGGGTTATTAGTTTGGCTGGCGACCTCATTAAGCTCATGAATCATACCAATACCCCTGACTTGCGAATCTTTAATCGGCTTAAGCAGCTCAAATTCAGCATGATACTTGGGAAACTGCAATAACAGAGAAACCGCCCGCCTTATCGGCGTAAGACTTTTAGGGCTAGGAGCGCGCTGCTTGGCCCTCTTTTTACTCCAAGTGCCTCTCCCCTTATTACGCCAATGATCGCCGCCAGTATCCGAGTAATTTGCTTGGTCTGCCTGCTTGCCTAGTAATTCAATGGGATCCACCTGTGTTAATGCAGACACTCTCTCTACTACCAAGGCTTTAAGTACACCAGCTTTCATGGTTTCAAGAAGGGGCTTTGCTAGTTTCCCCAACTTTGCTCGACCATCTAGTCGATTTAAGTCGGCCTGTTGCTTAAGACTCTCAAGCAGAAACTCAGGCAAGGGCATTGCATTGGCAAGCAATTCTTTGAACCCCTGTTTGCCAACTTTCTTTACCATGGTATCGGGGTCTTCGCCATCTGGTAAAAACAAGAAACTTACTTGATGTCCGTCCTCCAAGCTAGGCAGACAGATCTCCAGTGCTTTCCAAGCGGCGGCGCGACCGGCCCGGTCGCCATCAAAACTGAAGGTGATATTAGCAGTGTGTCTAAACAATCGTTGCAAGTGCATTGGCGTTGTCGCTGTGCCAAGCGTGGCGACGGCGTTATTGATGCCGGCCTGCGCCAGCGCTACGACATCCATATATCCTTCGACCACCAGTACGCAATCGGCTTCTTTAATCGCTCCACGAGCACCGAATAAGCCATAGAGCTCAGCTCCTTTGTGGAAAATCGGAGTCTCTGGGGAGTTTAGATACTTGGGATTACCCGGTTGCGACTCTTTTTGCGCAAGCACACGCCCACCGAAACCAACGACGCGACCTCGATGGTCGTGAATGGGGAACATAATTCGATGGCGAAAACGATCGTATACACGACCCTTGTCATTTTTACTCAGCATACCAGTATCAATTAATGCCTTTTGAGTCGGCACCGTATCGCCTAATCGGTCCATTAAGTTTGACCAGCCCTCAGGAGCAAAGCCAAGACCAAAGCGCTTGGCGATATCACCACTGAGACCACGTTGCTTTAAATAAGCAATCGCCTGTTCTTTATCAGCATGCTGCATAAGTTGCGCTTGATAATAGTCCTCGACGCTCTCCATTAACTTGTATAAATCGACACCGGCGTTTTGCGTGTTTTTAGGCTTGTAGGGCGTGGCCTCCTCTGGAATCTCCATTCCTGCGCTTGACGCCAAAGTTTCAACCGCTTCCCGAAACTCCATATGGTCATACTCCATCAGGAAAGTGATGGCTGTACCATTCACCCCACAACCAAAGCAGTGATAAAACTGCTTGGTTGGTGACACGGTAAATGAAGGGGTCTTTTCGCCGTGAAAAGGGCAACAAGCTTTGTAGTTCGCCCCGGCTTTTTTCAAGGGCACATAACTATCAATCAAATCGACGATATCGGTTCGATTTAATAGCTCATCTATAAAATGTTGAGGTATACGCCCAGCCATGGCGTTATTGTAACCTCTGAGTAACCCCTGATTAAATTAATTTTTCTCTGCTCATGTTTGGTGTCCAATGAGTGAAACTTCACTTTACAGCCAATTCTCCTTTAGGCTTATATAGACGCACATAATCAATCAACATTTGCACTGGAAAAATAGAATCATCAATTGGGCCACCAGCCTTTCCCCAATCTCCGCCAATCGCCAAATTCAAAATGACGTGGTAGGGGTGATCGAAAGGCCAAGCTTGCCAGCCCTCATTTTGATTCAAATAAGTAAAGTACACGGTGTCATCCATTAACACATCGATTCGTTCTGGAGTCCATTCAAGCGAGTAAACATGAAAATCATTTGCTACATCAACCCCACTGATACTCGCTTTTCGTTGCTGACCATTCACCCAATAGTAGGCTTTAGTATGCACCGTGCCGTGGACTCGATTCATGTCATATCCAACGTGCTCCATGATATCGATCTCGCCTGAATTTGGCCATGCATTACAGGTGTTACTGCCATGGATATCTTCATTAGGTTTACAGGTGGATGCGTATTTATAAGGATCGCTCGGCAACATCCAAATCGCCGACCATGTGCCCTGCCCTGCGGGAAGTTTTGCCCTCACGTCTACACGCCCGTACATCAAGTCGGCCTTGTTCATAGTGTGGATACGCCCACTAGAATAACCATCAATTTCCTTATGGGCTTCTATGATTAGTGTTCCATCCTTTACTCTTAGATTTCTACTATCGGCGGTATAAGCCTGATCTTCGCGATTTACTTTGCCCTTCGGCCAAACATCGATGTTCCACTTGGAGCCGTCCACGTCGCCGGCCTGATCAAATTCGTCAAACCAAACCATTTCCCATTGATCGTTTTTACCCGGTGATTTTCGAACCTGTAATGCAGAGACAATAGGAAGACCATTCTGCTTTGAAAAATCAATCTGCAATGTCCCTTTATCTACAATCACTCCCATGACAGTATGACTTAGACCTGCGTGAATATTTCCATCACGCAACTTGCGGACATCTAAGGATGTCATCACGGGCTCGCCCTGAGCTATGATATCAAAAGTACGTTTACCAACTTCTACTGAATCAGGTTCAGCAAAATGAAAGGTTAAATCATAAGTCCCGTTATTCAACAGTAGATGCTCACTGAACTCGCCCAAACGATACGTTTGAAAAAGCTCGGATTCTTGTATGCCATTGACGCTGTCTATACGACCTGTTTTAAAGTCTGAAATAGCCGGATCAGCATTGTAAACAACCCCCGTTTTGGATATAAATTTATCGCCTCCGTAGTTAACTGCCCAACTGTCACGCGCCCCTTGTGCAAGGCTCGTCGACAATGGAATTAATAGCAAAATAACGACATAAAATATTCTCGTTAAGACTGTCGGGGTATTCATAGTCATTGTTGGCATGTCTTTAATTCTTCAAAAATAATTTTAAAGATCAAGTGATGACAAAGCGACCGAAACAAGGACAGTTCGTCTGCGCTCAAATCCTTTTCAGCGCATTTCATGAAGCAACAAGTTAAAATCTCAGAAATTTACTGCTGCACTGGATCTACAGTAGTGATTTATGAACTCTTGATGACTCGGTAACTGGCCAACTAAGTTAGTGACGCCTTGGGCTATGGTGGCAAGAAACTGTTTAAGTTCGTCGTCTGTCATCATATTTACAATAGGGTGGTATTGCTCTGGTAGCAAACCCTGACCAAGCATGACCTGTGTCCATGAGTTTTCCCCAAACAACTCGGTAGGCACTTTAAAAACTCTGCCTGTTTGTTTGAATAACTCAATACGATGAGCCAATGAATCAGGAATATCCATATTTTTGCAGAACCGCCAAAATGGCGTATCCTCTCGTTCGGTCACATTGTAGTGCAAGACAATAAAGTCGCGAATATTCTCAATCTCAAACATCATTTGAGAGTTGAATTCATCTACATCTGGCTGACGAACTCCATCGTAAGGAAACATCTGCATTAGGCGCGTTATTGAACGTTGGATAAGGTGAATGCTTGTTGACTCGAGAGGCTCGATAAATCCACTGGAAAGCCCCATGGCTATGCAGTTTTTATTCCAGTGCTTGCGCCGTGTTCCAGTTTGAAATTTGAGCACTCTCGGATCATTTAATGTCTTGCCTTGAACATTTTCTGTCAGCGTAGAAATCGCGGCATCATCCGACAAATATCGACTACAAAAGACCAGCCCATTGCCTGTTCTGGTTTGCAATGGAATTCGCCATTGCCAACCGGCGTCTCTAGCTATAGATCTGGTGTAGGGTATTGGTTCTTGTACAGATTCAGTTTGCACCGCTACCGCACTGTCGCATGGCAACCAATGAGTCCAGTCTTCGTAACCTGTGTGTAGTGCTTGTTCAATCAACAACCCCCTAAAACCACTGCAATCAATAAACAAGTCACCCTCAACGGTTTGACCTGACTTGAGACTGACGCTTTGAATAAAGCCGGTTTCAGGGTGCAGATTAACGTCTACTATCTGTCCTTCTTGTCTTACTGCGCCGTTTTCCTCGGCGATTTTCCGCAGGAATCCAGCATATAGGCCAGCATCTATATGATAAGCGTAGTTCAAACCTTGCTTGGGAGTGACGGCAAACTTATTGTGCTCAGCGGCCACTAACTCGCCACAGTATTGACCAAACTCTTTGGCGATACCCATTTTATGGCCCTTCAACCAAAAGTGCTGAAAGCCCGCCGCCCAACAATCTCGACCAGTAAAACCAAACGAATGTATATAGTCTTTACCTACATCCCTCCAATTTTCAAAGGAGATGCCCAATTTGAAAGTTCCATTAACCGCCGCGACAAACTCTTGCTCGTTGATTCCAAGTAAATCATGCAAACTTATGAGTGTAGGAATAGTGGCTTCTCCAACCCCAACGGTCGGAATTAGATCCGACTCTATCAAGGTGATATCGAGGGTTTTTCCAAGTAACTTTGCCAATGATGCGGCGGCCATCCAACCGGCAGTGCCTCCTCCAGCTACGACGACTTTTTTAATTTTAGTGTGTTGCATAATAATCCTCCCCCAACAGTAACTACGCTTTCAAAAAATGTATCAATTGTTTTTTAATTTGAGTGACGTCATCCTTAGACAGCTCGCCTAAAACACCTTTCGCAGCTGAGTCTATGTATTCGAAAGATCGCTTATTGGCATCAAAAAGATAGTAGTTGAAAAGCTGCTTCCAACTTTCTTTCTGCGATTCAGGCAACCCACTAAATACCATTAAGCTATGCTTCAAAGCTAGCAACGGCGAACCCAAGTAAGGCGGCGTAACTCTCCACCAGTAGTTCACTAGAGCACTGTGTGAATCGAATGACTCAACTTGATGCCACCACATACTGGGTATATAAATCGCATCACCGGGTTTCAGCTCGGCATGCTGAGCTTGGTTTTGTGCGATTGTGAAATTTGGAAATTCATCGAGATCTGGCTCTCGAGTATCGACCATGCTAATTGGTTGGCCACTGGGGGTAAAATCAATCGACCCAGGGTACAAATTAGCAATTTGATCTGGCGCAAATAAGGTGAATTTTCGAGTACCGGAAACCACACACGCTAAGTTCTCCGGAAAGTCAAAATGTGGCGCCACCAGAGTTTGATTTCCAAGCCAGAGACTCACCAGAGTATCCATGCCATTGAACTCGATATCGTTGCAATCCCTGATCCCAGGAAACCAGTGATCTAACATTGTCGAGCCCATATACAAAGTATCGGGTTCAGACACATTAGCTAACTCATCCAACCTGTTGAAAAATTCTCCAAACGGTAGTTGCATTCTTTCAAAATTGAAACCAGTTTGGGACTCGTTGTAAAAAATTCGCCCCTTAGCTGATGCAGGTGCTTGGTAAACCGTTACAGGTCTGTCGACTGCATAGCGACCCAAATATTCTCTAAACACATTACTGCCGTCGAGCGCCGAAACTACTAATGGCCAATCAGACACCAAGCCTCGCACCACCTGCGGCGACTGGTACTCACCGTTTAAAAATTCGACGATATCGAATTCTTCAACGCTAATTTCATTTACCCAATTTTGCATCGACGGCACTTAACTCTGCTTGCTTAGTTTTTCGCCCTTCAATCGAGCTAAATCTCCGATACACGAATGCGATGCCAAGATCATGAATAATGGTTGTAAATAGCCTTTTTCATTCAAAGCAGCGAATTGATCACCGGTTAATTGTTTTAACGCATCTTCATTAATGGTGTAGAAGCCTAGCAACTGATTGGCACTACCATTTTCAAGAGTCACGTCTAAGGTAAACGCTTCCACTAGACCAAGATCTACAATATGTTTGGCAAACTCAGTTCCGTGCAAATGCCCCTGATGAATGTATTCAAGTCGCGCAATTGCCGCCTTAAGATATTCACTTTGACCACCATGCTCCAGAAACAGTCGCTCGCCTTGATCAGATGATACTTTTGGATTATCCATATCGATGGTAACTACTGGCTTTTTTTCATCGCTTTCTGGATTGGCCTGAAACCCTATCAAAAAAGGCTGACGCTGGATCATAAGTGGGATGTAGCTACTGGCCCAGCCTTGTTCATTAAGGAATAAGTTTTCTCCTTCCTCAAAGCCAAGCAACGCAACACATTGAAACTCTCCAGTGTCAGGAGTTTTTTGCAAAAAAATCGGAAAATGTCCTTGCACACTTCTAAACTCAAAAGGGAAGGTCTGCACAACTCTGACCGCGTCACCTAGATCTGCTCCATGCTCGACGATAACTCGCAGATTTTTATGCTCCTCGGGATTTAGCAGTTGAAAATTACTCATACTTTTTCTCTAAATGGACTGAAAACCATATTGGCGAACCTTTTTCAAAAGGTCTCTATTTGTTGGTAGCGCAGTTGATAAACCACGGGCCTTTTCTATGTTTTGTTGAAACAAGATATCTGCTTGCTTTTTTTGCTCGGGGACTAACCATTCCGGTTCGAGCCTAGTATCGTGGTGCATCCCATATAGCACATACTGATAACTAGCAGCGGGAAACAGTGCATCAATATGCGGAGTATCAAGCAACCATGGAGTAGCTATTTTCCAAAGTTCCAGATTTTCTCGTAACGAGTCGGGGATCCCCGAGGGCTGTAAATGCGCTTGCCAATATTCTTCAGTACGTTTAGTGAGCACATAATGGAGCTTCAGAAAGTCGACAATTTCACGCCAATGGCGGTTCATCATGGCGTTATATCTTCTCGCTATTGGAGATAATGCGCCTTTATTCGACGGTAGATGTTCTCGTACAAATTTTGCCGCTGTTTCTACCATGACCAAGGCCGAGGCTTCAAGCGGCTCAACAAAGCCCGCCGATAGGCCGATTGCCACACAGTTATTTACCCAGAAAGTCTTTCGTTTGTTAGGCGAAAAGCTGATCTTTCTAGGGGAGAATTCATGCCTTTGCACTGCGCACCCAGACTTTACTAAGTATTGGTAGAGTTCTTCTGAAGCTGCGTCTTCACTGATAAAGTCGGAGCTGTGCACATACCCGACACCTCGCCTTGTTGGCAGAGCGATATCCCAAATCCATCCAGAGCTCTGGGCCGTACCTAGTGTGCACGATTCAATTGCTGATGACTCCTCAGGATGAGGTACTTGCACAGCTAAAGCCGAGTCATTAAAAAGAACATCTGACAACTGTATTTTTTCGATACCAAAATGGCCTTCGATTAGTTTGGCGTGGAAACCCGTACAATCTATAAAAAAGTCGCCAATAATTACTTCCCCGGTATCGCAATCTAATTGGGTTATATAGCCATCTTCATCATTAGAAACTTTCCCCACGTTAGCCAATACGTGTTCAACACCCAATTTGTCGATGCAGTGCGCTGAAAGGAATGACGCAAACTTGCCAGCGTCGAGATGATAGCCATAATTAAGATTGAAGGCGTATTCAGGGGTAGTGATTTGTTTGGGGGCCAACCCCCTCTCACACATTAAGCTTTGCACCCCAACGGCGTTTGCAAAAGAGACTTTATCTTTGTGTATTTGCCAGTGATCGGCCAAGTTAACTTCCGAGTATCCCTCGGGCAGAGAAAACGGATGGTAATAGTAATCATCACCACCACTTTCCCAACCCACAAACTTAGAGCCTTGTTTGAAACTGGCATCACATTGATTAAAAAAGTCTGATTCAGAAACACCGATTGTTTGCAACGTGGTTCGCATTGAGGGCCAAGTTCCCTCACCAACCCCAATGATCGGCACATCGGGTGATTCCACCAACGTGACACTTACTTCTTGTTCAGATCGATCAAAACGCGAGGCCAATAACCCTGCGGTTAACCAACCGGCGGTACCACCACCAACGACGACTATTTTTCTAATATTTTTACGCATGCGCTAGAGCATAACTCATTCTTTGTCAGCCTGGGCTGAATAACCCTTCTTCAGTATAGAAAAAAACAAAAAGGTCACTGCTTGCTTACAAGCAGTGACCAAATTGCCTAGTAACATCTGAGCAACTTGTATAAAGAAGCCTAGAAGTTATAACGAGCTCCTATATTGAAACGCGCGCCCCCTTGGAATGCTTGGATTACTTGACGAATATCACGACCATAAGTTCTTCGAGTTTCATCGGTGATATTAATGCCTTCGACGAAGACGGTGAGCCTGTCGTTGACATTGTAGCTCGCGCTCAAATCAAACTGACCATAGTCTTCGACATTAACCGGTCCAGGAGTTCCAGATGAAGCGCCGGCGATCCCAGCAAAGAAATCGCCTCGCCAGTTATAGGCCAAACGCACTTGGATATTTTCCTTGTCATAAAAACCAATTAGGTTATATGTATCACTCAAACCAGGAAGAGCAAACTGGGTATCAAGGCTAGCATTGTCATAGCCGACGTCACCGTCAACAAGCGTCATATTTGCAATCACACCAAACCCTGAATCACCAAAGGTTTTTTGTATGGCAAATTCGAACCCATCTAGGGTGGCGTCTTCTTGGTTTTCTGGCACGGTCACATCAAAGGTCACGGGTGCACCAGTCGCTGGATGAATTAGATCTGGAAATAGGACTTCGTCCTGCAATGTGGTTATGCCGATGAAGTTTTCCACGTCTTTTCGGTAGTACCCAACCGATGCGTAATCCGACTCTCCGAAATAGTACTCAAAAGACACATCGATATTGTCTGATTCAAAAGGTAGTAACTCAGGGTTACCACGTGCTCCATTACCGCCACTAACACGAATTAAGGTATCTATAGTTTGGCCACCCTGAATATCAATGTAATTAGGCCTAGTAATGGATTGACTCAAGGACAATCGCGCGACCAAGCTATCCGTAAGTTCGAACTTCAAATCCAAATTCGGCAACAAATAATCGTAGTCGCCGCGTAACTCGGTAAAAACAGATTGGCCTGTGGGTATCGCATCAAATTCATTGCCCCCGGTTTGCACCACAGCTCCGTACTCAGGCACCAACGCTTTGGAGACCACGTCAGTATCTTCATACCTAAGTCCTGCTTTGATATTGACTGGAATATCTCCAAGCTGTCGATCTAAGTTAAATTGAATATAAGCAGACGTTGATTCCTCCGTCGTTCGTCGATCCGTGGTGAAATCTGTGCTGGCACACAGTCCAGTTCCGCAATCACCACCCGTGGATTGTGTCGCGCCAAGTTGTTCTGTGCGTCTTGCAACTGCATCAATATCAAAAGTGAAAAACTGCGTTTGTCGTCGTGCATCATTACCATTTGAGAACTGATCAAAGGCTGACGAAGCGTCAGCAGGCGTTAACAAATCGGCTATATCGCCAGGCTGTGTGGTGCCACCCCAGGTGTTTCTTTGTACATTTGAAAACTGCGATGTGTTTTCTACGTCTGTCAATTGCACCCCAAAGTTCACGGAGCTAGTATCTGTAAAATCGAAAGTGCCGTGAGTACTCACCTGCTGGATTTCCATTTTTGTTTTCTTATTATCGAAAACGCTTCCCGTGACAATCGCATCGTTCGGATCCAGCGGTCGTGAAAGGCTTAGCTCTAGAATCGGAACATCACCATCAAAATAACCAGTTGTAATATCACGCGTAAAACTCGCTATAGCTAATTGAGAAGCGGTGCCGTTTGGACCATTTGCACCGCTCTTTGCTTGTGAATCATGTGCATCAAACTCGAAGCTCAAACGATCATTCACCTGCCATTCAAGATTAATACCTATCGAGTCATTTTGAGTTTTTACACCGTCGCGACCAGCCGCCATGGCAAAATCAGGGGCAGCACCAACTTCTGTGTACACCAGAGGTGACGCTACCGGACCGTCAGTAAACTCAGTTTGCTGACCCGCAAAGTTAAACCAACCAGAGTAGTTGTTGAACGTGCGTTCGAAATCAACCTCAGAATAGGTGTAGTCAACCGTAGCTCGGACAGCATCATTCGGTTGCCATTGCATGGTCAACTGACCATTTAAACGCTCGCGCGAGAATTCAGCTATTTCATAGCCAATGCTTTGTGGTACTGCGTAAATATCTTCGTTACCGGGTCTATTGATTTGATCGGCATTTCTGGGAATACCACCCCATTGCTGAATCGTATTGGGGTTACCCCAATCGTTATCTATGATTCCGTTGAAGTTGTTATAGTCGCCAACAGTTGCTGTATTCAGACCACTGTCTCTTTCTTGATAACTACCTGTAATGGCTATACCAAACGTATCATCGGCGAATGTATCGCTAAAAATACCTGACAGCTCTGGTGTTAGAGAGCTTCCCTTATCAGTTGAGGTATCGTGTACGGTTTTTAATTGAACAACTGACTTTCTACCTGGTGAATCAAGCGGCTTAGTGGTCTTAATATTAATTGTCGATCCAATACCACCGGTTGGCATGCTAGCATCTGATGTTTTATAAATTTCTACCCCGGCTATCCCTTCAGAGGCTAAATCAGCAAAGTCAAAAGATCGGTTGTCACCATCGTGAGTTGGCATTTGTCGACCGTTCAGAGTCACCAGATTGAATTCTGGCCCAAAGCCACGAACCGTTACTTTGCTGCCTTCACCTCGAGATCGATCGATTGATACACCGCTGATACGTTGTAATGATTCAGCCAAGTTTGTATCTGGAAAAACACCAATGTCTTCGGCAGAAATGGCATCGACAACACCACTGGCGTTTTGCTTGATGTCTCTTGCTCGCTGCAAACTAGCTCGGATACCAGTTACCACAATTTCTTCCATCTCACTATCGGCTACCGTTGTCTGCGACATTGCCGATGATGGAACCATGATGGCTCCCCCCATAATCAAACTGATAACTGCTGAGCGAGAAAGGTTCTTTGAGGATGTTGCCAAGGACACGGCGTTAGCCAACTTGGTTTTACGATTCAAGATTGGGTTAGCCGACTCCTCAATATGCAGCCCCAGCTCTCTACTAAATGACATAGTTTCACTCCTACGGTGTTAACATTGTTCTCATGAATGATTATGACGGCGGTCAAGTAGCCAGTTTTGCAATGTCTAGCTGGCGCGTTTTCGTCCACTCAATTCATCAATTTTTTGTATAATTTTTTTCGCAGAATCAGCTATAAATAACCGTTTCCGCATTCCAACACTAACCAATATTGTCGGCCGAATAGAAGCAAATTTAGACGTTAAGGTCGTCTTTTCGACGAAAAGGATTCGAGCAAAGATAAAGCGGACTCAAAGTGATTTAACATAGAGAGAATCAAATGCTCACTCGGATAAAAAATGTCTGAAGCTATCCTAAATTTTCATGATGCCGTGATACTTTCGGTTACATTTCAGAGCCTTTGTTTTGCGCTGTTAATTCTTCTCGCAAAACGAGAAAGACATATAAGCGATTGGTTTCTTTGTGGGTTCTTCCTAGCTCAAGCCGCTATTCCTATTCATTTAATTGTGAACTTTAGCGAAATGGTTAAAGAACCCGCCATGACCCTATCTCCGAATCTGTTCCATCTTTTTGAAACAGCATATTGGATTGAAGGACCCTTACTACTTTTGTACACACGCGCTCTGCTCTATCGAGAGTTCCATGTCCAAAAAACTGATGCTATTTATTTTGTACCGGTCGTGTTCTTCATAGCTTATTTATCGGCTACTTTTTACAGCCTCAGTAATACGGAGAAAATCCTCTATATTGAAGAGTTTTACGAACCTGTTGCTCCATCAGTGAGACACTTACTACAAATAACCCGCGAAACAGTATTTGTGGTGTTTGGATTTGCGTGTATTAATGAAATTTCAAAAGCACAAAAGCAAGCTCATGAACGTTACGCCAACGTAAAACGAGTCGATTTTTTTTGGTTAAGTATCTTGGTTTCTGGATTTATGGTTACTCGCACTTGGAACCTTTTAGTAACGAGTATTTCGTTTTTCAAGCCAACTCTGGGGCCTGAAATCTACAACGCGCTTGGTTTACTCAGTAATTACCTAACGTTTGCCGTGATTAATGTGTTGATGTTCTTTAGTTTGACTCGCTCTGATAAAATGGCGGGGAAAATTGTTCAAAACTTTGGCAGTAGCCTCAGCAACTCTAAGGTTTTCTCGCGGGAGTTTAAGGAAACAATTGATCGGCATATGAGATCGAATCGCCCTTATAAATCTCACTTTTTCAGTATTGAAGTGATGGCAAACCAACTTGACGTAGATCCAAGCAATTTGTCTGAAGCTATCAAGGGGCATTTTGATAAAAATTTTAGTGAATACGTCAACGGCTTCCGGATCGAAGAAGCCAAGCAGTTACTTTCAGATCCTGAGAACGCAAGCAGCCCTATGTTGGATGTTTTAAGTAGAGTCGGTTTTGATAGTACAGCTACGTTTAAAGCGACATTTAGACGCAATGTTGGCATGAGCCCTCAGCAGTTTAGAAAAAACTGCGCTGAGGATTAATACTCAAGTGGCGTATTCCAACATGACCAACGACCACTTCCCTTATTTCTGGCGACTTCAATTCGTCTATTGGGGTTCGTTCTCGGTGATTACCACTACCTCTCTATTCTTTTGGGGGGAGCATATTACGATCGAGCACTTGTTGTTGATATTCCTTCATTCTCTCCTAGCCTTCGGTTTATCTTTTCCACTGCATATTATCTATAGCCTTATTTGGAAAATGGCAACCATCCTTAGGGTTATCATAAGCGTTAATTGTGTGCTTTTGGGTGCGGGCTTTTGGGTCATATTGCGAGGCATTCTGGTAAAACTAACCATCACCGAGGAACAAGACTGGTTTAGCATTGGTGCTTGGTATTTCGGAATGTTGTATGCGCTTTTGGGTTGGGCCGCGTTCTACCATGGCATAAAGTATTTTTTCTTGATGCAAGAAGAGCACACCCGGGCACTTTCTGCCGAAACAGCAGTATCAAATGAACAAGTTAAGAGACTCCAGGCTGAGTCAAAAGCCAAGGATGCAAAATTGAAGATGCTGCGATATCAGCTCAACCCTCATTTTCTGTTTAATACCCTCAATGCAATCACATCACTTGTTCGCATACAAGCGAATAACAGAGCACAAGAAATAACAATAAAGCTAAGCCAGTTCTTGCGCTACACCCTTGACAATAATCCCAATACCAAAATCCCACTAAAACAAGAGATAAATATTCTTGGGATGTATTTAGATATTGAAAAAACAAGATTTCAAGAACGCTTAATTCTTGAAATCAACATCGATAAGAACGCTGAGGAGGCACTGATTCCGAGCTTGTTGCTGCAGCCGTTGATCGAAAATTCGATGAAATACGCTATTGCTAAAAATGAGAATGGCGGCAAGATCAGTATTAAAGCGTCGACAATTGGAACAACACTGCAAATCACGCTATCTGATACCGGCTCACCTGAAGTCGTTCGTCCAAACAAAATTGCTTCCAGAAAGGGCCGAGGCATAGGTTTAAAAAACACAACCGATCGTCTCCGCGCATTTTATAACGATTTGTATGAATTCGATTTACAGGGCAACCACGAAGGCGGTCTGACCACAGTCATCACTATTCCATTCGAGATCCGAGAGTAATTTCATGAACACTTTGAAAACCATCATTGTTGACGATGAGTCTCTAGCGCTCGATTTATTAAATCACTATTTACAGTCATACCCGGAAATAGAAGTTGTCGCACAATGCAAAAATGGCAGAGAGGCAATCGAAAGTTGCGTTAACTTACAAGCAGATCTACTTTTTTTGGATATCCAAATGCCCGGTTTGAATGGTTTTGATGTCGTCACAAAACTACAAAGCGATGAATTACCAATGATTGTATTTGTTACTGCTTACGATCAATACGCTCTCGCGGCCTTCGACGTGCACGCTGTTGACTATCTATTAAAACCAATCGATGAAGCTAAGTTAGCGAGAGCTGTTTCTCGCTGTGTCAACCGGTTTCGAAGCTCGGGTCGAGACTCGCTCTTTAAAAACAAAATGCTCGAAGCGGTGTCGTCGATCCAAAAGCCATCACTTTCAGATGCCACAAAAACTTTAGACGATAAAGATTCTTCATTCCCCAAAATCGTGGTTAAAGACCGAGGCACTATCACATTGATTGATCAAGCAGACATAGATTGGATAGATGCCGCTGGAGACTATGTCTGTATCCATGTAGATGGCATCACGCACATAATGCGAAACACAATGAAAGGCATAGTTAGACAACTCGACCCCAGTCTTTTTCAGCGAATTCATCGCTCCAGCATTGTTAATTTGAGTCGTATCAGAAAGGTAATCCCACATACCAAAGGAGAGTGCTATTTAGATGTAGGAAATAATGAACGAATTAAAGTTAGCCGGAATTACCGAACCATCATTCAAGACTATCTTCAGAAAATAAGTGAATAGCTTTAATCAACGATAATTCAGGCCGTATCCGATCGGAAACCGAGCATTCAAACCACGCTCTGAATTTTCAGCACTATCCCTAGGCCAATCGAATGGTAGCTTCCCCACAAAGTCTAGCTTACCCAACAAAACTTCAGCTACACCCTGCCCCTCACTGCCCGGTAGCCAAGCTGCGACAAATGCATCAGTCAAATCTAACTCTAGGTCTATCTGCAGAGGTCGACCAGAAATTAGCACTGCAACAATGGGGATATTTTTATCAGACAAAGATCTCAGCAATCTCAGATCTTCGGGGTGCAACTCAGATAATTTTGTTGACGTTCCATAAGGCTCCAAGACTTTCATTAATCCCCGAATTTGCGAGCCAGCCTCTACAATATCATTTTCATTAGTTCTTATATCACCTAAGCCTTCAGCATAAGGCGTTTCACCGATCACCGCTACTGCGACATCGAAATCATTGGGCTCGATCTGCTCTACTCTATCTTGCTCAACATAAGTCACTTGTTCATGAAAACCAACTAAGCCATTTAGAATACTGGTACCACCCGCTATATCTTCGTTACCACTAACACCCTGCCATGCAATCGTAAATCCTCCACATTGATGACCTATGTTGTCCGCATTTTTACCACAAACCAATACTCGATTTTGTTTTTTAATGGGTAATATACTGTTGTCGTTTTTCAAGAGTACGAGTGATTGAGCCACCGCATTTTTCGCCAGCTGACGATGCTTTTCACCACCAAAACTAGAGTGATTTGACCAAGCTCGTGCCGAGGGTTTTACTTGATCTAGTAACCCAGATGCGGCTTTTACACGAAGAATGCGTCGAACTGCGTCGTCGATTCGCGACATCGACACTGAACCAATTTCAACGTGTTGAGTAAGATACTCAATAAAACGTTGCCACTCCTCCGGCACCATAAACATATCTATGCCGGCATTAACCCCCAATGCAACCGCTTCGTAGTAGTCTTGCGAGAGATAATCAATTCCATCGAAGTCTGATACCACGAATCCTGAGAATGCCAGTCGTCCTTTAAGCTCTTGCTGTAATAGAAAACGATGACCGTGACATTTATCACCGTTCCAGCTATTGAATGAGACCATAACGGTCATGGCGCCAGCCTCTAATGCGGGGTAGTACGGCAGCATGTGTACGCGCTCAAGATCTTGGTAGGAGAGTGTGGTCTCGCCCTGATCTATGCCTTTGGTTGTACCGCCATCACCAACCCAATGTTTTACACACGAAATCACACCATCATCGTCATACGAACTTTGCAAACCATCGACAAAAGGTGCCGCGTAGTTAGCTACCAGTACTGGATCTTGTGAATATGACTCATACATTCGGCCCCATCGATTACTTTGAGCAACCGCAAGGGTTGGTGCGAAGGTCCAGTCAACGCCAGCGGCTAAAACTTCTCTGGCCGTTGCAGAGGCTAATTTTTGCATTAACTCTGGATTACGCGCTGCACCCAAGCCAATGTTGTGAGGAAATACAGTCGCACCCAAAACATTATTATTGCCGTGAATTGCATCGACACCATAAATGATGGGAATACCTAAGTGCCTTTCATCTTTAGATGTGGAAGCATGCCAATATTCATCAGCCATCTGAACCCAGTCAGCCAATTGATTATCTCCCGGGCAAGAACCACCCCCACTAAGAATAGAGCCGATGTGAAACTTCCTTGCTTGTTCGGGAGAGCAAAACAATCGCTCTGCTTGTGTCATTTGACCTATTTTTTGCGCAAGGCTCATGTTTTCAAGCAGCTGTTCTATTCTTTTTTCGACAACTTGATTGCTGAAATTTATGTGTTTGCTCTCTACTGCCTTATTCATTTACTCTAAACTCCATCCAAAGTGAAGCGTCTGAGCTGCCGCCGATCCAAGCGTGATAGAGGCCGGGCTCAGACACCAATTTAGATTGATGATCGTAGAACGCCAAATCGTCAGTACTCAAGATGAAGCTAACCCTTTCTCGACACTTTGGTTTTAGCTTGATTCGCTTGAATCCCTTTAGCTCTTTAATCGGGCGCGTGACAGAGCCCACTAAATCACGAATATAAAGCTGCACTACTTCTTCAGCTTCGTGGGCTCCCGCATTGAGCACATCTGCACTAAACTGAATTTCATCTCCCATATTAATTACAGAATGGGAAGTAGCGATGTTTTCATAACGGAAGTCGCCATATGAAAGCCCAAAGCCAAATGGAAACTGAGGCCTGAAACCCGCATCCAAATGAAATGACGTCATACCCAATGAAGTTTGAGGTGCTCGTACAGGCGCATCGTTAATATTCACACAACCGCCGTCCTGTGGCGGC
Organism: Gammaproteobacteria bacterium; assembly: GCA_022447525.1. GTDB lineage: Bacteria > Pseudomonadota > Gammaproteobacteria > Arenicellales > Arenicellaceae > Arenicella. Next base: position 64,306 of record JAKVBA010000007.1, read on the forward strand.
CTACCGGTATTTTTATGAGCATAATAAATAGGTATCTGACCCACCTTTTTGGGAAAGGTTACTGGGAGTTTACCACTCGGAGAAGACTCTCCAAACAATAGGTCAGCGATGGCCGGTCCACCCATGGTGCCGGGGTGCCAGGCGTAAAGAACCGCATCGGTAGCGGGGAGAACATTTTCAAGAGTTAAAGGTCTGCCGGCCATGACCACTAGAATCAAAGGTTTACCCGCTGACGCTACCGCATTGATAAGTTGTGCCTGACGACCCGGCAAATCTATTTCTGCACGAGAATGAGCCTCTCCCGACATAAAGGATTCCTCTCCCACTACCATAACAACCGCATCAGAGGATTGCGCGATAGCTATCGCGGCGTCAAATCTTGATTCGTCAGTTGATCTAACTGTTTCCAGACCAGGTTCGTATTTTACTTCAACCTCACCCTCTAACAGGTTTTCCAAGCCGGTTTTACAAGAGATTGAATGTTGCGCTTCGCCGTCAAAAACCCACGTTCCCATAATCTCATAATCATCATCAGCCAGCGGTCCAATTAGCGCTATTGATTTTGTTTTACTGAGGCTCAACGGTAAAACATTATTCTCGTTTTTTAGCAGCACGCAGGATTTAATCGCCGCTTGCTTAGCGGCCTCAAGATGGTCTGGATGCAGAATGATAGCTGCTTCAGATTCATCTACAAATGGATTTTCAAATAGTCCAAGTTCGAATTTAAGCTCTAATATTCGAGAAACCATAGTGTTTATTTGATCGATATCAATCTTTCCTCGTTGTAATAGCTCATGCAAGTGATAGCGATATGACTGGCTAGCCATCTCCATATCAATACCAGCCTGAATCGCTGCTCTAGCCGCGCCAGCATCATCTTCAGTAAAGCCATGAACCGTCATTTCAACGATTGAATCCCAGTCGCTCACCACCACACCATCAAAGCCCCACTCTTGTCGGAGAATCTGTTTCATAAGCCATTGATTTCCTGTGGCTGGCACACCATTTAGATCACAAAATGCGCTCATAAAAGTTGCAACGCCAAAATCTGCGACAGCTTGAAATGGTCGAAGATACACATTACGCATCTCATTCTCTGGTATCAGTGCTGTGTTATAGTCTTTGCCCGCTTCGGCGGCACCATAACCGGCAAAATGTTTTGCGCAGGCAGCTATGCTGTTCTTATGATTTAAATCGTTTCCTTGAAAACCTTTTACCATGGCCTTACCTAACTGCGAGCAAAGAAAAGGGTCCTCACCCAATGATTCTGCAATTCTTCCCCATCTAGGGTCACGAGAGATATCTATCATTGGTGCAAATGTCCAGTTCACTCCCTTCGAAGCTGCTTCTTTTGCCGCCACATGCGCTCCTTTTTCAACCATATCTGGATCCCATGAGGCTGCTTGACCCAGTGGAATAGGGAATATAGTTTTAAAGCCGTGAATGACGTCTCGCCCTATCAGCAAGGGAATCTTTAGTCTGCTTTCCTCCATACAGATTCTCTGCATTTCGTTGAGCGTAGGTAAGTCTACTTCATTAAGAACTGAACCAATCTTGCCAGCTCTTAGATCCTCTCTCATCGAATTTGGGATTTTCGCATTGTGACCAAACACCTGACTCATTTGACCGATTTTTTCGACCAATGTCATTTCCCCAACCAACTTCTTCGCTTGATCACTAATAGACTGGCATTGGGATTCATTTAAAATTGAAATATTCATCAATTTGCTCCACGACACTACCAACAGGCGGAACTTAATATTTTTTGTTTTAACTTATTCCACCCGAACACAGCAGCGTCCGTTAGATGATTTATTTTTAGTTTATAGTTTTGACCATACTCTAATTCCAGTATCGCTCAAGCCAAACGAGACCAGACGGATTTAGTTTGAGACCACTTGGAATTTCTTTCGATAAAATCAATCAAACTTAGCAACCAAAAAGTTACGCTACCCCACTCATCGTCATTTTTACCCACTTTAACTCATATTGATTGTGTCCCACTGTTGGGCACGTAAGGTGTAAGCAAGGAGAATCTTTCTTCGAAAAAATACTAATAACAAAACAGGCCCGAGAAAGTTGAGCAATTTGATTGCGCTAGGGTCTAACAGAGAGGACCGATATGACCGATTTTGTACAATTAAGCGTTAAGGAGAAGGTTGGTTATGCCCTTGGCGATACGGCGTCAAATTTCTTTTTCCAAGTATTCGGAATCTTCCTATTGTTCTACTACACGGATATTTTTGGACTTGCGCCAGCCGCCGTTGGAATGATGTTCTTGGTGACCAAAATTATTGATGCCGTCAGCGACCCATTAATAGGCTTAATTGCTGATCGAACGAACTCAAGGTGGGGTAAATTTAGACCCTACATTCTATTTGGCGCAATTCCCTATGGCATTTGTGGCTATTTAATGTTTGCCAGTCCCGATCTGTCTGATTCAGGAAAACTGATATACGCCTACGTCACCTACTCAGCAATGATGTTGATCTACACATTGGTCAACGTCCCGTATTCGGCTCTGATGGGGGTAATCTCACCATCTTCAATTGAACGAACAAAGGTGGCGAGCTACCGATTTATTGGTGCATTTTCGGCTGGTTGGATTGTTGGTACGTTTGTCACGCCATTGAAAAACATTCTAGGCGGGGGCGACGAAGTACTTGGCTTTAAAATCACGATGGCAATTTTTGCCGTCATTTCTGTCATCCTTTTCTGGGTAACCTTTGCAACTACCAAGGAACGGGTTAAACCCGTAGTGGAAAAGAACACATTCAGAAGTGACTTTAGCTTCCTTCTGCAAAACGGCCCTTGGTTGGTCGCTTTTATCGCTGGTGTCTTCACGTTGATGAATGTGGCACTTCGCAATGGTGGAATACTCTACTACTTTAAATACTATGTTGGTGACGATGGCAGCCCCATATTTCTGATTTTTGATAAAACCGCTATTTTCATGTCTTTGGGGCTGATGTCCATGATTGTTGGTATAGCACTTACCAGCAAACTTGCTGAGCGATTCGAAAAGCGAAGCCTGTTTATCACTGTGACTATTCTTAACGCACTGTCCATGGCCGCCTTTTATATCATTCCACCCGATCAATACTGGCTAATGGTACTGGTAAATTGCATCGGTTCTTTCGTAATTGGACCACAACCCGCGCTAGTTTGGTCAATGTACGCAGATACCGCGGACTATGGTGAATATAAAACTGGCCGACGCACTACCGCCTTAGTGTTTTCAACACTGCAATTTGCACAGAAATTTGGGTTGGCAGTGGGGGCAGGATTAGCCGGCCTTATCCTAGGATGGTTTGGATTTGTCGCCAACGAAGCACAAACACAAGAATCGTTAGAAGGCATACGCATTCTTTTTAGTCTACTACCGGCCCTTTTTGCCATCTTAAGCGCCGTGACCATTTTATTTTACAAAATCGATTCGAAACTTATTAAAAAGATGGAAGTCGAGCTACAAACTCGACGTGAACAAGCAGTAACGAGTTAATTATGATAAAACCTCTAATCGTCATAGCAACTTTGACCGCTATCGGTAGCGCCAATGCCGACCAATGGCAAACCAATTTTTTCGACGACTTCAACCAATTCGACAAGACTAACTGGCAAGATCAGCGACTTTGGGTTAATAATGAAGACCAGTGCTATTTGCCGGACGGTCAGCACAACACTCGCGAAGTCAGTGATGGCACCTTAAAACTTCGGGTGATTAAACTGGAAGCTCCCATCGAATGCGACAACGTTGATAAATTTGGCAACATCCATCCACCAACTCAGTACGTAGCCGGAAGAATTGCATCCAAAAACCTTAGAGAATTTACTCGTGGTAAGTGGAGTGCCAGGTTAAAACTGCATGGCGATGGACAAAAAGGAATGTTTCCAGCGTGGTGGATTTTGGGTGCACGTAACAATGAACCACCCGTTCAGCAAGCAGACGAAGACGTTTGTTGGCCACTTCCCGGCTCCGGCGAACTCGATATCTTTGAGCACTATGGGGCTGGAGGTTCAGGTCATTACACCGCCAGGGCCATCAAAAGTGAGGGCTCCTGTGATAAAGGCGATTGGAAAAGCTTAATGAAAGTTATCGATGCCGATTTGAATGAATATCAAGTTTATTCAGTTGAATGGCTAGGGGACGATCTGGTGTACCGATTAAATGAAAAAGAGGTATATCGAAATGAGGGGATTAATCATCTATACAACGAACCATTTTTTGCCATTCTGAACTATGCCAAAATTGATCCAGCCCCAATGGAACAAAGCGAATGGCTCATGGAAGTGGACTGGGTAAAACACGAAGTATTGAGTAACGAATCCAAACTCGTTGAATAGACTCACGAAACGTTAAAATCTCATGTAAAACCTTGAAGCGAAGACAGGCCTTCATTGATAAAACTATGCCAAGCAAGACTACATTTTTATTTGGGGCCATGGCCATACTGGGTTTACAGGCATGCTCTACCAATACTAAGACGGCCTTTGATTCTCAACTGCAACAAACGACCAAACACCCTATTTTAGGGTCCAATTGCCTTTGGGGCACAAGAGCGCTCGATTTATGCCAAGCCAATAGCGTTGAAGAGATATCTGGACTGCTGCTACAAGAGATGACCCTCGATGAAAAACTGGGTCAAATGACTCAGTCAGTTTGGCATAACGGTGTCTCTCCCGAGATAGTCGCTGAGTTCGGCATCGGTTCAATAATTCACACCGAGGGTCCAACTCCAGGAACGACAGCAATCGAGTGGCGAGCCAACTTTAATCGGTTCCAAGAGCAGGCAATTAAAACTCGTCTTGGTATTCCGTTAATAAACGCCGTTGATGCTGTGCATGGCCAAAACACGTTCGAAGGAGCGGTAATCTTTCCACACAATATTGGCATGGCGGCCACGGGTAACCTCGAGCTCATCAAACGATCAGCGCAAATCACCGCAATCGAGACGAAAGCAACCGGGTTTCACTGGTCATTTGCTCCTTGCATCTCAATGCCTCGACATGAATTTTGGGGTAGAGTTTACGAAGGGTTTGGAGAAGAACCGTCTTTCTCGGCCGCAGCCGCCGCAGCCTCGGTTATAGGTTTACAAGGCGACCCCGGCTCGAATCCTGTCGGCGTAGCAGCAACTGCTAAACACTTTCTCGGTGATGGCGCAGCAGAGGGCGGAGTTTCAGGTGGAGATGCCAAGCTTTCCAAAGAAGAATTGCAAAATCGTTACCTACCTCCATATCAAGCCACGATTGATGCCAATGTGGCTGCGATAATGGTTGGCTTTAATTCAGTCAATGGAACCAACATGCACCAAAACCCAGCGCTTGTTCGCGATACGCTTAAAGCAAAGATGGGGTTTGAAGGCGTGATAATGACCGATTGGGATGGCGGTCAGCGCTATGGACCTGCCCATACGGTCATTAACTCTGGCGTCGATTTAGCAATGCAACCAGGTAATCATGAAGCGTTTATCAGCGACCTGAAGAGTTCCGTGAAAGATGGCACCGTTACCATGTCTCGGATCGATGACGCCGTGGACCGAATCCTAAAAATGAAATTAAAACTTGGCGCTTTCAAGTCTCCCTTCTGGAATCTGAATGAGGAGACAGAGATAGGTTCGCCCAGTCATAGATTGGTCGCAAGACAAGCCGTTCGAGACTCGATGGTCTTGTTAAAGAATAATAATAACGCCCTACCTTTGGACCGAAACAAGAAGATTGTGGTCGTCGGTGAGCACGGCAATAACAGTGGGCTGCAAAGCGGAGGCTGGTCTATTCACTGGCAAGGTCAAAACGAGAACTACGCTGGCGCAACCACTATTTTCGAAGCAATTAAAAAAGTCAGCACCACTTCTGCATTCCAAGTCGAACAGTGTTCCGAACAAACCGACGCCGACATCGCCGTCGTTGTTGTAGGGGAACAACCATATGCGGAATTCAAAGGCGACACTGATCAACTCTGGCTCAGTAAAGAGCACAAAGCGCTAATTTCGTCGTGCCAGCAATTCGTTGAGCGCGTTGTGGTTATTTTGATATCTGGTCGAGTCTTAGAAGTTACGTCGTCACTGAATGAGAGCGATGCGTTCATCGCGGCTTGGCTACCGGGTTCCGAGGGCGGAGGTGTTGCCGATTTTCTATTCGGCATTGATGGCTACAAACCCAAAGGTAGACTGCCTCATGTTTGGCCTAAAAAAGCCGGGGACATTCCTTTAGAAATCGGGGACAAAAGAGCGCTATTCCCGTATGGCTATGGGCTAAGCTATTAAAAAGCTCTACGAGTAACCGCTATTAGGTAGTTGAAGCACAAACGAGATTATTGCATTGATGGTTAATCATTGATTCCGTTGTTGGGTAAAATCAATGATTCGGTTTAGGGGAAAGTGACAACGACATCTCAATTGGCTCCTTCCACATGAACGGCAAGTGAGGCTATTATTAATTCAACAGACGACCAAACAAATCTTTATTTCAAAGTTAGGAGCTGGTTTGTCTACCTACCGTTTCTACTTGTCTACTCGATACGCCGACACTTGTACAATTATTTGATTGCCAACGTTCTCTGGTAGGCCGCCCCGGTCGGTAATGTCTAAGTAGTACGTGGCATTGATATCGAATATCTCGCCAATGCCAAAGTCCAATTTTGTGACATTGTCGTTTGGCACTTTCCAAGCGTGTGTACATTCCCCTGTTCCACCAGGTCCTTTACAGAAACGAATTGAGATTGGCCTGCGAGTTGCCGGATACTGTTCAGGAGCGACTAAAATAGAAGAGAGAACATATAGACTTTCATTTGTCACAGTAAATATGCGTAAGCTTTGACTGCCGGTCGTGAAAGCCGCTCGTGCGTCGACTAAATCTGTTGGGCTTATGGGCTTAAGCTGCGAATCATCACCAATGAGAGGGACGACGACCACCTTTGTTTGTGCCAATAAGAGTGTGGGAATCAGACTGAATGCAAGAAAGAATTTAACTAGGAGTGATTTTTTCATCGTTTCGTTATTTGGTTAGATTGTCGAGCAAACATGATAGCGCAAAGACCTAAATAGGTCATCTTTGTGTTATGCACCCTAAACTAGCTAATCTGTTGCGGCATGATTGTTTTGAAGATCTGACGAGCACCGCACAGCCAGATCATATAGAGCTGTAGAACCAATTCGAAGTTTTTTCAAACTGACGCCCGCGCATTAATTAAACTCTCAACAAAGTGTACCTCGGCAATCTTCTCAAGATATGTTTCTTTCTTACCAATATCGCCAGCTGACGCAAAATAGGTGAATTATGATCATTAAAGCCGGCTAGCATGGCCTGATAGACTTCTACTAACCCCAGCTCATCAACCAAAAATAAGAATCTGAGTTGGGAATCTGATTGATCAGAGACTAAGCCTTGAGCCATTGCCGTCTCAAGAACACGAGAGTAAACAGCATGCGCATCCTCCATCAAATATGGTTTTGGAGACTTAAAAAAATCCTCAAATTGTTCGGCGATACGATTTTTGGGTAAAGGATAATTTAGTATTACGAATGACTCGTTAATTTCTTTGTTTAGTTCATCGGATACATAACTAACGGGTGCAAAGTAGGTAATTCTGTGTAATAGTTCATCTAAGCTCCATTTTACGGCCAGATATTGGTGCCACTTTTGTTCTAACTCTTTCTTCCTAAGCAATAACAATAAGCACGCGAGTGCTGAGAGGTTATTCATTGAGGCGATTTTCTGAATTGATTCTATCCTGTCAAGAGCCTTCATTGAGTATCCTCCATCAAATCCAGTGCTCTTAAATAGTAGCTCTCTGAACTCGGCTTGCAACCTCAGCATCATTGTTATGACATCTTGAGAGTCCGCCTTTGGCCTGCGCAATATATCCCAAAGCGGGTGGACCAAAATATATCGACTACCTGGCAATTCTGCTTCTATTTTATCGATTAACTTCAAGTCGCGAATAGGGCTTCCTTGCGCTGTTTTATAAAATCTTCGTGAGCTGGAACTCCAAAACTCTCCGTTAGATTGGTCTTCGGATTTCACAAAGAATTTCTGCAGATTTCCTAACGAAATCCCTCCCAAACGATGTTGCACAGACCGAATGTAAAGCTTTGACACAAGTGACTGAATTTCCTTTTCGCGCTCTGTGGCCATTTCTCACTAATTTGTGTGCAAAACGATAAGTCGATGATTTTGTTTAAGACCGGAAAAAAAACTGTGTCCTACAACGAGGAAATTAGACAATAACGTGAAAGTTAACAACCTTTATATAATTGTTTTGTCACGCACTGTTACAAACGAAGCGCTATAAGGGGTTGAAACAATGAATAGAAA
>JAKVBA010000070.1 GCA_022447525.1 Gammaproteobacteria bacterium
GCCCTGGCGACATGGCCTTTCACACTTTCGAATATGACGATCACTTTGTCATTGCACCATCCATCAAGTTCTTCCACAGGAGTAATAACTTTACTTCAAACGGACTGGAGGAAGTAGGTAAGCCAGTTTCAGATGGTTTCGAATATGTATCTGATACAAATCCACATTTTCTCACGGTAGAGGAAATAGTTTCCTGTAATAAGGATGCGGATAAGTGATCCCATACGGACGTCAGTCGATTGATGAAGATGACATTAACACCGTCGTTAATTCACTAAAATCCAACTGGCTAACGCAAGGCCCAGCCGTACCAGCCTTTGAAGAAGCTCTGACTCTGCAAAGCGGTGCTAAGCATGCTGTAGCGGTTAACAGCGCTACGTCAGCACTGCACCTCGCTTGCCTTGCTCTTGGAGTAGAGAAAAACGATACGGTATGGACCAGCCCCAACTCCTTCGTTGCCTCTGCGAATTGTGCACTTTACTGCGGTGCCGAGGTAGACTTTGTTGATATAGAGCCCACAACAGGCAATATGGATGTAAGTGCATTAGCCGCAAAGTTAGCGCAGGCTAAAGAGCATGGGACCCTTCCCAAAGTTGTCATTCCCGTGCATTTCGCAGGTCAATCATGCGACATGAAAGCTATTGCGGCGCTCGCTGAAAAATATCACTTTCGTATTATCGAAGATGCTTCTCACGCTATTGGCGCGAAATACCGCGATCAGCCAGTTGGAAGCTGTCAGTATTCAGACATTACGGTTTTCAGTTTTCACCCCGTTAAGATAATCACTACGATGGAAGGCGGCGCGGCGTTAACCAACAACAGCGAGTTAGCTCGAAAAATTCAGCTGATGCGAAGCCACGGCGTTACGGCAGTTCAGGACGAAATGACAGAAGTTTCTCATGGACCTTGGTACTACCAACAGGTGCTATTGGGCTTTAACTACCGCATGAACGATGTAGAGGCTGCACTAGGCACAAGTCAGCTAACAAAACTGGCTCAATTCGTTGAGCAAAGAAATGTACTCGCGGCTTTTTATGACAATGCATTCGAACATCAAGCCAATATCACGCCTCTGGATGTAAAAAGTAACTGCTACAGTAGCTATCACTTGTACGTTGTAAGAGCCACAAGGTTGAACTCTGAAACGCATAAAATTGCTATAGAGACCTTGAGAGCGAAGGGAATTTTTGCTCACGTCCACTACATTCCCATTCACCTTCAGCCATTTTATCAAAAATTAGGCTTCAAAAAAGGTGACTACCCGCATGCCGAACAATACTATCACCATGCTATTACGCTACCTCTTTACCCGTCGTTAACGCAAGAAGAAGCGCAATACATAGTCGATACGACAATTGACGTTGTTAATAAATTATCGAGTTAACTTCAAGTTCTAATATAGGCTCGCCAATGTTGTAATGTTTAGACGCATCACGACTAAGAAGTGCGTCTAAATGTTGCGGTGCTAAGCCAAACCCAGTTCTAAGTGACTTAACATTATCGTGGGTAAAGGGCTGCCCTTTTTGAATGGGCGCACTGGCGTAAAGCGAACGACGTCTTAGCTTATCTTTTTCACTTACCGCATAGGTGACTTTACCTAAAGTCTGCTCTACTTGGCGAACGCTTTCCACCATATCAGAAAACTCCCTAGGCTCCATCGAAAACGCTGAATCTGGCCCACCAAGCGATCTGTCTAAAATGAAGTGCTTCTCTATTACTCTAGCTCCCAACGCGGTAGCTGTTATGGGTACGATAGAACCCATGGTATGGTCAGAAACACCTACAGTCACATCAAATTTAGCGCGCATATCGGCCATGGTTTTCAGATTAGCATCAGCAAGAGTGGAGGGATAATTCGAGGTGCATTTTAGTAGTGTTACCTGATGGTTGTTTTCCCTATGACAGGTTTCCAATGCTAAGGAAATATCCGCCTCTTGAGCAACTCCCGTAGAAATAATTATGGGTTTCCCCGTTTTTGCTACCGCCCTGATTAGAGGAATATCTGTGATTTCAAAGGAGGCTATTTTGTATAGGGGAACGTTCAGTTGCTCTAGAAATGCCACGCCATCTACATCAAATGGACTAGAAAAAAACACCAAGCCTAGCTCTTGAGCCACTTTCTGCAGTGGCTCGTGCCATTCGTAAGGCATAGACGCTTCTTTGTATAAATCCCACAAAGTACGCCCTTTCCATAGCCCTTCTTTGCGCTTTCCAAAAATGTCATTATCAACATTAATAGCTAGCGAATCTGCGGTGTATGTTTGTACTTTAACCGCATTGGCACCTGCTTTCGCCATCGCCTTTATCGTATCGACGGCCAAATCAAAATCGTTATTGTGATTGGCAGACAGCTCGGCAATGATGAAGACTTGGTCGTTAAATGGATACATCTGCTAAGACTTATTAAAATATACAAGTACGTCGTTAATAGACGTTAACTTATCGAGATCTTCATCTGGAACAGTAACGCCAGTCTTACCTTCTAGTTCAACAAAAAGATTGAATAGATCTAAGCTATCCAACCCATACTCAGAAAACGCTTGTTCGCTGCCTAGGTTGCTTACATCAGTAGTCACACCAGAGTCAGTCATTGCTTGTTTTACATCTGCTTCAGTTAACATATTCTTCATTCCTCTTTAATAGGCATGTGGCCCACGAAAACCCGACCCCAAACCCACTTAAAACAAGTCGCGCTGAGTTATCGTTAGACAAATAGTTTTTCAATATTAGGGGGATAGACGAAGAAACGGTGTTACCCGTATTTTCCAGTGCTTTAATAAACTTAGCTTCACTACCTTTGAAGCGTCTTGCTATGGCGTCAACAATAGCTAAGCTTCCTTGGTGTAAAATAAACGCGTCCACACTCTCTTCGGGCCAATCGTTCTTTTCTAATAACGTTTTTATTGCAGGAGCAACGTTCAACGAGGCAAAGTTAAAAACTTGCCTACCATTCATATAAAGCTCGCCTTGTTCAACCTTTAAATGTTCAGCGCCTTTTCCATCAGTACCAAATGAGCAGTCTGACACCACAAGCTGTGGATTTTCACCCATCCATGTGGCAGTAGCGGCGTCGCCGAACAGCATAGAGGTTGTTCTATTAGGCGTTGTAATTACTTTTGAATACGGATCAGCGGTTACCAATACACCGTTCTTTTTGCCAGAAGCCGCTAAGAAGCCTTGTAAAATCGATAACCCATATACATACCCTGAGCACCCAAGTGAAACGTCAAACGCCGCAACATGAGTAGGTAGTGCTAACTTTTGATGAACTAATGCCGCACAGTGAGGCAAGCCTTGCCCGTCGGGGTTTTGTGTTACAACAATAAGGGCATCGATGTCTTCTTTGGTAAGATCAGATTCACACAGCAACGCATCAATCGCTTTTACCGCTATATCAGAGGTGTCATCACCTTGTTCTAACCTTGGCAAAAAGCGCGCGCCAAGCTTAGTCTCAACAAATGATGCTGACTCCTCGAAGGTCTCTGCTTGTTTGAAGTTATCGACACCTTCTTTCGGTATGTAACTTGAAATAGCTTTAATGCCTATCATGCTATTCTCCAACAATGAACTGTACGGTTCCAAAACGTTTTCCATCGATAACAACGTCGTTAATTGAAAACTTGTTTTGCATTATCCGCGTGGTTTTAATTGAAAGACTTTCATAAACTATCGGCAGTTCATCAAAAAAGTTAAGCTGCCCCACTAACCACTTGCCCGTCTTCAGACTAAAGAGTGTGTTATGGAGTTTTTTCGTCAAGGCAACCACTAGTTCTACAGTTGTGCAGTCGTTACGAAAAAAAGAAGTCGCCTGCTGCTCATCAGACATGACATCAGCACGTTGTACTAGTATATCTTCGTCAAATGGGTAGGATTCCTGTACTTGCCCTTCTGTCTCAACAATCACCCCTCGCGTTCTTTCTTGTGTGTTCTTATCAAGAAGCTCAACTGTACCAACAATGTTTTTTTCAACATCATCTTCGAGCTGCCCAAACAAAACCTCACACTGCCGATGAATCAATTGTTTAAACACGAGTTTGGTTACGATTTGATTTTCTTCACACACTGCAGTGCTAAACCACGTATAAAAGTCGGTACTATGGAGGTAGTTTCTCGAGCCTTTAAATTTGAGCTGTGTTTTCATTATCGAATCCTCTTAGCCGGATTTCCCAACATGGTAGACTCAGGGGCAACGTCCTTAAAAATTGCTGCTCCTGCTGCCACTGTGCTGTACATCCCAACACGCACGCTGTCTCTCACAACGGAATTTGGCGCTATTTGTACACCTTCCTCAATGTGTGCATAGCCACACAGTGTTGAATTAGGGCCTATATCGACTAAATCATCAACCGCAACATCATGCCCTAAATTAGCATTAGCGCGAATAAAGCAGTTGTCACCCACTCTTGTACCGGGCTGAAGCACAGTATTTGCTGCAATGACAACACCGCAACCGAGTTTAACGTTAAAACCGATGTTCGCTGACGGATGTACCAGCGTAGCTAACCGGTTTTGTGGAATGTTGAGACGCTTAAACTTTTCTGCACGGGCTTTCATTTTTCCCACGGACAACAGTGCATAAACGAATAACGTATCTTCGTCTAAACTTTCCCATTCATGGGGCGCGCCCAAAACTGGCCATCGCTCTATATATTCACCTGCAGGAATATTGTCATTCAAAAAGCCGACTAGCTCTAAAGGCTCGCCAATCTTTATTAGATCAAGCACGATTTGTGCGACAACCAAGCCGTTACCGCCACCACCTATAATCACTACCTTTTTCAACACATCCTGCCTTTATTTGATAATTTCATCTACCCACGGTTGATTGTGGTTGTATGCTTCCATAATCGATAACGCGCTTTGTGACATTGTTTTCAATGTATCTGGAGAGCATCGCAAATTCTCAAGCACATTGACAACGCGTTGTTGAATTTTTTCTAAGCGCTTCGACTCTGTGCTGTAGTCCCCAACATAGACCGCGGCCCCCTTTTCTTCTAATGCGATCGCTTGCGCAACTTGATTTTGTGCAATAGCGAGGACAAGGGTCGGTAGCGCCATTTTACAACGCTCCCAGGACATAGTGCCACCACCACCAATTGCCAGGTCAGCCTGCGCCATTAATGATGAAATATTCGAAGCTTGCACATGTAATTTAAAGCCGTGCTGAGTACAAAATGCGTGTATTAGCGGCTTGAATGGGTGAAGCTCTCCAATGATGACGTCAACGCTAACGAGTTCATCTAAGCTTGTGCACCACTTTGCGAGCAACTCGCAGATAAATAGAGTGGCATTGTCTTTATCCATTCCTCCAAAGCATACAAAAATGCGCTTTAGTGCTTGAGGCAATGTAGGGTGGGAAAATGCAAACTCTTCTCGCAACGGAAAATACTGGGGACCGATCATGAGCTTAGTATTATTTTGAATTTTTCCATCCCATTTTTTCTGAGCATCAAGTACTAAATTAGGGTCAATCAATACATCACATTTTAGTGTTCGGTCGGCCAGCCCATCAATAACGACAACTTTTGCATTTAGGGCTTCTTTTAACGCAATATGCCACTGTGAAGTCAAAGAAAAATGATCTACAACAACAATAACGCGCTCGTTTAATGTTGTATGGTGCAATGCCGCTAAAGACTCACGCGCATCATTGGATTCTGTTCCACCTAACCAATGAGCGTGAGGACACCAGTTTCCTGCGTATTCTTGAGCGTTGGAAGTCGGTAACTCGATTACCTTAAAATCTGCGCGTCTGATTTCATCTAAACAATGCCCCTTGTGAGGCTTTGAAATAAAGTATATTGAAATACCGCGCGCTCTTAATCGCTTTGCCAGTGTAAGGCAGCGCATAACATGGCCAGTTCCTATGTGTTCACCACTGTCTACGCGCACCAACGCTGTAATCGAGTTGTTCATTTTCACAGCCCTCGAGACTGGATCGCTCTGAATAGAAGCTCTGCGGTTTCCCAATCTTCTTCGGTATCGATATCTTGCACGCGGTATCTTGGCATCAGAAACGCGGTGGCGTGATGAGAATACATTGGCAAATTCTTTAGAAAAGCGTCAGCCTTGCCCCAATAGAATTGCCCTGCGTCATGGTAGGCTTCCAGCAGATCCTGAGAGCGTGTTTTCATGTGCTGTTTATCAAACATTTCAATATCACCTTGCGGCGTAAAATGGAAAGCACGTTGAATAGGAAAAGGAAAGCTTGTTGCAGAGAAACAGAAGTCCTTCTTCGAACTTTTTAATTTTGCAAACGCATTCACTAAGTCTTCCGATGTAACAAAAGGTGCGGTAGCGTAAAGCACACAACAGTAATTTGCTGGTTTTTCGTTGTCGGCCAGCCATGTCAACGCGTGATTAACAACATCGCGAGTTACCGCATGGTCATCAGACAATTCAGCTGGACGAACAAACGGAACGAAAGCCCCTTTTTCAATAGCAAACTGCGCAATTTCGTCATCGTCAGTACTTACAATAACCTTATCAAATTCCTTTGAGGCTAGAGCAGCTTCTATAGACCAAGCAATAATAGGTTTATTGCAAAAAAGGCGGAGGTTTTTTCGCAAAATGCGTTTGCTACCACCTCGCGCTGGGATTATTGCTACATTCATAAGTGTCTCTGCTGTTAGCGTATATCGGTTTAGCTACTTCTGACGCTAGTGGCACGGTGATTGAGTAATTTGCTCACGCTAAGACGACTTCTTTTTATTAAAAATGATCTTTGTTTTACAAAGTGATGCTTCTAACGGTCTTGGACATAACCAAAATCTATCACCGGCTTCATTGGTCATCTCTTTATCGGCAAGAGGCTCAGAAGCTAAAGCAAACATGCTGTACGTTTCAAAAGACGTCATACTATTTGACAACTTGTGGAAGTAATCATCGAAAAAACTCCCCCAATCCTCTTTCTCAAGCTTAGGAAACACCAATTTCAGTTTATTGCTCGAAACTAGCGCGAGTACCGCAGTAAACACGGATTTTTCCACGCCTTTTTTATCCGAATTGTTAAAGGGACTGAATACCAAAACGTCGGTTTCCGCTGTGTTGAAACCTTCATGTAATTCTAGCAAGAGTTCAGGTTCGTTTGTTATGAATGCCGCTCGGCTAACTTCAGGCTTGCGCTTTTTCAAATCAGCAGCACTTGAGATAAATTCAAGTTGATAGCGATGTTGACTGTTATCAATATTTTCGTTTAGGCCAAGAGTCTCAATAATATGGCTAGCAGAATCACTAATAAAGCCCACGTTCTTACTCTTTACGTATTCTGATAAGGTGATCTCTTGTCTTTCTTTTGTGAAACTTGAAACTGAGTCAAAAGCATCAGGATACATCGAAACACTCGTTAACGCGTCATCAAGAAAGTTGTGCCAACACGATTTAATAGCTTCGAATTTCTCCATCACTAGTTCGTCATTTTTGAAATGCGTTAATTTACTGAAAATGCTGTTTATGTAATTCGAAGTACCATTGAAGTAAAAAAATAAAATGGAGCTTTTACGCAAATACGCCTCGACTAAGAACTTGCGCTGATCGAACACCAGTTTATCGATATCTTCGCGCCCATTAAATTCTTTGTCAGATAGCGCTTTAAAATTGGTGATGTCCTCTATTAGCGCATCATGATTAAACCGTTTAGCAAAACGTTGTTGGAATTCAGCTACCGGAATAGGAACATGAGCCTGAGTTTGAATCCAGCTCATCGCAGCCTGTTTGTCTTCCAATGAATTAGTAATAATTAACGCGTCTTGCTCTAATGGAGGACTTCCAACGATTTTTGCGCCATCGTTTAAATTATAAACATCGGCATCACTGAAAGCAGATAAAGTTTTCTCAATCACCGACTTTGACATGTTGAATTCAAACTTGGTATTTACATAGGGTCTAAAGTTCCCTCGCACTACCAATGAAGTGTCTATGCGCTCTGCGTGATTAAACAGTTCTCCGCCATCTTTTTTATAATAGCCTGAGGATTTAGAGTGATGGTGATTAACATCAACCATCCCCAAGTCAACGCCGAATAGATAAACTTGTTTAAAGCCCAGTTCTAACACGTAATTAATGACAAAATTCGATACGGTAGGATAGGAAAAATGAAGGTATGGCAATTCTAACTCAGGAAAGAGTTCCTTCATAAAAACCGTTGACGACTCACCTTCTTTGAAAGCGAGAAAGGTGTCTTTATAGAGCTTTATTGTATCAGGGTGAACACCATTACAGCTGATAAAATTGATCTGCTTTAAATAGTCTTTATCGCCTATACGCGATGCCCAATCGAAAGACGCTCGGTTCGACTCTACTTCTGCGTGAAAGTCAGGAACAATACCATTACTGTGCATTGCCTGTAAGGCTGTGCCGCAAGATATGACTATAGCTCGCTCCCTTTCTTCCTTCAAAAGGGGCAGTAAATTATCAAGAGAGGGGCCATTTCCGACGATAAATACCGCTACCTCACTTAAATTTCTACTGAGCTCCGGCACACCAGATTTGCGATAAAAGCCTATATTATTTTCTACCGCCCATTTCGTATGCGTCGTGCCAAAGCGAGAATGCTCGAAGTATTCCCCCATGGCGACAATTAAGCGCAGGTCTTCTCTTAGCTTATCAACCGCAGGAAGAAGCACTTCGTTATCATAGCCGAGTGTTAAGTAGGTATTGGCAATGATATGTGTTCCGATAGAGTGGAATTGACTTAAAAGGTCCCGTACGAGGTTAGTTCCGTCATCCCCGATGTTAAGGTAAATACGGTGCCGTTTTTCTTCAACTTTGTTCAGAATTGCCGCCCAATCTATCGCAAACAGAGAAGCAAAAAAGTAGTCTCGGTTGGGTTCGCAAACAAAGAGTTTCTCTATATCTCGCGAGTCACTGAGCGCTTCTAACTGATATCCTGCTCCCATGCCAAAAAGGAGCATCGATTTAACGGTTTCCGGTAGCTTACTTTCTTCCTCTTCCATTCCCGCCAAATGTTCTTGGATTTTCCTTACCATTTTATGATGCGAATAATGAATGAGTTTCCCCCCTGCGTAGCCTAATATTAGGTTATCGCGGTTGGGCTGCTTCACAAATGCTTCATAAGCTAGTTCAGACTCGCGTTTTGGGCTGTCACCGTAAAGCGGTGTGCAGGTCTCTATATGGAAGAGGTTTACTTCACCTGATTGATTAGCTTTTGGCTCCCACTTGACCGGCTTGTAGTCGCTGAATTCTTTAGCTATATCAGGGTAATACTTCGCAAACGCTTCAATGTTATTATCAAAAACGTCTTTACTAAGGTTACTGGTCGCCCAATCATTCGATGTAATCACCGGACTCCAAGGAACTAAATAGTCGTCAAATGGCTGCGAGGAAGAAAATGAAAATAGCCGCTTTTGCACGTCTTTAATTGTTAGCCCAGATAGACTTCTAAGTACTGAGTCAAAGCTCGCACTATGATAATGCTGATAAAAATGAACTGAAGAAAAAGGACTTACCTGCTTTAATTCACTTAAATCTTCTAATACAGAACTACCGTCTAACTCGCTTTGAAAATAAATTGCCGTTCCCTTCTCTGCAGCAACTTTGAAAATTTCTGGCCAAACACCGGTGAGCATAGAGCAATGTGTGAATTCAAAATTAGGCTCGTAAAGGACGATACTTTTGAAGTTAGTTTCATTTACCAATTTAAGTAGGTGAATTCCAAGAGCCAACCCCAGTACAACTAACACTTCTGCATCGTCTTCGATAGGCTTGAATTGCCGAGAAAAACCGTTTTTGTCCAATACCCAAGGAGAACTTATAAACGAGTCCACATGTTGGTGAATACTTGCGGTTACCTGTTCCCCGTAAAAGACCTTGCCGCTATTAAAGTCGACAATATCGAGTTCTTTATCTTTGTTGACGAAGACTGAGGTGGATGTACTTCTCGCCCGAATGAGCTGAGTAAAGATAGCCGGCATTACGCGCTTGAAAGCTATTAGGCTTTTTTCTTTGTTCTTTTTAATCGCGTACGCAGATTCAACTTCTAGTGATGTTTGTTTATCTTCATCATCTAAAAGGTAGAATTTAATAGCTTTAAGCATTATTTTTTATATCTCTTTGCCGCTTTTTGCGCTCTTGAAAAGCCAACTATCTCCTCTTTTGCAGCTAACTTCAACTTAAGCGCAAGTTCTTCTAATTCTTGATTAATAATTAGTTCATTTTCAGCGAAGGTAGTGCGTTCATTTCCAGAGAGTCTGCTTAACTCGCGTAGAACCAACGAATGTCGCAGGCTGATTAGATGATGGAAAGTTTCAGTTGAAAGCGCGGCAGGCTCTGCTGCCACGCAAACCGCAATTGCTGCGTTAACTTTGCTTAGGAAAAGAGGTGTAGATGAATGGTTTAACTTATCGACGTTCAAATCGCTTGCTTACTTTCTCGTTGCGCTCGAAACGCCTCTTCTTTTGCTTCTTGGGGAATCTGCACCCAAGCATCTCTAATCGGCGATAACAGTGAAGATACCTCATCTAACAACTTAATATCATTGTTAACATGAGCCTCGTTCAGTTTCTCGATCATAAATTCATAGAGGGCAAACATGTTTTCAGCAACTTCGCCGCCCACTTTTACATCTAACGTATCGCGCAAGTGAATAATGATAGCCGTTGCTTTAGAAATGAAAGTCGCCTTTTCTTGCAACTCTTTTCGTTCCATTGCACCTTTCGCATATGCAATCCTGTCTAACGCGCCTTGAAGCAGCATCAAGGTCAACTTGTGAGGATCTGCATTGGCAACATCTTGCTTTAAATTACCTTTTTTGTAGGCATTAATACCTTTAAGAGACATACTTTCTCCGAAACTCGTACGTTATAGTGCGGCTAATAATGCCGAGCTTGTCTGATTCAACTGTGCCACAGTCTGGTCTAAGTTAAGGTACTTGCTTCGTAAGATTTGCTCATAGTTGAACATACGAAGCTCCAAAGTTTCCCTTTCAGAATAAACACCCTCTCTATTCTCTTTAGCCGTTTTTTCGCGCAGAGAAATAAGGCCTCCAGATGACGTAAACTCATCAACGAAATCGTATAAGCGAACCGCTATACCTTCATTTTCGTCTGTAAACAATGTAGCGATATCGTCGAAATTGTCTTCCAACGCATCTTTTAATCTGTCTTCCCCAGACCCAATTCCAAAGTCTGACGAACTAATTTCTAACTTTCCATCTTCGTCTAGCTCTATACCAAGTCTGAATAACCCACCGAGCTGTGAAGTAGACACGTTATCGCCAATGATAGATGATAGTCCAGACTGGATTCCTCTTAGCAATGAGTCTCCAGCAAGCGCACCATCTTCTTCTAGCTCAGATTCACCGTAACGTGTCAATGTACCTATCTCGTCGATTATTGCATTGTAATTATCAACGAAATCTCTAATTTTTTGTTCTAGCCCTTCTTTGTCGAAACCAATTTTCAATGTTGTTGACAAAAAATTGCCTGCATTATCTTTGGGTGAAATTTCGTTTACGTCAAAGGTGACGTTTTGAATCGTATTTTCAAACTTGTTCGATTCGCTTTGAACTTCAATACCATCCACGAATGCGATAGCGTTTTTCGCCGACTCAATATTAGCTGCACTGATATTACTGGTACCGCCAGCAGTTGAAAGTCTGTCTAGTTCTGCAGCGCCTGTGTCATTGTTGATAACTAGATCATTACCTTCACCGGTCTCTTCAGACAAAAACACCAAACGAGGCCCTTCGGCAGTACCTGTATCTATAATATTTGCGGTTACACCGAAATTATCGTCTGCGCTGTTGATCGCTTCTCTGAGGTCTACAAGAGATGTGCCAGAATCAACGTTGATAGTAAATGAATCACCACCAGGAATGCTAAAGGTCAAAGAACCCGTTCCAGAACTTAAAACAGGATCTGAACTTGAAGTGAAAGCACCCGCGTCTGTAGTTATGCGACTTCCCGATGCAAGTTGTTGCACGGTAATATCGTAACTTCCGCGTAATGCTGAGCTCGACGCATCAGCAGATAAAACGTCGTCATCTTCTGAAGGATTAACGATTGTAGGCTCTCGACCGTTAATATCAGTATCGCTACGTAAGTCATCGACAGCATCTTTAAAATCTGACAACTTAGACTTTATCTGTCCAAGACCAGAGATTTCTGCTTCGATCTTTTCTTCTTTTGTGTTGAGCCTTTCCTCTTTAGGCAATCTCTCAGCATCTAAAAGCTGCTGGACAAGATCATCAAGAGCTAAACCTGAACCTACACCTAGCGACTGAATAGTCATAACCTACCTCATTAAACCTGATTGTTGATAAACACCCCTACGCTATTCCCTACATCCTGCTGTAATTCCTGAATTCTTTCAGCAAGCTTTAAAAGCTCCTCGGAAGGAATCTGCCGAATAACGTCTCCAGATTGACCGTCTTTAACCGTTACTACTGACCGATTAGTATTTTCGTCGATCGAAAAAATTAAGTCCCTGTTTTGAATAGTTAGAAATGATTCAACTTTTGTTACTGCCTCTTCGAGTTTAGCAGTATTCCTCTCTTCACCTTGGTTATCGGCGTCTTGAGATAAACCTTGAGACGAATTTTCCTTTTTTAATTCAGCATTCACTTGCTGAGTTAAAGGCGCCTTTGTAAGTTCATCTGTATTGATACCGCCGCTTTGCACTTCTTTAGGTGAACTTAGATTATCCCTTACCGATTGTGCAGTATTGGCAGCACTATCCGTCGATGCGCCTACTCGTCCCTTTGATGCAAAAGGCTGACCACTTTGAATATTCGGTATTTCCACGTTTCTACCCCCCTTCTGAAACGACAAAACGGGAGCCTGCCTAAGCAAGCACCCGTTACATCTCAACTAAGGCTAATTGTATTATAGCTTATCCAAGCAACGATAGCGCAGTTTGTGGACGCTGGTTGGCCTGGCTCAGAACTGAAACAGATGCTTGCTGAATAATCTGGTTACGCGTTAGTTCAGCCGTTTCCGCAGCAAAATCTGTATCTCTGATTTGAGAGCGTGCCGCAGACAAGTTCTCACTGATGTTACTCAGGTTACGAATAGTCGACTGGAATCTGTTTTGAAGCGCACCTAAATCAGCACGAACGCCCCCAACACCAGATATTGCAGCATCGACGGCACTTAATAGCGCAGCAGCACCTGAAGCAGTTTCAACACTATCACCATCAATACCAAGACCGGCTGTACTAAAGCCAGTAATTGATCCTAGGTTACCGGTTGAAAGGTTTACTGAAATCGTTTGACCTGCGTTAGCACCCA
>JAKVBA010000071.1:0-2400 GCA_022447525.1 Gammaproteobacteria bacterium
TTCTGCCTGAATTCTTCAAAGCGAGTGTGACCATAAAAAGCCTCACGAAGAATGGAAAGTGTCCATTTATCTCCGATCAGATCCAGACCACGGGCCAATGCTTCATTGAGTATCAAGGTTTGCTGCATTCTCGAAGTTTAACAGGGGATTATCGAAAACGTAGCATTTCACAAAAAAATTAGTCTCTTAATCAAACTTTTCATACAAAGGCAATTGACTTCGATTATGAGACTAATGCAATATTAGTCTCATAATCGAAGTTATTTTTATTGAGTCATGAAAATCCTTGAAAAGCAGAAAGTCAAAAAGTCTCTAAAGCTAAATTTCCATCCCTATCTAAATGGAGCTTGGCGACCAAACTTTACCGAATATCACGCAACGGATTTAAAGGTTAAAGGCGAAGTGCCCAAAGACATCGACGGCATCTACATTCGTAATACCGAAAACCCGGTACAACAACCAATCGGCCACTACCACCCTTTCGATGGCGACGGTATGTTGCATGCCCTGAGTTTTAGAGATGGCAACGTTGAGTACCGAAATAAATTCATTCGCACTAAAGGGTTTGTTGAAGAACAAGAAGCAGGCGAAGCTCTTTGGGCAGGCTTTGTGAACAATCCAGCAAAATCCAAGCGACCAGGTTGGGGTGCCATAGGGCACGTTAAAGACTCATCCTCAACCGATGTCGTAGTCCACAATGGCCAAGTTCTGTCGACGTTTTGGCAATGCGGAGATGGCTACCGGATCGATCCGTATACACTCGAGACGCTTGGTACTGAAAATTGGGTTCCAGCAGAAGGTATTTCTGCTCATCCCAAGGTAGACGAGAGAACTGGGGAACTGCTGTTTTTTAACTACAGCAAACAGGCGCCCTACCAACATTACGGCGTAGTCGACAAAGACAATAAGCTAATTCATTACACGCCGGTGCCATTGCCTGGCCCTCGTTTACCGCATGATATGGCGTTTACTGAGAACTACTCTATTTTGGTAGATCTGCCCTTCTACTGGAACCCAGAAAAATTAAAACTCGGTTGGCATATTCCAACTTACTACGGGAAAACTCAGCCAACTCGATTTGCCATACTTCCTAGGTATGGAACTGAAAAAGACATCAGATGGTTTGATGCTGACCCAACTTACGTATTGCACTGGAATAATGCATACGAAGAAGGCGATGAGATTATCGTGGATGGATATTTTCAGGAAAACCCTGATCCAGACCCTATGCCAAAAATGCCCAAACTAATGGGTAAGTTCATGGCAACTTTGGACCAACGCTCTTTAAAGTCAAAGTTACATCGTTGGCATTTCAACCTCAAAACCGGAGCGGTTAGAGAGTACCATTTAGATGATCGAGTACTTGAATTTGGCACATTCAACCAACAGTACGCCGGGCGAAAATCTCGTTACTCTTACTCAACATGGTCACATCCCGGGTGGTTTTTATTTTCAGGTATAGTAAAACACGACTTAGAAACTGGAGAGTCTTGGAGCCTACCCTTTGGTAAGAAGCGTTTTGGTAGTGAAGCTCCTTTCATCCCTCGCAAAGACGCTAAGAGTGAAGACGATGGCTACTTGGTCAGCTTTATCACCGATATGCGCTGGCGCAGATCTAGTTGCATTGTGGTGGACGCCAAAAATATCGAGGCTGGTCCTGTCTGCGAGATATTTTTACCGCATCGTATTTGCAGTGGAACGCACGCGACTTGGGCTGATGGGCCTACTGTCAGAGCAGCCCAATAGTAAACCAGTTTAGCGAGTGGATTATTTTAAAAAGAGGACTACATGAAAAGTGAACCAATCTATATCCTTGGTGGGCATCAAAGTGATTTTTCTAGAAACCTAAGTCGTGAAGGACGCTCTATCTTCGATTTGTTCGCGGAAGTCGCTCAGGGCGCGATAGAAAACGCCAATATTGACCCAGATAAAATAGGTGTTGGTCATGTTGCTAACTTTGAGGGATCGCTCTATACCGGGCAGTCTCACTTAGGCGGTTTCTTTGGGCACGTTGACCCAGCCCTGACCTACTTGCCGGCATCAAGACATGAAGCAGCCTGTGCCTCAGGTTCTATGGCTATTCTCGCTGCAATGGCCGATCTCAAGGCGCAGAACTATGACGTTTCATTAGTCATTGGGCTGGAAATCATGCGTTCAAGTTCTGATCAAAAGGATAGACTAAAAGGCGCTGGCTGGGTTGGTAATGAGTGGAATGACTCAGACTATATGTGGCCCGCTGCATTTTCAGATTTAATCGAGTTTTATCAAAACCAAGTTGGTCTAGATCGAGCACACCTTGCCGCCATCAGCGAAAAAAACTTCAACAACGCTCGAGCAAACCCACTGGCCCAATCTAGGAACTGGAGTTTTGAACAAAGCGACTTTGCCAGTGAGGATGAA
>JAKVBA010000071.1:2500-13093 GCA_022447525.1 Gammaproteobacteria bacterium
AAGCAAGTCTCCGCCAAAGCGGAGGGTACGCAGATCAACGATGCAAATACAATGATGACTTTTAATATTGGTGGCAGCACAACAACCTGCGCTAGCTTTGTTGTACAGGCATAGATGACTATTGAGCCGTGATAACCGAGACTATTTTTGACCGCAAACTGATTAAACCGTTAACGAGCAGAATTAGATGTGATGGTTTTTTTATCTTTCGCAAACCGTTGGTAAAAGTCGGCATGGGCAACATAAGAGAACGTATCCGTTCTTGTTTCATATTGCCTTATCCAATCGATCAGCATCGCCAAATTTTCATCCTGAGCTTCTTTACTTGGATATTTATGTGGCTCCCAGGGTCGATTCTTTGCATTGGTTATGCAATCCTCAATCGAAAGATTCATAAAAATAACTTCCGTAGCCTCGTTACTCAACAACTCAAGCAAGTCTGTGTAGCAGCCCTCGACTACCCACCCAGAACCAGCCTGCAACTCAAGCCGAAGTAGCTCTTCTGAATCCTCAAGTGGTCTACGTACAGGAGCATTATCCTGCCCTTCTAGCCAAGCAACAGAATCTAGATCCACATGAACGAGATCATGGTCTAGGGCTAATTTATGCGCCAGGGTTGATTTACCTGATCCTGAATTACCGAAGATAAGAATTTTTCTACTATTCATTTTCTATTGTTCAAACAATGCTGGAGCCAGGGTTGGCTGATTACTATCAGATAAGATATGAACGCAAAATCGCACACACAAATATGCGCTTTTAAATACAGAAGTCGTCAGACATGATTGCATTCAACAGTCGGATTGATCAGAATAAAAGCATAATAAAAACGAAAACCAGTCTTCGATGATGACAAGAGACACAATAAACACCTCGGGCTTCTTGATCTTCATGTTTGGGATTCTGCTTTTCTCATATGGTAGCCATGCAAAATCAGATGGATTCCACATCTCTAAAGTCAGCGCCACTCTCTTCAAGGGTCGTTATGAAGAGGCTTCAAAAGTTTTAAAATTTGAGGCTAAGTATACATCTGATGTTGATGAGCTGTTTAGTATTCTGCTTTCGTTCAGCGACAAACAATGGACTACGAATATTGTAATTGATACTTCAGGGGCTCACCAAGCGAGTGTCGAGGCTGATGATATTGTTATCAATGAATCCGACCGTTATTTTCTGTCTCAGACCGCCAAGCACTTATCTGATTATGGGGAGCAGGAAAACAGTGACTCTTTGTTGTTAATGATGTTGGCGCAGATGACCAATTACTGGTCTAAGTCTCCACCAAACTACGTCATCAAATCTGGTGCACTCGGCTCATAGACTAACTCATTTATCGAGAGGTTCAGAGGAGCATGTTCGCTAAAAACAACAAAGCATATTTTATTGCTATTCCTATTTTCGTAGTCTTAATTTTGCTAGCCGTGTTTCAGTTCACACAAACACCCGACGAGACGGATACCACTAATACAGAATCTCACCTCAAGATTACTGCATCGGAGTCTACTAGTAAGGAGCTTCTTTCCAAAGCTATGAGTAATCGGAGAGCACAGCCAGAGAGTTTGACCACTTCCGAAAGTAAATCTGAGCCAGAGCAAAACATAATAGACGATCAGTCTACCCTTAGTGATCAGCGAATCGAGGTCGCGGAAACTTGTAATGAAGACCTTAAGCAACAGCTAGCATCTTTACTAGAGAAGATAGACTCTACTGGACCATATGAACCAACTTCAATATCAGAGGGTGAAGCACAGCTCAATGCATCGTATGAATATTTGAGCTTGCTGGATGAGCAGTCTTTAAGCGATCTAGCTGACCAAGGTTATCGAGATGCCATGACGGTTCAAGGAGAGAGACTTTTAAATTCTGATATTGTTGAACATCTAATCAAAGGGCGTGAATTATTATACGAAGCAGGTGTGCTCGGCTCGGCTTATGCTTTAAGCGGTTTGAGTGGGAGTTATTACTCTGAGTATCTAACACTGTTGGATGCCGGAGCAGAAGATCAAGCGAGGCTAGCGTATCAACGCTTTCACAACACCAAACACCTAATGGAAAAAATAGCACTTATACCATCTGAACCAGATGCCGAATTTGAGAGCATTTTAAAAAACGACGAATTGATGCCTTCCGATCAGCTTGAGACGTCAAATAAGGAGAGTATTGATGAATTTAACCAGCACCGTGTTAATGAGGGCTTGCCCATGATCGGCGAAGACAACGAACAGATCCATACCGCTCGCTTACTTAGCAGTCAGCTTCGCGAGTGTATCGAATAAAACGATTCGGATACCCCATAAAAAATGGCACATACTCCAAAAATGAGCATGTACCATTCTATTATCGAACTTCGGCAGTTTGAGCCAAAAGGCGACTAGCCTCGACAGCCTCTTATAACGCCGGTGATGTAATCGTCGGCAGCTTGCCTGAATTCGTCACCACAATTGGTGTCTCCAGCACCGCCGTTTTGCCCATTTTGATCAACAATACAGATATCGTGGTCTAGACAGTCTTTGGTCCAAGCACTTGGCAACCAACCTCCGCATGCGGCACCACAGCGCCCCATACATTGACCGCCCTTGTAAGAAGAGCCCACTCTGATATTGCGACGCACAGTACGACCATTACTGCCTTTGTCATATACGGCCTGTACGGTCGAACCTTTCTTGATGCAACGAACACCCTCATTCGATCCTGCATATACCGAACCCGCCGCGGCAACTGCGATCACGCTTAACATCGAAATGATTAGCTTTTTCATCTTCGTTCTCCTACCCATTATTGGTTTTTCATTTGTTATTTATATAAACGTCACTTTTTGTTCAGTGACTTAAGGGGCACAGCTAAAAAGAAAATTCAGGCTTTAGATATGAAAGACAAGACCCTTGGAACTCGACCAAAGAGCCGTAAAATAACAATAACTCATATCTTATATAAAACAAAAGAATAACTTATTCTGCCAGAAAAAACAAACTGGTAAGAAACTGAGCGCAGATGGACGCAAAAACCCCGTATCGATCAATTATTGGTAAACTAATCAGTTCGAAGAATGATCCACAAAAAAAGCCCCTGAGTTTAAAACTCAGGGGCTTTTGCATAATTCGTCTTATCGATTATGAAGCTAAGAAAAACAAACTACTTTTTACCACGTAGCTTTTTACCAATTTCTTCTACCTTCTCCGCCGCTTCCCGAAGACGATCCGGAATATCGACAAACGAAGAAAGACCACCGCCGAAACGAGTACGGAATTCTTCAACTCGCTCTTCAAGGGAGTCTTTGCGCTTTCCAACTTCGTCTTCAATATCATTTTGAATATTTTGACCGCGTTTTACCAAATCACCAAAAATTTTCTGACCCTCTTCGTTGATTTCTTCGACCTTACCTTGGATGTCATCATATCGATCAGACACTTCTTCGTAAGCGCGAGAATAAGCGCCTAGACCAGCAAGCCAAATGTTTTTTGCCAGAGCTTCGGCCTTATCACCAGTCTCATTCAAACCTTCAAGATTTTCCTTAAAGATATCTTGCAGTTGAGCAATACGAGACTCAACATTAACCGCTTCCGCTTTTACTACTTTCTTCGCTGCAGTGGCTTTTTTAGTTGCGACTTTCTTTACCGTCTTAGCCTTCTTAGCTGCCTTCTTGGCTACCTTCTTAGTCGCTTTTTTCGCTACTTTCTTTACTTCTTTTTGCTCAGGCACTTTGGCCTCAACAATGGTTTTTTTCTCTTCCGCCATGGGATCACCTTAATAAAATGTTAGTTTCGGAGCTGATGAACAAACGATTTATTCGGCTTGCTCAATCTCATGGCGGTAGTGTATCCAGACACGCTAGAATTTTCTTACTAATTAGAATCGTGTTTCTAATTCACCCAGCGATTGATATAAACAATTGTGGTTTTAATCAATGTATTCATCTAATACTTTATTCATTTCGCTCTTCAATTGTGGAGCGAATGCCCGAGCCATGATTCCAAGCTTAACGTCTACAACCAGCTCGTTTACTTTTGGCTCAACAACAGCATTGACACCTGCCGTATGTTTGTAAGAGTACGTCGTCCCGTTGGACTGATAACTACCGCCAAATTTATCGACTAACTTATTCAGCAACTCTTCTGCCAAGTTTTGACACTCTTGCTCACCCAGATTGTGCTCTCTACAAACTCGAACGTTACTCAACTTTATATTTCCTCAGAGTTATAATTAATCGTCTAAAAATGGCAAAAAGTGCAAATATAAATGCTCTTCAATTGTTGTCTGACCAGAATCATCGCCTAGCAATTCGTCGTAGCTGCCAAAGTGAATCAATGTGTAAAGCAAGTTACCAGCCAACAGTCTGGCTGCACTGCTTGAATCAGTCACATCAGCTTTATCCATAACCAAACCGACCAGCCCAATTATAGTTTGATTCAACAGGCTCAATAATTTAGCTATCGACTCGCTCAAGCTGCTGTATCTCTCACGCAGGCCCAAGAGGTCTTGGCTTATAAACTTAAATTGCTGCAGGATCTCCGATACGACGCTCAGCCCAGCTAAGGTTTCTTTGGTATCTCCTCGCGCCTGAGACGCTATCTCTTGTAAGGCTAGTAAAACCCTCGCATGAAATTGGGCATACAGCTCCTCGACAACCTGTTCTTTACCTTTAAAATGGTAGTACAGATTACCCGGACTGATGTTCATCTCGTGTGCCAAATCAACACTGGTCACGGCGCTCTCACCTCGCTCGTTCAACAGTACAAGAGCAACTTCCAGAATCAGGTCTCGTGTTCGCATTTTTGCCATGGCGTCAGTGTAGCAATAGTTCAGCGGTGCTGGCCAGAGAATTGTTAATCGACATTAATGTGGAGAAAATAAAAAAGGCCCGCTTTTCAGCGAGCCTTTTTAAACGCTTCAAAGATGCTCAGATTAAGCAGTCTTTTTCAAGCCCTGACGTAAACCTTCGAGTTTGTCAGAAAGATCTTCCCAACGAGCTTTTACGTCTACAACTTCAGATACTTTGTTTTTAGCTTCTTCAATTCGCTCTTCGATTGCAGCACGACCTTCTTTCAAAGCCGACTCAGCATCGTTTTGTACTTTCTCGCCACGTGTAACCAAGTCTTGAACAAAATCTTGTCCGTCTTTGTTGATCTTGTTAACTCGAGCTTGAACATCTTCACTAACTTGGTTAGCTCGAC
Source organism: Gammaproteobacteria bacterium (assembly GCA_022447525.1). GTDB lineage: Bacteria > Pseudomonadota > Gammaproteobacteria > Arenicellales > Arenicellaceae > Arenicella. Next base: position 7,672 of record JAKVBA010000071.1, read on the forward strand.
TGGTTACTTCTTCAACGGCGTAACCGGCAGCGCCAAGGTATGCGAACCATACGTTTTTAGCAAGGTCTTGGGCTTGTTCAACGTTTTTGCTTACTTTCGCGATTACACCTTCAGCTGCTGTCTCAACTACATTCTCTACAGCGTCTACCGCTTCGATTACTTCTTTCTTCGCTTTTGCAGAAGCTTTTTTTACCGGTGTCTTTTTAACAGGTGCTTTTTTTGCAGATGTCTTTTTTACAGTTTCTTTAGCGGCCATGATGGTCTCCCAAATAAAGTTAATGTCTGTGATGGACTGGAGTTTAGCGAAGCGTTTTAGAATCCGCCCCCTAATTAGAAAACCGTTTCTAAATTGGGCTGAAAAACTAACCTAGCAATACATCTTTTGCCCTATTGAGTTGTGCTGCTAGCTCATCCGTGCCACCTCGATCAGGGTGAACCTTTTGCATTAGCCTTTTGTGAGCCTGCTTGATTTCTTCTTTAGTGGCATCAAGTTCTACACCAAGCAAATTGGCCGCATCTAGCCGAGACATCTTATTTGATCTGGTTTTCGAATCAGCTTGAGAATTTTGTGTTGGCTTTTCTTCATCGTTTAGCGAGCCAAATACTCTCTTGAAAGCTGGAATAAAGTTAGCCAATTGCAAAGCACGGCTAGCGACTCCAATCAGACCAGCGATCACACCCATCAACCAATGTGCGCGACCAGTCAATGCCAGAACCACAATTAACCCTACTCCCAGCCATAAAGCAATTTTGCGTAACTGAGCTCGTTGTTCACCTTTGGGCAAATTTCTACCTTTTCTCTGCAGTAAAAGCCCAATCGCAATCGCTACTACTATTAATAATGAGTAAAACACTGTCTGCACTATTTCGCCACTAACGATAGTATAATAGGCGGAATAGAAAAGGTTTTAAACCTGCTCCACGTAAACCAAGAACTTTACAGAAACAAATCATGGCAAGCTCCAACTCACCAAAGACTCAGAATATCGCTGCCCAACTGTGCGACTTCATTGCAGAGTCACCTACTCCCTTTCATGCAACTAAAACCGCTCTCTCTATGTTTTTGGAAGCTGGGTTTACCCATTTAAAGGAAAACGATGAGTGGCACATCTCAGCATCAAGTGCTTACGTGGTTACCCGCAATGATTCTTCTATAATTGCCTTCCGAACGGGAAAAGATCTTCATCAGGGTATGCAAATGATCGGCGCGCATACCGACAGTCCATGTCTTCGTATCAAACCAAATCCGCAGATTAACAAACACGGCTACTTACAGCTTGGGGTAGAGGTTTATGGCGGCGCATTATTTCAGCCATGGTTAGACAGAGATTTGTCAATTGCTGGTCGGGTAAGTGGAGTAAACTCAGATGGTGAAGTGATAAGTGAACTAATTGACTTTAAGTGCCCAATTGCAATTATTCCAAATTTAGCCATTCATTTAGAACGGGAAGCAAACAGCAAGCGTGTCATCAACCCCCAATTGCATCTGCCATTGATTCTGGGCAGCTCAGAGAATCTTGACTTTGATAGTTTACTGATTGAACAATGTAAAACAGGGCTGTCAAAGGTGATGGAATACGAACTTTCGGTTTACGATACTCAAAAACCCAGCATCACCGGACTCAAAGGTGAATTTGTATCATCGGCAAGACTCGACAATTTATTGAGCACCTATATCGGCGCACAAGCAATCATTGATACTGATGGTGATCAAGCCAGTCTCTTTGTGTCGACTGACCATGAGGAAGTAGGTTCGGCATCGGCTTGTGGAGCGCAAGGCCCATTTTTACGTAATGTGCTAGAGAGGTTAATCCCAGGGACAGCAGAGCTCACTCAATTTATTAGCAAGTCATCGATGTTATCGTGTGATAACGCCCACGGAATTCATCCAAACTACGCCGATAAACATGACCAAAATCACGGACCGATTCTAAATCAAGGTCCTGTAATAAAAATTAACCAGAACCAACGTTATGCCACGACTAGTGTGAGTTCGGCTAAATTCCAAAGGCGCTGCGAGCAAGCAGGGGTGCCGATCCAAAAATTTGTGACTCGTTCAGATATGGGATGCGGTAGTACTATAGGTCCAATCACCGCCACGGAACTTGGCATCGAAACTCTGGATCTTGGTGCCCCTCAATGGGCGATGCATTCCATTCGTGAGACAGCAGGCAGTAAAGATTGCGAATATCTCTATCAGGCCGTCTGCGCCTTTATCAAGTAAGCACATTTATATGCATAAAGGGTAAAGTGGTCACTCTCATATCGAGTGACCACCTGCTGGAACTATAGTTAGCAACCCTCGTCTAACTGAAATGTTATCTTTTCATATTTATTCGGAATCATCGTAGTTTTACCACCAACCGAATCAGGTTTGTATCGAGCCTTTTCGATTGCGAGTATGGCATTTTTTTCAAAGACACGATGACTACTCTCAACGACAGCCACGTTCTTCGGCGTGCCATCCGCGCCAATGTCATAGCGCAAAATAACGTGGCCACATAAACCTCTGCGAATAGCGGACTCAGGATAGATAACCGAAACTGGTACCAGTGGCATACCTGCGGGCAGCCCCCCATTATGGGTAAGATCACCGGGATCAGCAGGTGCTGTGGGAATAATTAGGCTGAGCTCCTCTCCATCGAGAGGTTGATCATATTTATAGTCATCTCTTTTAATCGGCGGTTGAGTTTCGATCACTGGAATTTCAATGTCTATCACCGGTGGCTCTCTGTCCTCAATAACCGGCGAAAAAGGTGGAATTACAATCGATTTTTCTGGGTTGAGCTGCGGAAAATCATTGTTGATCAACTGCGTCATTATAAAGAGCAATCCAAGCGTCATTAGCCCCGCTCCACCAAGACCTACTCCTTGCCTAGTTAAACTCATAGCCATTCTCGACAATGGCATTATTGTTGCTAAAACCATCTTATCTCCTACCATTTTAAACTTTTAATACTTGAGACTTCAGTATTTAGATAACGAAACAAATCGTCAAAACAGGTTTGCTAACTTACGACTTTATGACACATATTGCCTTTTTTATTGCCATCAACGAATTTAAATGAACATTCAAATTGCGAACTTGGCAGTATAATAAAGCGCAACCTAAACCGAGGTCTTTACCAACATGAAGTACGAACTGGATAGCAAACGCCCCAATATCGATGAAAGTTGCTTTGTAGCACCATCAGCCGATCTAATTGGTGCTGTAAACATGAGTAAAAATAGCAGCGTCTGGTTTAATTGTGTTCTTCGGGCTGACAATGAACCAATTAACATCGGTGAAAACAGCAATGTACAAGATGGCTCAGTGCTTCACGTTGACCCTGGCTACCCTATTGAGATCGGCGAAGGAGTAACCATAGGTCATAAAGTCATGCTGCATGGCTGTGTAATTGGAGAGAACACCTTGATTGGCATGAATGCTGTGGTATTAAACGGCGCAAAAATTGGCAAAAATTGCGTGATAGGAGCGAACGCACTAGTTACTGAAAATATGGAAATTCCAGATGGATCTATGGTTCTGGGAGCACCCGCAAAGGTAGTCAAAGAACTCAGTGAGAAAAACATATCAATGCTAAAAATGGGCGCCAAGCACTATGTGGATAACTCCAGCAGATACAACAAAGGGCTAAAAGAAATCCCTTAATCGGAGAAAACTAGTTTAACCGAGGGCAAGGGTTTGTCTAATCTTTGCGTCGCGGTTGAGAACCGCGTTGTACTTAAAAAGCACTGTGCACTCGCAAGCACTCTGCACCCGCAATCACTTAGAGACTTTTATTTATCGTCTTTTAATCTATATTCAGCAGAACGAGCATGAGCAGTTAACGACTCACCTCTCGCCAAAACCGATGCACGCGCGCCGATAGTTTGGGCTCCCAACTCGGATATTTGGATCATACTAGTGCGTTTTTGAAAATCATAAACGCCTAATGGTGAAGTAAACCTGGCTGTTCCAGAGGTTGGCAACACGTGATTCGGACCTGCACAATAATCTCCGAGAGACTCTGCACTGTATTGACCGATAAACATTGCCCCTGCATTCGTAATTTCTTGCGCTAATTTTTCGGCGTCTTTAGTGAAAATTTCTAGGTGTTCAGCAGCAATAATATCGGCTATTTCAATAACTTGCTCGCGTGTTTCAGCAACTATCACAGCGCCATTGTTGACCATAGACTGTCGAATGATATCGGCTCTTTCCATGGTTGGTAAAAGACGCTGCATTGCCGCGACCACGTTTCCTGCCACTTTTTCATCTGTGGTTAGAAGTATTGATTGCGCTATCTCATCGTGCTCGGCCTGCGCAAATAGATCCATGGCTACCCACTCGGGATCAACCGAATCATCGGCAATGACTAACACTTCGGATGGACCAGCAATCATGTCTATACCAACACGCCCGAATACCTGCTTTTTCGCGGTGGCAACGTAAATGTTACCTGGACCAGTGATTTTATCGACCGCAGGAATGGTCTCTGTTCCATAGGCCAATGCCGCTACCGCTTGAGCACCGCCAATTCTAAAAACACGATCGACGCCAGCAATGTGTGCAGCTGCCAGCACCATATCATTGAATTCTCCATTGGGCGTAGGCGAGGTCATTACGAGTTCTTTTACGCCAGCAACTTTGGCTGGAATGGCGTTCATGATTACAGAGGAGGGATAAGTCGCTTTACCACCAGGCACATACAATCCGACGCGTCTGATCGCGGTCACTTTTTGCCCGAGCTTAGTTCCGTCCGCCTCAGTATAGCTCCAAGATTCCTGTAATTGTTTTTGATGATATTGACGAACACGATCGGCCGCGTATTCCAGTGCTTCCCTTTGTTTGGCGGGTATATCGTTCAGAGCTTGCTCTATACGCCATTGAGGTACTTCAATGCCTCGCGCCTCCGCATCAAAACCATCAAACTTTTTTGTAAGTTGAAACAATGCCTGATCACCGTAAGTCACAACCTCTTGAATCACGGAATTTACAGTTTTCTCGATTCCAGCTACCTGCTCTGCGTCACGATGCAAAAGTTGCCGCAATTGGGTATCGAAGCTTGAGCTCTTGGTAGATAGAATTTTGGTTTGGGCAGTCATGGCTTTATATCCTGCGAGTGCTATCTCTGGAATCTGAACTAGGCGGCTGATTGGCCAGTCACTATTTGCTCAAGACTATCAATCAATGGCGAGAGTACCTCGTGCTTTACTCTCAGCGCCGCTGCATTAGCTATCAAGCGGCAGGATATTTCAGCAATTAATTCTTGAGCGACGAGATTATTGGCTTTCAATGTATTACCTGTTTCAACCAAATCAACAATCTCATCAGCCAAACCAACCAATGGTGCCAGCTCCATTGCCCCATAAAGCTTAATAATTTCAGCCTGAATACCGCGTTCTTGATAGTACTGTCGGGCTGAGTTGACATACTTAC
>JAKVBA010000072.1:0-5117 GCA_022447525.1 Gammaproteobacteria bacterium
ATTCTAGCGATTTAAATTCCTACGTCAACCTCTTTATGAAAATATTTTTTTAACGCAAAATTTGAACGCGAAACTGACTGATTTCTGTTGAAGTATTTTTGCGACTTTTCAACTAAACTAAAACGATGAAATCACCCACTAGCACTTTCAGCCACATGCAATCCATCACTATGGTTGTTGTCGCTGGCGTTTTTCTTAGCACGCTAGGATTAGGAACCCGTTTGCTCGAGGCAACCAATAGTTTACAGCTAGTGTTTTATCGATCTGTGGGGCTGGTGCCCACAGTGCTTCTTTTTATTTGGTTACGACGAGGCGACTCTAAACTCTCAGCATCTCTGAGAATCAATTGCATCGGCTTACTGTGCAGTCTCTGTCTAGTAGGCACCTCTATTTTCGTGGTGATGGCACTTACCCACACATCAGTGGCTAATGCAATGTTTGTTATTTCACTAGCGCCGTTAGCTGCAGGAATATTTGCACGATTAATAGTAAAGGAACAACTTTCCAAGGTCACCCTATTGGCAATAGCAATCTCAGCAGTTGGCGTCTTGGTCATCGTAAATGGAGCCTTGTCGTCAAAGGGCATAATCGGCATTATCTATGCTTTCGGCATGCTTTGCTGTTATGGACTTTTTAGCGTAACACTGCGACTCGGTAAAGAATTTGACATGCTTCCTTGCATAGCCTTGCATGGATTAATATTGGTAATTTTACTCGGCTTATACCTACCCTCTCTATCCATACCAAAGCACGATCTAGCCATATGTTTACTGCTTGGATCTCTGCAACTAGGCGTTGGCCTTACTCTGATAACACTAGCATCACCAAATGTGCCTGCAGCACAGTTAGTACTCTTGGCCATGCTGGAAGTCGTTCTTGCTCCGATATGGGTTTGGATTGGTGTGGGCGAAACTCCCAGCAATAACAGCTTGATTGGAGGAGTCATTATTATAATTGCAATTTGCATACAAGCTTTGGCGCACAAAGAGCGAACAGGCTAATTAAATAATTGCAACAGATCCTTTTGCCCAATTTACTAATAACTAAACGCAGTAATGACTAGAAGCAAGAATAACAAAGCCCGCAAAAGCGGGCTTTGTTAGCCGAGCATAAACCTAAAGCAGTCTATGCTTATGTGATGGTGCCTAAACTTTGATTTCAATAACCAGCCACCTCACGGCTAGACCAGTGTGTCAGACACTCCTTGCGGTCTATTTCCAAAAATAGATTACTTACTATCCAACCCTCATCACGACTCAACCCAAGTCAAACGAATATATTCGGCCCCCTGCCGCTATCCGTTTCGATGAACACATGCTCAAAAGCAGAATCGCAGCGCAGACTTTCAACCAAGCTCGAATTTTTGGCAATCTCAGCCTTCAAACTTTGCATCTCTAGCTTTGATAGGTCGTCTTTGACTAATTCTTCAACAATTAAGTTCAGCGCGTCAATCATAATTACCACTCTGGCTTTAGCCCATGTAAGTTAGTGCGTATTCACGTTTTAGAATGTCATTCGCGTTTTGTATTTACCATCAACCCGACTGACTGAGTGCACTTTCCCATACAGATCTTATTTAGTCCTGTTGTGAAGGTTGAAAAAAAATGATGTTTTTCTGATGGTCAAACACATTGTTATAAACAATATACGAGACATTGGATCAAAAGGGTCGAGACCAAACGAATGAAAGGAGTAAAAATAAAAAGATAGACCCAGTCTTTGTCATGCTGGTCGAAGCACTTAGCACCCTCTTTTTAAATGCACCACCTTCCGAACAATATCCAACACACCTCGAAGTCTTTAGAACATGATCTCTGTAAAATCATCGATCCTGACATTCAATGATTATTTTTATATCTTTCGGCCTTACCTCAGGATTTAATACAAAAACTTTCATTAAACAGCTCGATACATGGAGCCTAGTTTAAGAACGCAAAAAAGCCCGCTACTGCGGGCTCCTCTGCGTAGTGCTAAATCCTGAAACCTTGCACTACTCCTTGCGACCACTCTTGTTGCGTCCTTTTGAGGACGTCTTAGTCCATTTGACCCTATGCGTTAACCCACATCCTGTGACCATTTACCGAAGACCTTGTGCTTTTAGCTCGTAAATCAATTCATCTACATCCGACCCGATGTTTAAGCCTAGAAAGTGGTTGACTCTGGGCACTTTCCAGTCCGATGAAAGCGAGATCAATGTTGGGTTTTTCAAAAACTTCCGACTCAGAATGATGTAATCAGAATCCGGTATTTGAACTTTTCAGCTCGCTAACCGCCAGGCCTTCCTTAACCCGTTCTTTAAACCACATTCAGTTCGTCAAAAGTGTTATCACCCTGCTTTGAACCCGTCTACAGGTGCTTTAGCACTCTTCAGATGTCTCGCTGGCTGGTGACTCAATTCCAAGCCCGCTTGACGAGAGAAAGGTTCTCACAGTGAACGGTTTTAATCCTGTGGTGAATATTTAAAAAACCTGATGTTTTTATGATGGGTGATTTACTTATTTGAAATCAACGCCTTGGAGCACCTTAGATTAAAAAAAGATTTAACTACAGTCAAATTGGCCATTTGAACCGTCAGTTCCTGGGTGTGGCTTAATATTTTTGGGCCACCCATAAGACTGCCAAGCTTTGACTAAACCGATTTTCTCTACAAAGCCTGGAAAATCGGGGTGAGTGCGTACAGCAATCGCCTCTTGAGTTGGCTCCCACATACGACTCAAAGCAAACCCAACGTAGGGGTTTGGTTTATTGAGAACATGCTCGAAAAACTTTTCAGGCTCACCGATTAATAAAAAACCTAATATTGTGCCTAGAGAGGGCTGAACATTAACGTCTTTCATTCTGCGTGTAAGAATTCGCTCCATTATCCAACGTGCAAATTTTGTACGCTTGAAGAATGCAGCATAGGTCAACTTTCTCACCAAACCCGAATCAAGCTGGGACTGCAATACGGGTCCAAGCCCCTCGAAGTTATTATGCATATAGGCAAGTGCATCCCCAGCCCGCCCCATGTGGGTAAGAAGCTGTGCATATAAAATAGCGCCATAACCAAAATTACACTCAAATGATTTCTTGAATAACTGTTCAGCCATCTCAAAATCACCTTCAACAAAATAGGTAGTCCCTAAAGCACCGTACCAGGGGCCCAACAATGGCTCACGCTCTAACGAGTCGGCCATCATTTCCTGTGCCCGTTTCTGCAAACCGAGAGCAGCAAAAATATAACCATTGGTAAATAGTAACTCGGGATTATTTGGGTCGAGCTCCAGAGCTTTCTGATAGGACTTAACCGCCTCATCGAACTTTAAGTCATAACTAAGAATCCCGGCCTTTGCTCTGTGAGACCAAGCGATATCGGGGTCCAGCGATAAGGCGTGGTCAGTTTGCTCTCGAGCTAATTGAATATGCTCTCGCCAATCATCAGAAGTGGAGTACTCGGGCAATGTAAAATTAGCAATCGCCATATGAGCCCATGCACTAGCAAATTCTGGGTCCTCATCAACAGCATTTTGATATGCCTGTATAGCTCGAGGTATGGTCCTTTGCCCACTCAATTCATACATCAGGTGACGACCAATGAGAAATTCATTGTAGGCCTTCTTACTTGATGTAAGTTTGCTAACTGATCTAAAAGACTTCGACTCTCCAGTGTCGTCCTCTACACCAAACAGTTTTTGCAATGCCACTTCTACTTCTCTTGCAATTTTATCCTGAAGATCAAAAACCTCCTCCTGAGTACCATCGAATGTCAGCGATGAAATCTGCTTATCGAATTTTGCTTCTACGAGCTGTGCAGTAATCCTTAGTCTCTCTCCATACTTCCGTACAGAGCCCTCTAGAATATGACTTACATTTAACTGTTTAGCTATGTGAGAAATACTCGCGTTGCTACCCTTAAAAGAAAAAGACGAAGATCGCCCGCACACTTTCAAAAAGTAGAGGTTCGCTAGGGCATTCATAATTTCTTGTGCAACACCGTCCGAAAAATATCCTTGGTCCTGGTTCTCACTCAAATCATCAAACGGGAGAACGGCAAGCGAAGCAACGCATTCGTCACCCTGTTCACCCTCACTTGCATTGACTCGTTGTTCACCACCGTTTAAGTGCACGACATCAGCAACTAGTTTATAGCCGCGCTTTGGTATTGTTTCTATAACTTTTTTTTCAACGCCAATTTTTTTAAACGATTTTCTTAATATTGAGATAGCTCTGGTAAGGCCCTCATCAGAGCCGTATTCATCTAGCATCTGTTCACGCAACACTACTTCGCCAGAAGAGTGCGCTAATTGACACAATATCTCCATAACACGAGGTTCTACGCGAACCTCATTTGCAGGCCCAGCCATGCTATTCGTGCTTGGATCAACTTGAATCTGATCCAGTAAGAAGCTACTTAGCCGCCATGTTTCGTCTTTATCGATTGAATCTGCCTGAGTAGACATAAAATTAGACATTACCTAAAAAACTTTCGCCAAAAGGTGGGTAAATCCTAAATATCATCATACACCCCCTACGCGAGTGTAACAGCATTTCTAGGCAGGTACAGTAAAGACTAAAGAGTTTTGATAAATTCAATTAATTCATAGCGCTGTTTATCGGTCAGTTCAGTACCATATTCGTGGCCAGTGTTTCGATTGCCATAGAGGCTGGTATCAAACTCAAACAGTCCTTCTTTTTCTTCACTCATCTGCCCGATTTTGATTGGATCAAATTCTCTGTCGCCAGCATAGAAAACAGAGGATCTCTCAGAAGCTGGCAACAGTAATTGATAAATGTTTGGTACGGAACCATTGTGTAGATAAGGCGCTGTCGCCCAGACTCCATTCAAGGGCCTTGCTTTGTATTGATATGTGTCTTTAACCATCTTTCCGAAGGTGCCTGTAAAGTCTCTGAGGCCTTGACTAATCGTATCTAATGGATGTCGAACCATTGCGCCAATGCTCGCTATGTTCAATAGATTTTTAGCTGGTGTTGTTGGACCCAACTTATCACCGGCTATGTAATACATTTTTGTACCTTCAAGAAACCCAGTTTTTTGCACGGATTCTTGCACTAAAACCAACTCGGCTCTATCAGTGCCGACCTCGGTTTGTGGCACCATCACCGCATTGTAAGGCTTC
>JAKVBA010000072.1:5127-12961 GCA_022447525.1 Gammaproteobacteria bacterium
CATTTGTTCTTCTCTGGTCAAATTAAGTTGATGACATTTTGAGCAGTTTGAATCATATATTTGGCGACCCTTGGCTGCTTTGATCATATCGATTCGAGGCAGAATATCTTCTGGCCATTTTGGCGACTGTAGTACCTTAACCCAAGCCAGCATGTCTCCTAAGCCTTTAAAGTCTGCCGTAGATTCAAAACCAGGCAACCATCTAGATCCCCGCATATTGGCATATCCACCGCCGCCCCAAACATCACCTAATACTCTGAAAATGGGTGCGATCGGTGGGGTATTTGGCGCCATCCCATTCCATTGCAAAACATCCGATTGAGCCGAACCCCAAATATAGTTGTAATTAGCTGGTGCGACTCCAGCGATGTGATTTTCTGGTATCCCTAAAAAATTTACACCAATATTGTTATAGGCGTAAGCAAACGCATCCACTCGACCAAAACCAAACTTAGATGGAGTGCGGTTATTATGGTTGAAATCGGCCTGATGTTGGGCACCCTCTGCAAACTCGGCACGCAACTCTTTACTGGCCTGTTCGGAGTAATCATCTCCTAAGACTCTTTTAGCAAACCTATCGAACTTGGCGCTTTGATTTAAGGTAGCTTTCATTGCGTATTCCAGCTCTAACATTAGGGTCTGAAAGTCACCCATGGTCGCAGCACCATTGATAACCATTGAAGTTCCTTTATATGAGATCTTAGTTGAATGACAACCTCCGCAACTCAATGCCATCCAATTGCTTTTACCAATTGAGTCGTAGTTTTTCGCAAAACCGGCAGGTAGTCCATCGGGATTCCACTCCGATTCCGGAATTGGCGTATAACGCAAACGCTCCATATTCGAATCGGAGCGAAATAATTCCTCACTGTCAGCTTGCTCAAGATTCAGAAACCACTCATATCGAATAATCATGGAGCCATCGCCTCGATACCAAAACCCTGATTGCTCGGCCTGTGTCCATCCTTGGTTTAGGTTTACTAAAGTGCCGTCACTGCCAACGACAGGGGTTCCATCTTGAATGATTGCGTCATCGACTGAACCTTGGACTACCGGGGTGCATACAGCCACAAAAGCAATGAAAGAAACGCCAAACAATAATCGAATATTCAAAATCAACCCTCTCTTTTTTATCCAGATAAAACTACACTGTTATACCGGCACAGTGTTCGATTAACACAGTATTAAGTCAGAACACACACTAATATCTAGACGCAATATTCCGATTAACACGCACACTACCTTTGAGACCAAATGAAAATCTCAGCCGATTCTCTCCTAGCCACTATGGCTCGGTTTTATAGCAATGTGTTTCTCGAGTCTCACCACGCACTATGCCAAACTCTCGGCACCGTACTAAATTAATTCGTAGACTGTCTACACCAAAGACTAGCGCTACTATATGCCACAACATGTAACGGGCAAGTGCTTTTTCTCAGCCAATAACGATTGCCTTGCTTGCCAATCTGCTGCTGATAACGAACATATCAAAACCTTGCGAACAACCCTAAGTGCAAAAACAAGCTTAAAACCTAAAGCCAGATTGGCACCGAAGCCAAACTAAATTGATTTAGCGTGGACGACAGATAGTAAAAGTGATGTATCCGGGTCAGTAATAATTTTTAGAGTTTTAATTGGAACTTACAAAGTCTTTAGATATTCAACTACAGACCATTTTTCTTCGTCGCTCAACTCGGTACCGTACTCGTGACCGCGATTTGAGTTCCCAGCCTGTATTTCACCTCGCTGGTTATTCACTTTGAACTCGTCTAAACCTCTTGCAACATCGAAACCAACCTCTATCGGATCAAACTCTCTACTACCGACCCAAAATGACATTGGTCTTTCTTCGCCTTTTTGCAACAAGGCCCATAAACTAGGAACAGATCCATTATGAAGATAGGGCGCCGTTGCCCAAATACCATTGAGAGGTCTTGCTTTGTATACCAGCACACCGTCTGAATCCCCACATGTAGTGGTTTTATCGCCACTGCGAGACTTTTGAACCACCTTACTGTGTTTTTTGAGTTGCCCTTCAATCGACAACCCTTTAACTAGATTTAACTGATCTTCGTCTTGCTTGGTGAGTTTAACGGCCTCGATCTTACCACTTTCGAAAGCGTTCATCTTAGTTCTCATTGGACGCAAACCAGCCTCCAAAGCCGCTAAAGGATTGTCAAGGATGATTCCAACCGCCCCGTTTACGGGAATGCTGATCGCGGCACTAGTGGGACCAAACTTTTCACCTCCAAGAATATCTTTTTTCGTACCTTCTAGGATCAATGTATCTGCACAGTTTCTGTCTGCATTTTTTGCCGTTACTGGATCAGTACCAACTCTATTGACGGGCACCTGCTTGGCCTTGTAGTGATTTGCTTCGTCTTCCCGCGCAATAACCTGATGACACTTTTGGCAGTTTTGTGCAAAAAGTGACGCCCCTTTCGCTGCTTTTATTTGATCAACGGGAGGCAATACAGACTCTGGCCAAACAGGCGATCTGAGTGTTTTCACCATCGACTCAAGATGTCCTAATCCCTCTATATCCACATGTGACGAATAAGCGATTTTTTTACCAATTATCTTTTCCCACCACTTTGCTTCTTGTATTTCTAATCCACCAAACACACCAACCACCTCACCAACGTTTCTTGCCAGCGGTCCAATTAACGGCGTGTTCGGAGCTGAGGCGTTCCACTGCACCACATCAGACTGATGGGTTCCCCAGAGGAATGGGTAAGATACCGGTCCGCTCGGGGCGTTATTGTTCGATAAATCATTCAAAGCAAATGCGGTACCAGCGTTCTGAATATTCCCAAACGCATCAAGTCGCGCATACGAAGTGAAGTCATCAGGAAATCCCTCCGGCAACTCATTTACCACCATTCTTTCAGCGGAATTGAGCGCTAAGGTAGATAATGACTGTCTCAATTCTTTTGCAGTTTCGACGCTGTATCTATCAGCTAAGACATTTTTAGCAAATCGATCAAACTTATCGTCGTCCTTCTGAGTGGCATTGAGAGCTTGCACCAAACGATCGTAAAACAAAACAAAATTAGCTAAAGTCGGTGCTCCATCGATCAGCAGTTTTGTGCCTTTATAATCTAGCTGATTAGTGTGACAAGCGGCACACGTCATTCCCATCCATACCTCCCCGGACTCCTTGTCGTGCGCGGCGACGAAACCGATAGGCAAGCCGGCGGGATTTAATTCGGAGGCTTCCTGAGGAAGGTAACGAAGCATCTCCATATGTTGAGAACTGCGAAATAATTCGTTGCTATCAGACTGTTCTAGCCATGCAAACCACGTATATGGAACGATACGAGCCCCTTGACTGGTATACCAGAATTTAGTTCTGGAATCGTCACTCCAACCTTGCTCAAGACTAACTCTATCGGGTATTTCCCCAGCCGCCTTGATAACTTTCAAATCACTTGAGAATGAATGACTGCTGGGTTGGTCGTTTGCACAACCAGCAAGAATTAGAACACAAACACAGGTTAATGCAGCTAAGAAACTCCTTATCATGATAGTCCGTACCTCACGCTTAGATTGATTTTTATACTTAGACAAACGAACGGGTGGCCTGACCTCCAACCCTGCATAAGTTATACAACAAGTGTGTCGTAATTAACACTTTTTAACAATTAAAAATTAATGCCGAACGAAAGCCATCGTTTATTAGCTGACCAGAAACATCCTTATCTCGATCTTCTGAAATGTGTCAAAGTTGGCTGATTTGTATCTAATGACCGGTGTCAACAATGCCAGCACTGGGCATAGTTGCAGCTAAACCAATGTCTTTAGCGTGTTGTTCAAAACCTTTGTTCTTCCAGAAAAATGCCCCTGGCATTGTGGTCGGCACCACCAATACGTAAAGTAAAGTGCGTCTTAAAGATACTATTGCACCAATTAGACGCACAACATTCCAGAGATAAGCACCAATAGAGAACGAGCCACAAAGGAGTTTTTTACTAAAATAAGCAGGTCGAGATTGGATAAACTTTAAAAAGAAGGGAACGGGACAAAGTCATGCCGCGCGTCTTGACCTAAACTCAATACCACACCAACCAAAAAAGAAGCTCAGCCGAGCACAAAAAAAGACGCGACACCACCAATGAGGAGGAAATGAAAGTGGTGTCGCGAGTCGATACATCAACGCCTTAAAGTCTGTATCGCCTTGAGAAACTTTAGAATTTATAATCTGCGCATACCCAAGCTTGGCGAGTGTCAACTCTAGAGAAAACACTAAAGTCCAAATCACAACAAGCAAACTTTATGCCACCCGGAAAACCCATCATAAATTTTTTTTGCGAAGAGCAAATTTACTTCATCGCCTAGATCACTTCGCCCAGCGAGGGGATCATCAGAGAAGTAGTCTTGATAGGGTGCAAAGCATTTTCCACCAAATGCTTTGCCAGAGAGAGTCAGATAAACCTCCTCAAGACTCTGCGCCGGAGTTACCAAGAAATAATCAGTCCAACCATTGAATTTATGAAGCGTCGCTAACGGGGTAACAAAACCGCACTGACCATCGTTCGAACCTAACAACTTATAACCTACCTTTACTATAATCCCATTCACAGCGGCGTTACCTTCAAGAAGAAAATAATCTGTATTAAAAACTGCTTTCGCTTATTGCTGAGCTATCTCAACAGCATAATGATATTTTGCTTCTTCCTCTTTGCTTTTTCCTTTTGAGCTAACACCATAAGTATCTAGAGAATTATCTGTGTTGTTATCCACGTCTAATAAGTACGGATAAGCGACTAGCTTTCCCGCTGACAGCTTACAAGACGTATTTAAAATTAAATCTTTACTTACAATATCTCGCTAGTCAGCAAAAATACCATTTCGTTTATCAATATAAGAGGGGTTAAATTTGAAACCAGGCATGGGTTCTACGTTCGCTGTCAGCGCATCAAATGTTTGCCGGTCTTGTCTTAATTCAACATGCCCGACAAATTGATGACCATCCAGAGCGATAACCTAGCGACCAAGCTTTCCGGTAATGTTTAACCTTTGTGGGCAATGAAAGCTTGATCGATTTCAGTTCCCTCGGGCTCAGCGATCACTGAAAACTCGCCCACTCGATCACCAGTAGGAGGAACACTGTAGTCGTCAATCAATGCTGTATTATTTTCTACTTCGATTAAGTCTGTAAAACCCTCTACTACCCTGGTCTTAAAACCAAGTTTTATTCTCAGAGTAAGACCATTTGCGTTTGGCAGAGGATTATCTTGAGATACGTTTTCGTAGCGCAGTCTGAAGTCACCGTAGAATTTATTTATATCATCTTTTGCTTGTAGCGATGCTGAGGTTAGTAGCAAAGCGTTTACAGCCAGACTTAAAGCGGTTAATTTAAATGCTGTATATCTATTGGTATTTTTCATAACTGTATCTCTTGTCAAATAGTCCATCCAACGATTCACTCAAAAAGTAAATCCCCGAATAAAATTCAAAAAAATAGAGGGGGGGGGGGTATTGAAAGACTCTCACCCCTCAACATGGGTTTGATGCATTGCCAATCATCATGACGCTTTGTCTGTGATTGATTCTTTTGCACCCTCTCTGCTTTCTTCTTGAGCAGTTTGAGGAAATTCAACGACACCTTTCTTTTCATAAAGAAATGACAGCACCTGTTGACGGTAATAGTTAAATTGGTCACTTTTTGACAAATCGATGCGATCGCGGGGGCGGTCTAAATCGATTTCGAGCAGCTGACCAACTCTAGCTGCTGGGCCATTAGACATCATGACGATTTTATCGGACATCAACACCGCCTCATCGACGTCATGTGTAATTAGTATGACTTTTGTATTCAGTTCTTTCTGAATCTCCATTACCGAATCTTGAAGATTTGCGCGCGTTATAGCGTCTAGCGCGCCAAAGGGCTCATCCATCAACATCACTTTGGGCTGCATCGCTAGACAACGCGCAATCCCCACGCGTTGTTTCATGCCACCTGAAATTTCGTGAGGCATTTTATCCAGAGCATGATCCATTTTTACCAGCCTCAGGTTATGTTCAATCCACTCTCTCATCTCCGATTTAGTCTTTTTTGCTTTGAATACTTGCTCAACTCCGAGCGCCACGTTTTCATAGACACTCAACCAGGGCATCAGTGCGTGACTTTGAAAAACCACCGCGCGATCAGGGCCTGGTTCGTTAACTTCTTTCCCTTCAAGAATAACGCCGCCGTAAGTTGCTTGGTATAGACCAGCCACAATGTTCAAGACCGTGGATTTACCACAACCCGAGTGACCAATAATGGAAACGAATTCACCTTCGTTGATATAAAAATCAACTCCATCAAGGGCAGTGAATACGCCATTAGGAGTGGGGAACTCAATCCCTACCTGCGAAAGCTCGAAAAACTTATTTGCCATTGTTCTGCTCCTATCTCAGTACTGCTGATTTATCCCAACTGGCAACGCGCTGAATCATCAAGATGATTCGATCGAGGACGAAACCAATCAGGCCAATCACGATCACGGCGACCATAATTCTGGACAATTAGTTCGAAGACCCATTCTGGAATTCATCCCAAACAAATTTTCCGAGCCCAGGATTTTGTGACAGCTTTTTAGCTGCGATCAATACCATCCAATCTGTTGCAAGCGAGTGGCGCAACCCAGTGAAAATCATAGGAACCGATACTGACAGGATGATCTTGCGGATATGCGTCAGCTTAGGAAGTCTGATAACCCGGCTAGCGCTGAGTACTTACCTACCGACATAAGTAACACCGACGGCAGTACTCATTGACGTTGGCCACAATACTGTGCCGCAAGAGTGCATGCTGGTGGCAGACTTCAATGATTTGTACCTATTCGAATAGCTCAACGACGGAAATGATTTGAGCTGACAGATCCTTCATACTCTTACCTTGATTCATCGCTAATGAGCGCATCTGTGTGTAGGCTTCAGATTCGGACAGGCTCTTTTGTTCCATCAGTATGCCTTTCGCTTTTTCGATAAGCTTTCTTTCGTACAAACGCTCCTTCGCAGCATCCAGCTCTTCATTCAGACTACGCATCTGCTGAAATCGCTCAATTGCCAACTCAAGAATTAGCGGCAACCTATGCGCACTAATATCATCAACAATATAAGAACTGATCCCAGCACCGACTATCCTTGCAAAAGATTCTGGAGCGTGTTGCTGCGCTACTAATAGAACAGGAGTTGGGAGCGTGCTGCTGATAGCTTGGAGAGACTCCAGCGTACCATGATCCAAAAATGGTACGGAGAGCACTAATATATCTGGAGTAAGAGCAGAAAGCTTTTCTACCACTCCATCGAGTGACTCAAGGTTATCTGATACTTTGATCCCATTCGAATATAGCTTTTCATTCATAGTCATCGGTATATTTTGACTACTTGGCTCTACCAACAAGACACTGCGTTGAGGAGTTGACATTTTGACCTCACCTTAGAATAAACATTGAGATCTTTCCATTTATGCACGCACAGGAACGAGCAAAATTGAGCTTTCATGAGCAACGTTAGTTCTCTGGCTGCCTTGATAGGTTGCCCAAACATTGAAACCGCAAATAGATAGATCTCATACAAAATTAATGAGAGAGCATTGCATTAACTTTAACGTTCACTTCAAATCGAATCGAAAGCAAAGCGCATCACGAAATGCAACTGGCATGGCCTTTCTATTTGGCTACCATACGCTTACATTCAATGCCGCTTGTGATTTACAAGCGCTTCCGGAAGTTTTGAACATACCTTTCAATGCAAAGGTCCCGGTTCGTATCGAATAGGTGCCCTGCCGGCCCTACTCTTGTTGAAAACAGCAAAGCATAAAATATGCCAAGGACATGAGGGT
>JAKVBA010000073.1 GCA_022447525.1 Gammaproteobacteria bacterium
TAACTGTATGTGCCGTTTAAAAATGTAGGTTTTTTGGATGGGATTCAAATGAGTAAATTGAAGCCTCGGAACTTAGCTTTTTGTTTGCGAGTAGCGAATACCAGCCTACCTGTGCTCCCACATCCCATAGGACGTTAACACCATTAAGTAGTGCCAAAAATTGCTTTTCCTGTTCTAGTTCATACCTTCCAATGGCCTGCCCAGGGTTAGCTGATTTGGCAATCCATTGGTTCCTTTCATATGACCAAAAGGAATTGATACTGAAAACTCCGGCAATGCATTGATCAAAGACTTAAGGGCGTTGGAAAGGAGAAACATGAGAGTCTATATCATTCCCAACTCAAGCTTGGCTTCTTCGGACATATTGTCCATTGTCCACGGTGGGTCAAACACGAGTTCAACATGCGCATCTGAAACACCAACCACACTTTTCACCGCATTTTCAACGATACCTGGGAAGGTCTCTGCGACTGGGCATCCAGGTGCGGTGAGTGTCATCGTAACGTCGACAAAATAATTATCATCGACTTTAAACCCGTAGATTAATCCTAAGTCGTAAATGTTAACTGGAATTTCAGGGTCGTATACGGTTCTTAGAGCTTCGACAATATCAGGCCCAAGCTCTTCCGGGGTACGTTGTCCTAGCGTGGCTGGGTCAACTTTGTTCTCAGACCCTTGTCGAGGAACGATGTATGGTTTCAGTTCTTCAGTCATGATTTTATCTGGTTATTCGCTTGTAAAACGCTCTGGGTTATCTCAGCATGTCGACGGCTTTTTCTATTGCCGCAACTAACGCATCAATGTCTTCGAAATTATTGTAAAAAGCGAGCGAAGCTCTGGCAGTGGCGTCGACGCCAAAAAACGCCATTACTGGCATGGCGCAGTGATGGCCTACCCGAATAGCAATTCCCTGATGATCGAGTAGAGTTCCTAAATCAGAGGCATGCACTCCTTCTATTTGAAATGAGAGGATGCTGGCTTTTGCGTCGGCTTCGCCGATTAGTTTTAATCCATCGATACTCTTCAATTTTTCAGTGCCATAGTCAAGAAGGGCCTGCTCATGAGCTGCGAGGTTTTCAATGCCGATTTCGGAAACGTATCTCAATCCCGCTGCAAGACCTATGACGCCAGCGATATTTGGTGTTCCAGCCTCAAATTTATGGGGAACCTCGTTGTAGGTAGAGCCCGAAAAACTGACCACCTTAATCATTTCGCCGCCACCTTGGTAGGGTGGCATTTGGTCTAACAGATCATGCTTTCCATACAACACGCCAATCCCCGTCGGGGCGAAAATTTTGTGGCCCGAGAAGGCGTAAAAATCACAGTCTAGATCTTGTACGTCGACCACTGTATGGGCAATCGCTTGAGCTCCATCAATCAGTGTTTTTGCTCCAACCGCCTGAGCAGCCTTTATAATTTCCTTGATGGGTGTGAGGGTGCCAAGGGCGTTAGACAACTGAGTAATAGCGACTAACTTGGTTTTCGGACTCAGTAGTGCTTTAAATTCCTCCAACAAAAAGTTTCCGTTTTTATCGATCGGTGCAACAACCAGTTTTATTCCAATCTGTTGTTCAAGAAGTTGCCATGGGACTATGTTGGAATGGTGCTCCATTGCACTTATGAGCACTTCGTCGCCTGCGCTTAAAAACGCTCTACCGAAAGAGTTTGCCACTAAGTTTATCGATTCAGTGGTGCCGCTGGTGAAAACAATCTCATTGTCCGTCTTTGCGTTGATGAATTCTTGAACGGTAACTCGCGCTGCTTCAAAGTGGTCCGTAGCTCGTTGGCTCAGTGTATGGATACCGCGATGGACATTAGAGTTATCACGCTCATAATAAGTTTTGATAGTATCAATCACTTGTTGTGGCTTTTGGGTTGAGGCCCCGTTATCCAGATAAACAAGGTCATGACCCGATACCTTTTGATGCAAAGCGGGAAAGTCGGCTCGAATTTTATCGATATCGAACTTCGTTTTATGCTCATTTGTGGCTGCGTGGTTCACTTTATGTCTCTATTTTTTTATTAACTTTACTGCTGCTTTTGTGCCAGATTTGTTGGCAATCATCTGGTAGCCATGGATAGTGACTAAACAAGGCAAAAATGGCAGGCTACCGGGGTAATCGAGCGTTTTTTGCATTTTTCGTACAGCGTTTTGGTCACTCGCGCGCTGCTAAACGACTTCTAGAGCATTTCCTCGATACCTGACAGCAATTCGCCGGCAATGATTTTGGTTAACTCTTGTTTAATTGCATCAATCTGGATTCTGTCGACTACTTCATTCGCGAAGGCAAAGGTCAATAGACCCCGAGCTGATTCATTATCTATTCCTCTGGATTTCAGATAGAACAAAGAAGTTTCATCAAGTTGGCCAACGGTAGCGCCGTGTGAGCATTTCACATCGTCAGCATAAATTTCGAGTTGTGGCTTGGTATCGGCTTCGGCTTTTTTTGATAGAAGTAGATTGTTATTTTGTTGATCTGCTAGCGTTTGTTGTGCGTCCTCGGCAACGATGATACGACCCCTGAAGACACTTCTTGCATGCTCATCTAGAACGGTTTTATAGTATTCATCGCTCGTGCAAAGGGGCACAGCGTGATTAACTTCTGTATGGTTGTCTACGTGCTGATGACCTTTGCCAAGCACCAAACCGTTCATTTCTACATGAGCGCCTTCACCCAACAAATCTGAGTTAATGTCATTTCTCGTCAGTAAACCACTCAGATTGATGTTGTGGTTTTTCACGTTTGAGTGACGCCCTTGCTTTATGAATACGCCACCAAAATGGAATGACTGATCTGAGCCTTGTTGGATCTTATAGTGATCTACATGAGCGTTGTCTCCAGCAATAATTTCAGTAATGTGGTTGCTCAAATAAATCTCGCCAGACTGACCAATATGTCTCTCAATAATTGTGCATTGGCTGTTCGCTGGCGCGATAATTAGGTTGCGTGTATGACTTACACTTTCTGGCGTTTGCGATACAAACACGACCTCAATCGTTTGAGCGAGTTGTTGGCCTTTATCCAGTTCGACGACAAAACCATCTTGAGCATAGGCAGAATTAAGTGCGGTAAAGCCATGCCTTCTATTTGGCAATGTTTTACCGAAATGCTGCTCTAATTTCTCCGGCGATTCTTGCAAGTAAGCCGCAAGGTTATAGACCCCAAGCTCTGTCAAAGCCGTTGACCTATCTTGATCTACAAGCCCATCAACGAAGACTAAACGCGGAAAGTTTGTAGTGCCAATATCAATCGATAATGTAGTTTGCGTTGAGGGCGAGAACGATCGATTCTTGAGCGCTTTTAAATTGGTGTAGCGCCACTGCTCGTCTCTAATGCTAGGCAAACCGATTTCTTCAAACTCAGCCAGTGCGTTCTCTCTTATATCGAAGAGCCAGCTTGGCGCTGAGTCAGTGAGGCTGACCGGCTGATTATCGAGCCAACTTTGAACTTGATCAGCAGCAATCATTTAGCTAGCCTCCGCCAAACCTTCAATCCAACCGTATCCCTCTGCTTCAAGTTTCAGAGCAAGATCTTTGTCGCCGGATTTAACGATTTTGCCGTCGGCTAACACATGAACGAAGTCTGGCACAATGTGGTCCAAAAGCCGTTGATAGTGGGTTACCACTACCATTGCTCTGTCAGGTGAGCGTAATGCGTTGACACCATCAGAAACAATCTTAAGTGCGTCAATGTCGAGACCGGAATCGGTTTCGTCCAGTAATGCTAACTTTGGTTCAAGCATTGCCATTTGCAGGATTTCGTTACGTTTTTTCTCACCACCTGAGAAGCCTTCGTTTACTGAACGCTTTAAAAATTCTTGCTTCATCTCAACGAGATCGGCCTTTTCACGGATAACTTTAAGAAAGTCTCCAGCGCTCATTTCGTCTTCGTCGTTGTACTTTCGAATCGAGTTGACGGCGGCTTTTAGCATTGCCATATTACTTACACCAGGGATTTCAACCGGGTATTGAAAAGCAAGAAAGATTCCTTCGCAGGCTCTCTCGTCGGCTTCAAGCTCAGTCAAATCTTTACCGAAGTACTCGATCGTGCCGCTGGTTACTTCATAGCCATCACGGCCTGCAATGACATTGGATAACGTGCTTTTGCCGGCACCGTTCGGACCCATGATGGCGTGCATTTCTCCGGCTTTTACTTCGAGGTTAAGACCTTTCAAAATTGGTGTGCCGAATACTTCAGCGTGTAAATCTTTGATAACTAGCATTTGTGTTCTCTTCAGTTTTTCTACCCAATGATCCTCTGTTAACTTTGGATCATTGCGGTTACGTTCTCTAGCCGACCGCTCCCTCAAGGGAGATATCTAGCAGTTTTTGGGCTTCAACGGCGAATTCCATTGGCAGCTCTCGAAATACCTCTTTACAGAAACCGTTAACGATCATCGATACAGCGGCTTCTTCGCTTAAGCCTCTTTGCATAAGATAGAACAATTGGTCTTCTGAAATCTTTGAGGTAGTAGCCTCATGCTCCAAATTGGCTGACGGGTTTTGTACCTCTACATAAGGAAAAGTGTGAGCACCACACCGATCTCCCATTAGCAGAGAATCGCACTGAGAAAAATTCCGAGCATTGTCGGCTCCCTTAAGAATTTTTACGAGCCCACGATAAGCATTTTGACCATGACCAGCGGATATGCCTTTAGAGATGATCGTGCTGGATGTATTTTTGCCCATGTGGATCATCTTAGTTCCAGTGTCGGCTTGCTGCTTATTGTGAGTTAAGGCTACCGAGTAAAACTCGCCTACTGAATTATCGCCTTGCAACACAACACTGGGGTATTTCCAGGTGATAGCAGAGCCGGTTTCGACTTGAGTCCAAGAAATTTTTGAATTGTCACCCTTACAAATACCTCGTTTGGTAACGAAGTTGTAAATGCCACCTTTGCCGTTCTCGTCGCCGGGGTACCAGTTTTGTACTGTTGAATATTTAATCTCAGCATCTTTGTGCGCAACGAGTTCGACCACTGCCGCATGTAGCTGGTTCTCATCGCGCTGTGGTGCAGTACAACCCTCTAGATAACTTACGTAAGAGCCTTCATCGGCAATAATTAGCGTGCGCTCAAATTGCCCTGTGTTCATTTCGTTAATCCGAAAATAAGTTGAGAGCTCCATTGGGCACCGTACGCCCTTTGGTATGTAAACGAAGGATCCGTCCGAGAATACAGCAGCGTTTAACGCGGCATAGTAATTGTCCTGCACGGGCACTACGCTTCCAAGATATTGTTTTACTAGCTCTGGGTGCTCATGAACGGCCTCTGATATTGGCATAAAGATTACACCAGCCTCTGCGAGTGTTTCTCTAAATGTAGTGCGCACCGACACCGAATCAAACACGGCATCGACGGCCACATTTGCTAACATCTTTTGCTCTTCTAAGGGGATTCCCAGCTTTTCATAGGTTTCTAATAACTTTGGGTCAACCTCGTCCAAGCTATTTAGCTTTGGCATTTCCTTAGGCGCGGAGTAATAGGCGATATCTTGAAAGT
The DNA here is from genome assembly GCA_022447525.1 of Gammaproteobacteria bacterium. Taxonomy (GTDB): domain Bacteria; phylum Pseudomonadota; class Gammaproteobacteria; order Arenicellales; family Arenicellaceae; genus Arenicella. Next base: position 5,503 of record JAKVBA010000073.1, read on the forward strand.
CGATTTTTGGGTAATCGATGTGCGCCCAATCAGGCTCAGCCATTTTTTCCCAACGTCGAAATGCTTTGAGACGGTATTCGAGCATGAATTCAGGTTCGCCTTTTTTTGCGGAGATTCGTCGCACGATATCTTCATTGAGTCCCGGCTCAAAAGTATCCGACTCGATATCGGTCACAAAGCCCTCTTTGTACTCACGCTTTACGAGCTCTTTCAGCTCTTTATTTTGCTCTACGCTGTGATCAGACATGATTGTTGCCTATTTACTAATTTGTACTGGAATATTTCCAATTTGGGTTACATCCTGCATAGTCGCCATAGTTTGTACATCGCGGCTCTTGATAAGGTCGTGCAGAGTCTTAGAGTCTAAAAACTCATAAAACTGATTACTCAGCTGTGTCCACAAACCATGAGTTAAACAATGATCTTCATCGCTACAGTTCTTACCACCACAGGCTAAGTTTATCTCTTCATCGGCGGCGACTAATATATCGGCCAGTGTTATTTCATGGTCGGTTTTGGCGAGCATGTAGCCGCCTTTTGCGCCCCGAACGGAGTTTACTAAACCCGATTTCCTTAAGCTTCTGAACAATTGTTCTAGATAAAAAAGTGAAATCTTTTGTCGCTCAGCAACGTCTACTAAAGAAACGCAATCAAGCTTGGCATGCAGGGCCAAGTCCATCATTGCAGTAACTGCGTAACGGCCTTTAGTTGTCAGTTTCATTGGTATATATTAACTCTTTGGCTGTGAAACCCGAGTAATTTACTCGGGAATCGAAGTATAGTGATCTGAATTTGGCCAATCAAGGGTGTTTGCTGCAATTAACGGAGTTTTACATTCGTAAATATCGAATTTTGATAGACTAAATAAATAAAAGAATTTTCAGGCAGGGGTTGGTATGAATTTTCGTCTTTGTCGACATTGTCGGCGACTGACTTTTTTGTTGTTGCTTTGTTGGCCTTATATGGCGCTGGCGCAGTCTACGCTCCCAGTGACGATCGCTAATAACGTTTTGCCTGCTACCACCCTAACCGATTACTCGGTTCGATTAGACCTTAATGCTACCAATGCGCCTGGGTTTGATTTTGCTAACAACGGTGATGACATCGCAGTGTGGAATTCCGATCGAACTGCCAGCCTAGATTTTTATGTGGAAAATGTCGATCCGATTGGTCAGACAGCGATTGTTTGGGTTCGTGTGCCGAGCGTCCCGACTAGCCCTCCCGATACGGAGATACTCTTTGATTACAATCTGCCAATTGTTACACCGCTAAGTAACCTCACCGATACCTTTACTATTAATGGCTTCAAATACCACAGTCAGCCGTACACCGGTGCCACGCCAGGGCCAGAAACAAGGGCGGCCGGGGAAGCAGAATTCAATTTTGATGAAGTTACTTCAAACACAAACTACGGTTGCACCAATCTCACTGAGATAAACACAGACCATAGTAGTGCTTTCACACAAAATGGCGATTTCGGATTGTCAATTTCCACCCATTTTGTCGTACCTGCGGATGCCTTATATGAGTTCAGATTTGGTAGCGATTTCGGACATGGAGGGGAACTCTATTTGGACGATGTGGCACTTGAGTCCGATTGGACCTCTGATTTGTGGTGGGGGCTTAGCTTTGCCAATCCTGATGTGTTGGTTGGCAGTCGTTTTCTTTCTGCTGGCAGCCACACCTTGAGAGCACTGGGCTACGAACGTTGCTGTGATGGAAGAGCGGAGCTGCAATATCGCTACGATAGTGATGGCGATGGCTCATTAACGGATGAGACATTCACTCGGCTAACCACGACCTCTCCCGGACTAACCTTACTGGCCCCTTCATGCCCAGTCGCCACGGCGACGATCGGCCCTGTGACCACGGTACCAGTCACATTGGCCAATTTTAGTAGCAGAAAAATTGGCCCAACTATCAAATTTAAATGGAAAACCGCGGACGAAACCTTCAACGCGGGCTTTAATCTTTGGGGCCTGATTGAAGAAAATAACGGAGAAGAGCCTAGTTTGGTACAACTCAACAGGCGATTATTGCGCAGCCGTTCTTTTGATTCCATGGCTCCACAGGCGTACAGAAAATCTACGCGCGTGCGTAGAAATTGGTCAGCTATTAAAAAGGTCGCGATCTCTAGCGTTGATATAAATGGTAAGGAGGATTTCTTCGGACCTTTTGATCTCAATCATGAATACGGGGATGAGCCGCAGCCCATACCGATTAACTGGGGAGCTGTCTATGCTGAATACCAATCGAAAATGCAGTCCAGAGGTTATACTTGGAACGGACATCGATGGGTTAAACAACGACGACCATCTTCTGGAGGTCTTGACTCAAAGCCCGCAATAATGGTCGGAGTAGACAAAACAGCGGTATACAAGGTTTCTTACCAAGACCTATTGGCACAGGGTGTTGACTGGCAAGGAGTCCATATCAGAGACATCGCCGTAACTCATAATGGTGAGCCAATACCAAGAGCAATTCGTACTTCTCGATCAAGATATTTTGGTCCAGGGAGTGAGGTGCATTTTGTTGGAACTGCGCCAGATGATGGCTTGTCCATTTATCAGTCTGAGCGATTTTATACGCTAAAGTTAGATCGACAACAGGCTAGAGCGATTCGCCCGTTACGCCGCTCGTCCAGTTCTTCGCAAACGTGGCACTTCGAGTCAAAAACACAAAAACACGATAATCAACACGTCACTTTTAGTCCCATGGAGAGCCCATGGGTTATGGATTTTCTTTTCCGAACTGGAAATCCGATTACTAAAGATTATCAATTTGAGTTGCCCAAGCTTGCTACAGGTGTGGATGGTTCCTTAGAGTTGAGAGTCGGAGGCGTGTTAAACGCTCCTCGCCAGGATTTTGATGGTGATGGCATGCTCGATAAGCATCATAACTTTACGATCTTAATCAATGGTGAGACGGTGGATGTATTTGGCTTTTCAGGTCAAGCTGGAATGGTCAAGACAGTCAGAGTTCCAATCCGAGCCTTAAAAGAAGGAGAGAACGTAGTGTCGGTTAGGCTCGAGGACAGCGGTTATCCGTTCGATGCTGTTGTTATTGATAGCGTTACGTTGTTTTACCCGGTAACGTCTAGCGCGAATACAAGCTTGAACTTTTCGGCTAAGGGAGAAGAGTTTGATGGTTTAGCTTTTACTCGAAAAAAACGACGTGGGTTGCTGGCGTATGCGTATCAAGAGAATCATAATATGATGCGTTTGAGAATCGCTAGGGGGAGTAAAAGAAATCAATATACCGTCCCTTTCATTGCCTCTGGAAGTGCACACTATTTTGTTGGTGCTGCAAGCGAGCTGAGTTCACCAAGCTCCTGGCGACTTTTAGAGCCTAAAAAAGAAATAGATCTGACGCCCGTTGAGATGCTGATCATCTCACACCCCAATTTCATCGGAGAAACGCTTGCAGACTACGCCCAAGCAAGACAGTTACAAGGCACCAGTGCGCAGATAATCAATACAGATGATATCGCCAGAGAGTTTGGGCCAGATATACCTTTGCACATTGCAATCAAACGCTTTCTAAAACACGCAGCGAGCGAGATAGAATATAAACATGTGCTGCTAGTCGGAGGTCATACATATGACTATCTTGGTCGCCAGCATGATCAAAATATCAATTTTATACCATCGTTTTATGCCTCAGTCGGAAACTCTAGGTTCACACCGAGTGATCAGCCATTCGTGGATTTTGATGAGGATGGTTTTCCGGAAAAAAGTATTGGTCGCTGGCCGATAAGACTGCTAAGTGAGTTAACTAACATTACTTCAAAAAGTCTATTGTGGAGTTCAAAGAGTTCCTCCAGACAAGTAAGTGGGCATTCGTTTTTATTGCTAAGTGACACGCAGCGAGAGTTTGATTTTGCCGCAGATGTTGAAGCCTACTTTGCTGCACATGAAAATTTAAAAATCAGTTCTGCTAATCGAGTTTTTTATGACAAGGTGGTTGCAGAGACCAACGGCTCGGTGGACGTCAATCAGCAAGTGAGGGAGCGCATAATAAACGAGATGAGCAGTGGAGCTACCTGGGTGGTCTACAATGGACACGCGTCGCCAAGTGCATGGTCTTTCAGTCAAATGATGTCGGCGGCTGATATCAGCAAACTCAAGAATCACAATCAACCCGTGGTTATCACGTCATTGGGTTGTTATACGACGTACTACGAGGGCATTACTCACAATTCATTAGCACTGCAGCTTTTATTTTCTGGTACCAACGGCGCTGCTGCAATTATGGGGCCTGCTGTTATCGGTAGTTATGAGCAGCAGATGAGACTTGCGAACAACATCGCCGATGAAATGATTCCTGACTCGACTTTAGGGGAGGCAGTATTGAGGGGCATGAACAAACTGCCGGTAAACGCAAGAATGGTAGTACAAAATTGGGCATTGCTCGCAGACCCAAGTCTACCGAGCCAATAGTCGATTATTTACCATGTAGTTCAGTTGTGTAGTTACTCTCAAATTTTTTCGCAATACAAGACTTCTTATGAATCATTATTTTCTCATCGACAATGCGGGTGCTGAGAAATAAATAGGATTGCGACTATAAATAAAAAAATAGCCCGTGATTGCGGGCTATTCTCTTTCATGAACTACCTAAAGCCTTATGCTTTTGGAATTCGAATCTTTTGACCCGGAAAGATTTTATCCGGATCTTGTATGACCTCTTTGTTTGCTTCGAAAATTTCTGTGTACTTGGCACCATTACCCATCGTTTTTGATGCGATACCCCATAAAGTATCCCCCTTTTCGATCGTGTAATATTGGTCTTCTTCTTCAGAGATAGGTTCTGGTGTGTCCAGACCATCGGCATTAACGTTGGCCACTCCGCGCATGTTACCAGCTATTAAGATAGTCTTTTCTTTTGCTTCCGCTGATACACATTTGCCGGAGATGGTACAAGTATCGCCGTCCATGGAAACATCAAAGTCATATACACCGGGGTTTGAGTTTTCAATTTCTGACTTAACCTTTTCGGCCGCATCCGCGTCTCCCACCCCAAATACCTTTTTGCCGATGTCTGCTGCAAAATCAAATAATCCCATGTTTATCTCCTGACTTTTAAAAGTTTATTTATTAGTGTTAGTGTGCAGTTACGATAACCTTGATCGGTATACCTGCGCAAGCCAATCTCGCAGCCTTATTATGAGGTCTTATTATTGTTTGACCAGCTCTGCTAACACTTGTTTACATAGCGTCATTTCCTCGTCGGTTCCAATGCTTATGCGTAAGTGTTGGTCTAACCTTGGTTTGTCAAAGTAACGCACGATTATATTTTTCTTTCTTAAGCCTTCAAACAACGTTTTCGCATTGTGACTGGGGTGCGATGTGAAAACAAAGTTTGTGCTTGATTCAAGGGATTCGAACCCAAGTTTGGACAAATCTGCTAGAAACCTTTCTCGGGTTGAGATCACCTTATTACGGCACTCATCAAAGTAACTATGGTCTTCGAAGGCAGCTGACGCGCCTTCAATTGCTAGACTGTCCAACGCATAAGGGTGAAAACTATTCTTTATTCGCTCCAGCCCTTCTATGAGTTCTGCGCTACCAACTGCCAAACCTACTCGGAGCCCAGCTAGGTTGCGAGATTTAGAGAGTGTCTGCGTTACCAAGACGTTGGAATACTGGTTTACGAGCTCTATGGCTGTTCTGATTTCTCCCTGTGCAAAATCTATATACGCTTCGTCTACCACAATTACCGAGTCGGGATGTATTTTGGCTAACGACTCGATTTGCGAAATCGTGAGTGCCAAACCAGTTGGGGCATTTGGGTTGGCGAAAATGATACCGCCATTATCGGGAGTGAAATCATTGATGCCGATAGAGTAGTCTTCACGCAGAGCAACCGTTTGGTAGTCTATTTCAAATAAACCACAATAAACTGGGTAAAAACTGTAAGTGATGTCTGGGAATAATAAAGGTTTGTCTTTCTTAAGTAAGCCCCTAAAAGTGTGAGCCAGTACTTCGTCTGAGCTATTGCCAACAAACACTTGTGATGATGTGATAGAGAAACGCGAATAGTAATCAGCGATAGCCGATTTTAACTTACTCGCATTTGGATCGGGATATTTTCTGAGTGCTTCTGAGTTGGCACGTTTTATCGCTCGTGTAACCAATGGGGATGGCCCATAAGGGTTCTCATTGGTATTGAGCTTAATAAGCTGATCTATTTTCGGTTGCTCTCCAGGGGTGTAAGGAGTCAGATCGTGTACCAGACTTGACCAATAACGGCTCATTATGTGTGAAATAGTGGTTAAATTATTCAGTTAGTGTTAATGATATCACTGGTATAGTTATCGAAAGTTCAGATTTGAGGAAACTAGGATGAAAAATCGAATATTTAGTGGTCTAAGTAAGCGCGTACCGGGGCTTATGGTCCTGCTCGCAAGTATATTACCGCAAGGGCTCCAGGCACAGGGGAACTACTATGATAGAGAGTCATACAGACAAGGGCCCTATATAAGTATTTACGAGCATTGTGATTTTAGAGGTGAGCGTCGCGATATTGGTGTTGGCGATTTTGCGAGTATGCGTGAGCTAAATTTCGGTAATGACTCTATCTCTTCTATACGGGTACCTAGAGAGCTAGAAGCTATTATCTATGAACACGACCGATTTAAAGGTGACTATACTCGGGTAGATCGAGATGTCAGATGTTTCGATAAAACTTGGAATGACGAAGTCAGTTCTTTGAGGGTGGTGAATCACCCTCGAGGAGGCGGAAATTGGTCGCAAAGACCACCATCTGGACACGGCGGGCAGGGGGGCAACTTTGGCACATACAATCCAGGTTTCAATCATCATGCTAGGGATGGTGTTACAGGCTTCAATGTGAAACAAGTAGTGTTTGACGGGAAGGTGCTAAAGAAAGTGAGTAGTACGGAATGGCAAATGGCTGATCCTTACGCTGGTACTGTTCGGTACACTGAAGCGCTAAAAAATCGGTACAAGGTTGAGTTAAAAAACAAAACTACTCCACAACGTATTCTCCTTGATCTCAGAACTAATCAAGCACTTGTAAATTTTAATAGTAACAATCAAAAGACATTTA
>JAKVBA010000074.1 GCA_022447525.1 Gammaproteobacteria bacterium
TTCCGACGTAACGTTGAAGCATGGTTCGCGCAAATGCTATACCCACTTGACCTAAAGGTCGGCTTTCAATATCAGACCCAAATAATCCTGATTTTGCATCTGTAAGCTGAGCTTCTTCTGAAATAAAATTAATTGATAGTCGATCGCCAAATAATTCGTCTTTCAATTTGATAAAGTCAGATGTGGTACAGCCATTACACAAAACAAAAACTGATAATGAAATTATGCTTCCATGGTCGTGTAATGCTCTGAGGCTATTGAGTAGAGGCATTAGTATAAGTGGGTCGGCAGAAATAACGCCTATTACAAGTTTGAAAGCTTTATGACTAGGAGCCTTCTCAAGTACTTTTTCGACTGGCTGAACTCGATCAATAGGGTAGTCTAGCTTCGCACGGAAAGCTGCAAAACCGGATAGCTCAGGCATGGCTGAATGAGTAAGAGATTTGCGCATAAGCTGTTTTAAATCATTGCGATGGGCATGGTGACATGATAAGTATGCACGCCTAGCCATGTGCTCAAAGCCTAGCTCGTTCCATGGACGGATATCCGAACCATAATCGATAAGCTTAACTTCTGTTTCTGTTGTTATCAGGTTTTTAGGGTGGATATTGTTGCAGACAATACCAACGCGGGTACAACCGTTAATGAGCTCAATCACGCGCTTTTCGAAACCACCGTTATAGGGTGCGCTTTCTTCGAAAGGATATGTTACGAGAACCCATGCGCCGTCTCTAATGACCTGGTTTAGAGGGTATATACCGGGAACATTTATCCATTTAGCACCACTGTCGCGCAAGAATTCGAACTGCGCTTTAGGTGTACGCGTTTTCCAATAGTCGATGCATTTGTAAACGGTTGTGCCATCGGTAAATACAATTGCTTCTGAACCAGAGCCTAATAGACGTAAGTTTTGTGTATTGAAATGGTGGTTAACTCGATGTTTTGCGGTAACTAAACGTTGAGCGTAAACTTCTTCTTCAAGGTTTTCTGATTCACCGTGTGAAAGCTTCTTATCTGAGTATTTCTCCGTATTGAGTATTTTTGCGCCGCTAGAGGTCAGGTATGATTCTGAATCATCAAAAAATTCTAAATGGCGTTTTGCAAGGCTATCTATTACCCATACAGTACTGCCTGGTCGAAGTTTTGAAACATTAACTGCGTAGCTTTCTATATGCCTAAGTTCCTTGACTGTAAAGCATCCTATTCCTAGGTCTCTCAAAGTGCTTGCTAAGTTTTCACAGAATGAATTGTGAGGCTCAATGTTGAAAACGACATCTAAGCCTACGAGATCGATTGTTCGGTAAAAATGGAAAAATACGACAATTTTATCGAGCAATTCCTGTGTCACCGTTTTAGAACAACATAGAACAAGCGCTTTATTCTTAGGGTAAGATTCTTGTGAAACTTTATTCGTAGGCGGTTTCCAACCAAAAAGCTCATGAGCACGTTTTTTGAAACTTGCAGCCTCTGGTGCGCTCATTCGACTTTGGTATTTTTTCCAAAAGGAAGAGGTGCCGCTTAGTTTTGATTTGCCCCCGCTGGTGCTTAGTCTCGTTCTATTGGCTTCAGCGTAGTGATCAACTAAAAACTTAGGAAGCGCTTGATAACGCACAGTGCCCAGCTCACTTAATCGAATACAAAGATCGCGGTCGGTAGAGCTAGCTAGAGACTCATCAAATCCTCCGGTTTGCAGGAAAGTACTCATTCGAAGAAACAGGTTGGAGCCTTGAATTCCAGGGTTGCCTGTTAAAAATAATGAGGCTTCTAGTTTAGCTGGTGCTTGAGTTTGGATAGGGCTTAGGCAGTTATTCTCGATTCGATTAAATCCACTAGCCACCATATCTACCTTGAATGACTGCAACGTTTTCATGCACTCTTCGAGATAATTGGGATGCCAAGAGTCATCATCATCTAAAAACGCTAGTATTACATTTTCTGCAGTATCCACATGAGACGCCAGATACGTTACTGCGCTATTCCAACAACCACTTGCTCCATCAGTGCGTGTGTTGACGCAGTAAGTCACAAAACAGTTGGGTATCTCAATGTCCTCAACAGTGTCTTGATTCAGTCTACGAATATCTGAATCAGAGTCATCACATACTATTAAAAAGTCAGGGGGCGTAGATTGTCGAGCTATTGATGGAAGTGAGCGTTCAGCCAGTAACTTGTGACGGTTTTTAGTGGCCACAATTACCGCTAGCTTGATTTGTGACGTCAAACTTTATCGGTCCTTTATTTATTAATGAGACTTTTCGCGAGTTATCTACAGTACTAAGCAGAGCACAGAGTTCTCGAATGATGTTTAAGCCCTTGTTTTTACAGAAGAGCGTTTGCACCTAATGCTAAAGCTGAGGAATAACAGTTGAGGGGGAATAAAAAATGAGTCAAATTAATATCCTTATCAATTATGATTTTCGCATAAAGCAAAATGTAGAACTGGTCGGATGTTAAGATATATGTGCCGATTTGGCAATAATGAGCCCGATTACGGTGACATATACTTTAGTGTAAGTTGCGGAGACAGCTCGCCCGCGTGTGTTGTAGAGCTTTTGATGAATATACCGGCTTATCTTCGAGTTTGAAGGTTGTTGCTTCGCGTTGGTTAAAACCACCGACTTTATATGCTTTTATATCCTGAATTTATAATTATACATTTTAAATATAAAACTCGCGGATCGCTTTATTTTCAAAGTGCTATCCACATTGATTTTAATTACCCCTCTAGCAATACTTGCGTTGACTGTGCTCGCGAAGTGCTCATACCTCGCTGAAAGTCCCTGCGTCTTTATTCATCATTCATGATGCAAATTCACCCAAGTAAACAACAGTTTTAGTAAGCAACTATACGCTCTATTTCGTCTTGATAAGGCTGGCTCTCTGCGAACATTATCATCGACGCCGTAATTTTTAGGTTTGTAGCTTTCTTTGTGGCTTCGTTCGAACTCTACGGCCAACAGCCGTAATAATATAAGCCAGTTTGTCAGTGTTACCATTAATGAGTCCGCATTTGAGAATTGAAAATTAACTGGGCGTTTTTTGTACAATCAGCTAATTTAATATAAGGATTACATTAAACAAGGATTAGTTATGCCTCCTGCTACGCCAAAACCCATCGTACTATTAATCCATGGCATGGGAACACATCACCAAGAAGAGAACGCCCAAGAAGGTTTAACATCGACACAAAAAGAAGTCTGCGACGGTGTAAATGAAACGGCCGCACACTTTGGTTTCGAGGATTACAAGTTCCAGGACAAAGTCGAACTCCACGAATTTAATTATTCTAAGTCTCTGGAAGAAATATTGCTAAGAGATGCAGCAAATGCTCAAGCACTCATTGACCATATCACCCTGTTGCAGGGCAGGGGGCTAGTCCAAGATATCGCCGCTAAGCTGGTGGAGGAGTTCTCAGAGGCTGATTCTGGTAAATTTTTCTACACGCACTGGATGGATGTCATTTATTACGGGCTAATGTTCTGGGGAGAGATGATACGCAACGAGCTTGCAGCCAAAATAAATGAACTCTACATACAAGCCAACCGAACAGGGCAAACCGTAAATGTTATTGCTCATAGCTTAGGTACAGCTGTTCTCCACGATACTCTGGTGAAGTTGTATCGCAAAGATGCTGATATTAGAGCGAAGGCCCCTGAATTAGACGTGGACATATTTAAGTTTGACGCCGTCATTCAAATTGCCAACGTTAGCCGCTTAGTAAATATTCTCAATGGCATTGGCGACCCGCATACATCAGTTGTTAACTCTGGGCCTCATAAGTGCTCCAAACGCTTTTTTAACTTTTTCAATGAATTCGACCCCTTCACTTGGTTCAAACGATGGGATGCGCCTATCGATACTGGCTATTCAGGTAGGATCACGACAGTTCGGAATATCAATACTCATGACTTGACCGAATACGCAGCTGCGCCGACTGTTTGTTACGCCATAATGAGAAATATTGTCGGTGAATCAATCAGTGATGCCACGTATCGGTTAGGCGAGCAGGCGCACTATGATGACGAGCGCAACCTCAAAAAGCCACTTGAAACCATCGAGACTGAGTTTAATAAAGTTCGAAACAGCCAAGACACTGATGACCGAGGTCTGGCACTTATTCGACTTTTCCGAGCTGTTCAGGACGCAATGGAAACTGCTAAGCGGTTACGTGAAGAATTTTAAAAAAGGACTAGTTATGAAATGGAATATGCTGCTCTTGTTAATGACCTTCAGTGTTGGAGTTTTTGCTGACAGTGACGACCTCACCACTATCAGTTGTGAACCAAATGACATAACGTTAAACAACACTAGCTATGTAGAACTGCAAAAGGATGCGCTAGAACTCGCTACAGAGCTCTGCTTACATTCGCTGCACATTACCGATGAAGATATAGGTAGTGTAAAAAATGAATTAAAAGTGTTCACCGACAAAGCTAGAATAGCCTACATTGAAGCATTCCCAGAGGCATCCTTTCCAGGAGTAAAAAAAATTGTAGGGCAATGGCATGATCAAACAAATCGTTTTGACGAGAATACCGACTTTACCAGCCTCATAAATATAATTGACAGTTACGAACCTGCGAACAACCGACTTAAATTCCAATTACCTCCTTTCCACGAGCATGACTTAGATTTCCCCCTTGATGACAAGCTAGACCGCGAATGTGCAAAAATAGAAGGTGCTAGCAATTGTCGTACTGCAGGTGAACAATTTAGGTACGCTCTTTCTCCTGCTTTTTCCTCTTATCGCAATGCGGTATTAGAAAATAACCAAGGAAAGCATAATGATTTGGTTAAAAGCTGGAACTCGTTTATGGATGACAGTCGGTACCAGTGGCCTTGGGAGGTATGGGCGACTACCCAGTATTACAGTAATGAATTTAATGGTCCTTCATTGGTGGCGCCGCCTAAAGTTCAAATTATTTTTCTCCATCCAACACTGGCTGTAGAAAGAATTGACAACTTAGAACGCGGTTCGCGAGATTCAGTAGCTATCGCTTTAGAGTGGGCCGGCTTGAATTGGTGGGAGAAGGGTTTTGGATTCTCTCTAACCTCTCTTTATTGGGATAGAGAGGAGGCAGACTCTATCGGACATGGTTTTACGCTTCATATTAAATCTAAATACTCCATCGGCTTCGTACATCGTGGTAATGGAAATAATGGAGTATTTTTTAATGTAGACCTTACTGAGTGGTTCACAGATAAGAAAGAGAAATACAAAAAATATCAAAAATATTTTTAAGTTTGGCTATTTGTATACTGAGCTTGGGTTTCAAGAATTGGATCAAATTTAAAAAACAGTATTTGTTGAATTCGAATTTTGAATTGTCTGTTCACTGCCTGTAACTCCCGTTTAAATCTGCCAACCGTGGCTGCAGTTTAGTACATTGGAGCCTCGAGTTTTTAATGGCGCGAATTAGCTAACAGTTATAGCTAGTTTAAAAGATACACCCTGCCATTACTTTGAATTCTATAAAAGGTTAGTTACATACTCATATTATGGATGCTCTTGAATTTAAAGCCCTTAAAACGTGAAGTTATCCATTTAACTTGCTTCTAGCGAGCACCATTCACACGATAAGTGCTGAAAGCCTACTGCGTTTTTATTCATCATTCATGGTGCAAATTCGCCCAAGCAAACAACAGTCTTAGAAAGCAAACATAAGCTCTGCTTCGTCTTGATAGAGGTGGAGTACTTGATTCAGACTTATCAGCTACTAAATGGTTTTCAAGCAAATGCAAACTTACGGTGCCGTGTCTCTTATAACTGAGAAAACGACCCTCATCACTCGCTATTATTTTAACGCCGGGGACGTGTTCAATATTTTGCACGTAATTGTGAGGTACTATCTCTTCTATTATGAGTTCAGGAAAAAGTTTCATACCGGTATTTTGTATCCAAAAACGGAGGTCCGCTTCATATCGTTGCCTTTTACTATTAACAAATTGCGAAGGTGAGGGAAAATACCATCGAAGGCGCAACTGTTCTTGTGTAAAGCCGAGTAGTTTTAACAGTACCAGCAGAGAAAGTATGGCTTCACAATCGTAAGAGCGGATCAAAAAGTCTTTTGCTTTAACGAGATTTTTCTCTAGATTTTGGATTTTATGCAAGTCGACACGGTTATCGATTTCATCAAACGTGCCGAGGGCATCGAGTTGCTCGGTTAGTTCGCGTGTTATTTCATGCTGACGGGCCGTCATGTTTTTGTATAGAGTATGTATACGTCTGCTGTTGCTCGGTTGGTTGTGAACTCGTTCATCAGATACCGAGTCTAACTCAAGGATATCTGCAACTTGTTGTCGAATGATAGGCAAATCTCGGGCAATTTCGTCTGGAGAATGACCCTCAAAGTGCATCTCAAAGCATGTGCGTATCATCGAGAGTGTAACTTCGCTTGTCTCTTCTTTTTTAACGAGCTTGCTCTCAAGCCACTGCGTTATATTTTTTTCCTGTTGCTTCTCGCCTATTACTTTATGCGTTATCTGTTTGGGAAGCGCCGTTAAAAGGTGAGCTTTGGATGCAGGGTAATTGTCTATTCTACCGTAGTCATCTATCGAGATATTTTGCCCCCAAAACTTACGAAGTAAACGAGGGGAGGGACTGTGGTTTGCAAATTTTAGGCGGTGTAAAAATTCGCTGGTATGTATGTAAGACGCCATGGTGACTGCGGGCGAACTGTGACCAAGAAGAATAGATACCGCCCATAATTTCTTCCGCGAATACTCTACCAGTGCCAAGCGCTTCATTATTCTTTGCCTATTGGAAACGTCGAAATAGTCGTGACGAGTAAACGGGTAAAAGTTTGCCTGATGTTTCTCTGGTAATGAAAGCAGCAAGTATAGCCAGTTGGCAAATGAATGGCGGCAATGATGAAAGCGCATTGTGGGTTCGGCTGTAATTAATTTCATCGCCTCGGTAGCAAGTAAAAATGCTTCATTTAAGCGCGCTTCATCGCTAAATATTTTGGACTTCTTTTTTTGAAACTTGGTTTTTGAGGTGCGTAAATACTGCTTAAGCTTTACAAGCTCCTCTTCTGGCCAAAGCACATCCAGCGGAATATTTCTGGCACTTTGAGGTGATTTTAGTTCACGGTATTTGTTTGGCCTTACGTGCAAATTAATATAGTCATCACCCAGTGAGTTAAAATCTGCGTATTGTAAACCGGCAATTTCACCTCTTCGTAAACCGCTGTAAAAACTAAAGCAAAAGCATAGCTGTGCCAAGTGCGAGGCTTTGGTATCTAGTCGGTTAAGCGCACTAATGACGGACTCGGCTTCGTGTTGCGTAAGAATGTTGGCGTTTACACTGCCACGGGAAGACGAGATATCAAGGTCAGACAAGCACAGGTCGGGTACTAAATCGTTCATTACAACGAAGTCAGCAAAGTACAATATATAGTCTCGGTTTTTTGAGTTTATATTCTCTGCTGCCAAGTTTAATTTTTCAGCCCACGTGTGCCCCTCCATTCTGTCAGCTTTGCAATCAACAAACTCTTGAAGCACAGGTGCCGCCACACTGTTTATGTATTTTTTTATCGTTCTTGGCCTTAAGCGTTTTTTACGCATGCCTCCGCGCGCCAATAGGTGATACAGCCAAGACAACAAAAGCCAACAAAAGGGCGTTGCCTTTGCATTTTCTCTTTTGTGAAGCCACAGCCTAAGACGTTCTTTTACCTTCGTATAATTTCGGGCGCTTTCTTGTCGAGCAAGTATTTTTATTTGGTCGGAAAACTGCTTGACGATTTCGACTTGCTCTAAAGTGTTTAACCCGTCTTTAATGTGTCTTGCTTCTGTAGTCTCGGTATTATCGTTTCTAAGGCTAGATAACCAAAGTCCACGTTGGTTTTGGGTTATAGATGCTATTTGGTGAGCCGTTGACTCATGGATTACGCACGTACCAGTCATGATCCTATATAGTGTTTTACTAGACAGAGGTGACGACGGCATTAATCGCTTTTGTTGGGCATAATTAGAGGCGCTAGTTTTAAATATATATTCTGTGCGAAGCATGGCGCGCAATGCACCTATTTGAACGCGAGTGGATGAAGGAATGATGCGTTCGGCAATCAGGGTGTTGTTTATTTCAGTAAGGCAATTATTTGGTTTGCCAACGTGGTTATTCCAAAAAGCCCGTAAAAGCAGTTCTGCAGTTGAAGATAACCATATCCTCTCCTTTCCCTGATAGAACCAATGTCGCGATAGGGTTTTGACATTGTTCGGATGATATAAAATAGCCGTCAACGCGGCGGTACTATCAATACCTTCTTTAAGAAATAACCACAGAAGAAGAAAGCCAGTTTGGGTTTCAGGTGAGCCTAGATAGCTTAGCTGTTTTGCTTCGTTTTCTAGTAGAGCATATAAATCTGATTGCAGCCTTGATGTTAAGAAGTCGTCAGGTTTAAGAAGTGGAGCGTCCTGCTTTATTTGATAGTTTCGTTCTATTTGAACCGATTTAATACCAAAACTCTGTTGTGCCATTCTCAACAGTAAATGAAGCAGCATGAGCTGAAAATTGTGTAGCTGAAAGTCCTTGCTCAGTTTTTTTATTAGGGCAGACACACTGTTTGAAGCAATCTTTTCATTGTTTAGCGTAACAAGCTGTTGGGTAAGCGTTAGGACCTTATCAATATTATTATTAATTTCGTTCGATGCGAGCTGTAGGTTTTCAGCAATAACTAAATAAGCGCCAGACTCTTCTAACGCTTTAGTTCTATATTGGCTCAGGAAGTCAGGGGTAAAAATGGCTTTTATTGCTGTCAAACGATTACGCCCTTTTCCGTGTGAGCAGTGAAGGGATATCACGCCAACCAAGTTCATCCATCATGCTATTTAATGTCGGGAGCAGTGCTTGAATTGCGTCCACATGGTTTAATTCTGAAAACTTTTCTAACGCTGTCTCACCTGTCATCCAATGCCCCAACTGAAACTTTATAAGCTCTTGGTGAATGTTGTTCTTTTGTAGGTAACGGCGCATATAGTGCCGGCCGAAATTTAGGGGGAATGGAAAATGCGTGTTTAGAAATACTGGTGAGCTGTTCTTCACTTCTCTTTTAAAACGACTGGCATGCTCGTCACTTGCTGTAAAAAATAAAAACATACCGTCAGTACCGCTAGAATTTTTAATAGCTAAGAATTGCTCGAGCCGCTCAGTTTTTGAGGTGAGCTTAAGGTGCTGTAAGTGAGAGGAATGGGTGCAATATTGTTGCGCAAAGTAAGAGAAATTCACGGCTATTAAATTAGCAAAGGCTTCAATATGTGCCTGGTAATGCAAAATCTGTGATTTCAATATGTCAGGGCAGGCAACAACCCTTGTATGATTAAAAAGTGTTTTAGAGTCTTTGTCAGATATACAAATACTTTGATATCGCAAAAGCGCTAAGTCTAAGCTTGGTAGAGGGTTATTTACAGCGCGATAGCCTGTTCCGCTTTTGAGCATAATAATGGTATAGAGCGTATAGGCGTTGTGATAATTCACGAGCCCTTCCAACGTGGACGATACCGAAAAAGGTTTGTTTGAAAGGAGCGTTGAAGTCTTTTCTCTTATCCATGCTGATAGCGTATCGGCTTTTGGTGTGAACGCAGAGCCAACACCTTGCTCCGTATTTAATTTACTGCGAATAGCTGGCGTTGAAGAAGCACTATTTTCAGCCTGTTGATGAGCTGCCTCAGTGAATAATGAATTCCATAGCAAATGAAGTTCATCATTGATTTCGGTTTCTGTGTAATAGGCATAGTGCTTTGCCGAGCGACTTTGATAGCGTGTTTTTTCTGCGAGTATGTCAAGTAAGACTGGGTCGTAACTTTCATGTGCTGAAACCCAATTTATTAAGTGGTGCTCAATTCTGGTGAGACTTATTTGGATACTGAATTTTCGATTCAGATCTTTTAAGTAGCGTTGGATTACATCCTGCCATTCGATAGGTTTCTTTTGCTGTATAAGCTCTATAAACGTATCAGAAAAGTAGGGTGATATATACGTAACTAAGTGTTCGGGCAGCGCGATAGAAATAACGCTCGAAACTGGCAGCAATAATTCATTATGGATAGGGGATAATGTTGTAGGCTCTGGCGCGACATTCAGTAAAATATCATTACCGTCAAAGTGAAAGCCGACTTCCTTTTGTGTCGACGCTTGTTTGATGCTGAGAACCGATTGTAAGTCGCGCGCTGTTATTAACACTATCAGTAATACCGCCTTGATTAGCTTTTTATCAATACCCCCAATAATGCCGGTTGACGTGTTTGTTAATGAACTCATTAAGATTTTTAGTTCATGAGGTTGCAGAATAGTGCGGCTGGTAGGAAGTAAATTGTGGCAGCGTCTAATGTCTATATTAATTTTGTTTGTTTTGAACCAGTGAAGAGCGCTATCTTTTACAACTGATGTCGATGCCTCTTCATACGGCTGAAGTGGTTGAGGGGGCGACGACGATTTGATGACCGTAACGTCGGGTAGGTCCTCGCTTTTTGTTACACCCGCTTCTTCGTAAATACGCTTTAGCTTTTGGGTATTTAGAGATGGCGTCATTAAGTCATCTGAACCCGTTATTCGCTCGTATCTTTTTCTTGAGTAGTACCCACGTATTCGTTTGGCCGTTCTTCTCTCATGGCGACCTCTTGTCACCCAATCTAACCTGTAAAAGTGTTCAAGTTGATAGAGGTAGCCCAACTGAGCTCGGGGTAGATAATTATCATCATCGTCACTTTTTAACCGCTCCTTCAGAGCAAAGATGTTACTTACAGTTCTATCAAGATTGCTCTCCCTAAAGCATTCATCTCTGGTTGACTCATCGGCATATAACATCCTGAAAGCGCGGACTGATTCTTCGGCTCTATTTTGGCCGACAATTTTAGTTTCGTTGTTTAAGTAGTGCTCAAGAAATAGAAGAAGCGCTGCTGCAGCGTGGGAGGTTCTATTATCACTGAAGATAAATAGCAGAGAATAAATTGGTCGTTCACTCTTCCATCCCCGACCGTGCGACTCTTTCCAAAACGCTGAAGAGTTTTTATGTTGATAAGAGTGAATGATTAATAATGAAGCCTTTAATGAATTATGGTCTATGCCAAACAAAGTCGTCACACGAGAAGGGTAAAGAGAGAATAGATATTCGACAGTGGCTATCGCTTTGCGCAACCCTCTTAAATCGGACGGGCAATCAATCATTTCAAGCAACTTCGCCATTGTGTTCAATTGCTCTTCATCAATGAGGTTAAAAATATCAGAAAGTGTCTGTTCAGAGAAATCTGCCATATTCTTAATTAACGCCTAAACAGTTCAGTTTTGCTAATTGATAAATGGCTCGCTAATTTTTCTGCGGTATCTATATGTGGGAATAGTGCCGTCCACTCAGCAGATTGAAACAGACTTTTTTTGCCTTCGTCTTTAGAAAACCATGCTCGAAGATAAAACCCGATTTTCTTAGCATCACTAATAAAACACTTTGATAGTAAGTCGTTGGTAAGTGAAAAAAGGGCGATAGCTTTCTTAACTGACTCGTTAGGTTTCTTTTCTAGAATGAACACAGGGATCTTGGCATCTTCTTTTAACCGAAGTTTAGCTTGAGCATGGTGCAATGAGGCGAGTGTAAAGGTACCAGTTAGCGCGCGATAATTTTTTCTGAAGCGGTAACAAATTATAGGTGATTGCAACGCGAGTAGATTATAAAGCGTTGCATCTTTGTCGTGATTGTCCGATGTCGTTCGTATACCTGCAACAGGATTGGCTGAAGCGAAAAGCGAATGGATGACATCATCAAAAGCGATTTCAGAAATTAAAATTTTTCTGAAATCTAAACCGTCCAAAATTTTTTCGTTGAACTTCTCTAATTCACTGTCCAATCCGTGGTCCTCATTTGTGTCAAATTTGCGCAAGTTTTGCGTAATTTTGTGATCAAAGTTGAGCTAGTTTTGGTGACAATTCTGCGTCACTTGTGCGCCGAAAATGTATACTTTCTAGCGACTTATATACGCTATATTGAGTACTTTTCGACGCTTTTTCTGCGACCTAAATGCCATGAGATGAGTTCTCTTTGAGCGCATATAGCCGATATTCGAGTACCAAACTTCGCTTTATATAACGAAAATTCGATGATTTTTTATGCGTTTTAAGTACTTTTAGATTGTGGCTAATTTGTGACCAAATTCAAGTAAAAAGTAGGCTAAATAGGTTGGGGTAAAGGTCTTTTATTTGATTTTGTTGGGAATTATGTGATAGAACGGTATTTAACCAACCTGATTCATGTCTTGACATGGTAGAGGTCCCCTGTTCGAATCAGGGTAGACGCACCATCTATACTC
>JAKVBA010000075.1 GCA_022447525.1 Gammaproteobacteria bacterium
CGGGGATTTAATTCAGAAGACTACATACGCAAGACTCCATTCGAAAATCTCTCACTCATTTCAGCCAGTTATAGTCTGGTTGACCTAGAGGCGAAATTGGAAGCAAAGCATAAAATTTATAAATTGCGCGACTTTTTAAATAATTTACATGAGGAATTCGACGAGATCTACATCGATACTCCTCCGGCACTCAATTTTTTTACATTGTCTGCACTTATTGCGGCCGATAGATGTCTGCTACCTTATGACTGTGATGTGTTTGCACGCGACGCAATGGTTGATTTATTAGAAGAATTAGAGGAAATCATCGAGGATCACAATCCTGAACTTAGCGTTGAAGGTGTCGTTGTAAATCAGTTTCAATCACGCGCCAAACTACCACAACAAGCAGTAGAGGAATTGGAAAAAGCTGAGTTCAATCTCATCGAGCCATTCATTTCTTCTTCTGTGAAGGTCAAAGAATCACACGCCCAACACACTCCACTGATTTTTTTGGACGCAAAACACAAAATTACTCAAGAGTTCGTAGAGCTTTACAACAACCTATCCAACTAAGAGGCAACAAACAAAGAAGAAAAAATAGCCGTACCCAAGCTTGGCCAATCATCGGTGGGACGATAAGCCAAATCTTGAAATATAAAACATCGCTATCTTTACCGACTCCATAAAGGGGCATAAAGCGAGATAAACAACATGATAATTCGTATGTCTAGAGCACTAGAAAGAAAAATGCGTGAGGCTGAATCCTACGAAGAGTGGAAACAAGCTGCTATCGCCCATGACGAGCGCTGCGGAGCGAACGTATGGAAAAACAGAGAAAAAAGTCGCAGCTATGACTATGCTGCGATTCGCAGACGCTTGGATATTCTCAAAGCAATGCGCGAAGAGAATGACAATCACGGTCTGCTTTTCACTTTAAATGAGGGCATCCATGGCAATTTAGGCGGTATGGGTTCCTCAAGCCTTTATCAAAGAGCCAAATTTGGCACTAAAAAATTGATCTCCGACTACGTTGATGGAGTTGGCTCGGCGTTGGAACACCTTGCTAGACCGCGAGTAAAAGGCGTAAGTCGTGCTGAAAAAATCGACTTTTTCCACCGTGCTCACTTATGCTTTGGACAGTCAGCACTTATGTTTAGCGGTTCGGGCACCTATTTATTCTTTCATGTCGGCGTATTTAAGGCTCTATGGGAACAAAATTTGATCCCAGACGTAATATCAGGATCAAGTGGCGGAGCTCTAATCGCTGCTGCAGCCGGCTCGCGACCTTATGAAAAGATGGGCGAAATTTTCCAGCCGGAATTCCTTCAATTTGAGGAGGACATTAAGTCGATTGTCAGAAATTTAGCGCCCGGTAAACGCAGAAACCTCCGTAAGCGGGACCTTATTCGAATAATCGAACAAATCATTCCGGACATCACCTTTGAAGAGGCCTATCAAATCTCTGGCTTGAAGATTAATATTTCGATCACTCCGGCTGAAGCTCATCAAAAATCGCGATTATTGAACGCCGTTACCTCGCCAAATGTCATGCTACGCGAGGCAGTTTTGGCCTCTTGCTGTATACCGGGTGTTTTTCCACCTGTTTCCTTGGCTGCCAAAAATGTAAATGGACAACGCGTACCTTATTTACCAAGCAGAAAATGGGTAGATGGCTCTCTCAGTGAAGATTTACCGATGAAACGTCTCTCACGACTTTATGGAGTGAATCATTTCATCGTTAGTCAGACTAATCCATTAGCACTGCCGTTTATAACCAGTGAAAAACGTAAGCAAGGGGTATGGAATACGATAAGCCAAACCGCGCTGGGAACAATGAAGGACTGGGGGTTGGCAGTTGCACATTTGATACAGCGTCCGATCTCTAACGAGGCTTATATCAACAAAATAATTGATGGTTACATTTCATTAGTGTCACAAACATACATCGGTGATATTAATATATTGCCATCAAGTCGCTTTTTGAGCCCGACAAAGATACTTGCTGCCTTAAACAGCGAAGAGGTGATGGCCATGCTTGCAGAGGGCGAGCGACAGACTTGGCCATTGATAGAACGTATCCGAATCCAGACCCACATATCTCGAACATTAAATCGCTTGGTTGACGAGCTGGACTCGAATCTAATTAATGGAAAGCGCGCTGCACACCCAAAACGCAAAAAAGCCAAAGGCTTTAAAAAAACTCTTAAAGTCGTCAGTTAAATACTTTCAGTAGAAAACCACAGAAAGTTCGAGAGCAAACTCGTTTTGCTCTCGAACTCAAACCTTAGCAGGGGCGTTACCGCTCAGCGAAATCGCTCCTTAACCACTGAACGATAACTCTCACCAATAGGAATTTCCACATCGCCAATTTCGACGTCATGTGATGTGAACGCCGTAACTCTGTGCTGATTCACAATATAAGATCGGTGCACTCGCATGAATGAATCGCCAAGTGCCCTTGCGAACGATGTCATTGTTTCCTTTACAATATGAGATCCATTGCGCGTATGTATTCGCACATAGTCTCGAAGACCTTGCACATATAAAACATCGTCGAGCCAAATTTTTACCTGCCTTCTGTCTTCTCGTACAAAAATAAAATCTTCTTTTTTGCTTAATCCTCCAGGCTCAGTTGGTATTGGCGCGGCGCAAGATTCTTTAAACCTCTCAATTGCCTTAAAAAATCTAGAGAAAACAATCGGTTTTAACAAATAGTCGATCGCCTCTAACTCAAACCCCTCCACAGCGTAGTCTCGATAGGCTGTAGTAAAGATGACCTTTGGCTTATTCACTAGGTTTTTATAGAAGTCGGTGCCTTTGAGAACAGGCATCTCGATATCCAAAAACATCAAATCGACTTCCTGTTCGTTCAGGACTTTACTGGCGTCGATCGCGCTTGCACAGGAAGCAATCAATTTGAATCTATCAAACTGACTTAAATGTGCCTCAAGCAACTCTCGTGCTAATTCTTCATCGTCGACGATTAGGCAATTGACGTGTGTCATTTGGGCTCCAATACTAAAACAACTTTATAGGTGCCCTTTTCGTTTTGAACCTTCAGTGTGTGGCTGTTGGGGTACAAAATTTCGAGCTGCTTTTTCAAGTTCACTAACCCCACTCGCTCTTGGTCCATACTTTGAGGGGGCGACGCTTGAATTGGTTTTGAGTTCTCAATTTCGATCTTTAATCCGATTTCCTTTAATTCGTTTTCTGTTGTCTCGACATGAATCCGAACTTTAGCAGTATTTAGCTCTTCCCGAGCACCATGTTTACAGGCATTTTCAACTAGGTTTAAAAGCAAGAGTGGAGCTATTTTAGTGCCCTCATCTATATTGATAGAAAACACCACGTCCAACCGATCTCTATATCGAATCTTCTCCAGTGCAACGAAGTCCTTAATCAACTCTATTTCAGCCAGAAGATCCACATATTCATCACGACAGCGATACACCACATAATCAAGAATATTTGATAGGCCTTCTACCGCGACATGAGTTTGGTCGGATTTTTTGAGCGCTAGTGCGTATATATTGTTTAGCGTATTAAAAATAAAATGAGGATTTAGCTGATTCTTCAACGCATCCAATTCAGCGCTACGCTTCTGTTTCTCAAGTTTTAGTAGAGCCTGTTGTTTTTGATAAAAGTCATTTACCAAAAGCAAAACTGTTGGAAATAGAAACAAAGGAACTTTGTTGAAAACTATCCACCTAAGGGTCCAAAAAAGACTCAACCTTTGGCTTAGCGTCATATGCCCATAAGCTTTAAGGAAACCGGTGTAAGACTCTGGGTATTGAATTTCTAAATAAAGCACACGGTAAACGATATTTATCTCTGTCACTAAGATAATTACGATAAAAACCAAGGACCAGAAGAGCACAATCCTTCCTTTTTCTAAGAAGTTGGGCACAAGATATCTCATCGTGGTAAAAGCTAGGACAAACTGCAAAAAAGTCACTGCTCCGACCGTTTCGATCATTTCTCGAAACGATGAATATTTCTCCCACAAGGGCCCAGTGTTGAGCAAGAAAATAGCACTCCAGAATGCGATCAAACCGAACGTCTTTTTATTGTCGGTAATCGTGGCTGTGAGACTCATGCGCATTATTTGGAATGTTTACGAATGATGGTGCGACTGCCAACTATAACCGACTTAACTTTTTTTTCACCATAAGATCTGCCAACACCCGGATTTGGTCGACCAATCGAGCAATAGCATCGAAACAACAAGAAATTTCACAAAACAAGGCAAACGTCGATTTACTCAAACGCTACGTCGACTGAGTCACTTGTTGTTTTTATCTCATGCAAGAGTGCCGGAACTTTCAACATTCTAAGCACTCCAAATGAAAAATTTCACCTTACTGATATTAGTAGCATCATTATTATTCCAAACTGTTCTTGCAAAAAATGAAGAACAAAAAGCCGTATTGATAACCGGCGCCAGCAGCGGGCTAGGTAAAAAGATAGCCGAACACCTTGCCGATAATGGTGTATTTGTATTCGCTGGCGCACGTAAACAAAAGGACATCGACGCATTATCTGCCAAAAAAAATATTCAAGGGATCCGTCTTGATGTGACCAAACAGAAGGAAATCGACGAAGCAGTTGATTTTGTTCGCGAGCAAGGCAAGGGACTACATGGTCTAGTCAATAACGCAGGTGTCTTTGTTTATGGACCCTTGATTGAGGTATCTGAAGCAGACTTACAGTTTCAAATGGACGTCAATGTATTTGGGCCCTATCGAGTCACCAAAGCATTTGCGCCTTTAATCATTGAGAGCAAAGGCCGCATCACTTCCACTGGGTCAATATCAGGCGTATTGATGCCAGGCTCTTTGTTCGGTCCTTACGCAATGAGCAAATACGCCGTCGAGGCCTATACCGACGCTTTGGCGTCTGAAATGAAAAAATTCGACGTTCACGTCAGTGTGATTGAACCTGGTAACTTTAAATCCGACATCATGAAAAACATGCGGGCCAGATCCGAAAAGGTACTGCAATCAACGCAGAGCCTGTATACCGACGAATACAAGCGACTTGAAGGGTTTACTCAAGCCGATCGTTCAATGCAGAAAGAACCTACCCCCGTTGCTGAAGCGGTAATGGATGCGCTGTTCTCTGACAATCCAAAACGTCGTTACATGGTTGTGCCAAATAAAAGAGAAGCAGACTTCACCATGAGGAATCAATTCAATCGAATAAACATGCTCAATCAAGGCCATGAATTCACCAAGTCAAAAGAAGAGTTATCTAGTTTCTTCGATGCGGCGGTTAAAGAATGAGTCCGTCAAGTATGGGCATCACTTCCAAACTATTGGAAACTATGTCGAATATAAAGCCCAGCGAGCAATGGCCAACATTTGTATCGTTTACGATTGCTCTTCTGCTGATGGCCTCTTACTTTTTACTGCGACCAGTAAGAGACGCGATGGCCAGCGATTGGAGTGATACCGAGGTCAGTTTTTTATGGAACATCCAGTTTTTCGTCAGCTTGGCCCTAGTGGCCTTATACGGAAAACTGGTGTCGTTGATACGTTTTAAGTTCGTCGTTCCGATGGTTTATGGACTCTTCTGCGCAAGCTTCGTGGCATTCTTTCTGCTCAACGATTTGATTACTGACCCAACATTAATTGAAAAGACTTTTTATATTTGGGTGAGTGCCTTTAGCTTATTCCATGTCTCCGTCTTCTGGAGCCTAATGTCTCATTCATTTTCATCTGGACAGGCAAAAAGACTGTTTCCAGTTATTGCGGCCGGAGCAAGTGCAGGGGCGATCATAGGTCCCACTTTACCCGCACATTTTGCTGATACACTGGGCTTGTCGACTTTGATGCTGATTGCGGCCTGTGGCATTTGTGCGGTAGTACCAATGGTGCTCAGCCTTCAAAGTTATACGTCAAAATTCAATAACACCAACAAAGACTCCAAGGTCGCTAAGCCGACTGGTGACATTAAGTCGGCCTGGTGGAGCGGGTTCAAAGCCTTTTCTAACAACCCGTATTTATTACTCATAGGTTTGTTTCTGCTCTTATACGTGTTTATTGGTTCGTTTGTGTATTTTGAGCAGAAAAATTTACTCGCGGAATATTCGCGAACCGAGCGCGTGCAAATACTCAGCAAAATAGATTGGATAGTAAATACACTCACTTTCTTTTTGGCCTTTTTTGTAACCGGCAGACTAACCGTCAAACTAGGCATGACGGTCACCTTGGTCGTGCTGCCAGTGCTGATGATTATAGGGCTGTTTATCATTGCCATAGCTCCAATGGTCATTGTTCTGATGGGGCTTCAAATAGCTCGCAGAGCCGGAAACTATGCAATCACGAGGCCGGCCCGAGAAATGCTGTTTTCAAAAGTAAATCAAGATCAGCGTTTTAAGGCAAAACCTGTTATCGACGTGGTTGTATATCGCGGAGGCGATGCCGCAAGTGGTAGCCTGTTTGCACTGCTAAGCGAAGGAGTGGGACTCGGTCTTGCCTGCATTGCAATTATCGGCGCGGCAATTAGTGCAATGTGGGCCGCCGTGGGCGTCGTGCTAGGAAGGATGTATAACTCAAACCCAAAAAAAGGAGAAAAGAACAATTGGACAGGCGCACCTGCCTAATCGATATTTCGACCAATAAAAGTTTTGGGCTCTCTACTTCAATACAAGTCAGTTAGAGAGCCTAAGACCATTGCACAGTTAAACAAGCACAGTCAACGACACTGCTACTTTAGAGACTTTCCAAATTGTTAAGAATATCCTCAGCCCGCTCTAAGGTAGATCGTCTAACTTCCTCGTCCATCTTGTCTAGATTGCGGTAGACCATTCCGATTCTTGGGTTGTTACCAAATCGATCTCTGTGCCGATGCATAAAGTGCCAGTATAAACTATTCATTGGGCAACTCTTGTCCCCTACTTTTTCTTTAACATTGTAGTGACAGGAAGAGCAATAATCGCTCATTCGATTGATGTAAGCACCGCCACCAGAGTAAGGCTTGCTGGCGACGATCCCACCATCGGCAAATTGACTCATCCCTCTAGTGTTTGGCATCTCAACCCATTCGATCGCATCCACATAGACTCCGAGGTACCATTCATCAACTTCGTCGGGATCAATGCCGGTCAAAAGACAAAAGTTTCCCGTGACCATAAGGCGCTGAATGTGATGGGCGTAAGCATAGTCGAGTGATTGGCCAATAGACTTTGCCAGGCAATTCATTTTGGTATCTCCAGTCCAAAAATACGATGGCAAACGACGCTCTGCGTTCAAAGAGTTGAGTTCGTCATAACCAGGCATGTTGATCCAGTAGATACCACGAATAAATTCCCTCCAGCCTATGATTTGCCGAACAAACCCCTCAATCTGAGCTAGATCAATATTTACTTTATTGCGCTCATAAGCGGCAATGGCCTTATCAACAACGAGCTTTGGGCTGATCATTTTTGCGTTCATCGCAAAGGAAAGACGGGAATGATACAGCGACCATGCATGATCGGTCTTTTCTGTCATTGCATCCTGAAAAGTCCCGAACTTTGGTAATAGACGATCACAAAAATCATCCAATAGTTCTAGGGCCTGTCGTCGCGTCGTAGGCCAAACTAAATCACTAGTCAGATTGCCAAAATACTTAACTTTGTGTCGATCGAGTCGATCCAGAATTGATTTGACGTCGTTATTAAACACAAGAGGCTCTGGCACGTCCTTGGCATCTTGTAGCTTCATCTTTTTGCGATTTTCTACGTCGTAATTCCAACGTCCACCTTCAGGTTCGTCGTCCTCCATTAAGATCGAAAAGCGTTTTCTCATTTTTCGA
Organism: Gammaproteobacteria bacterium; assembly: GCA_022447525.1. Taxonomy (GTDB): domain Bacteria; phylum Pseudomonadota; class Gammaproteobacteria; order Arenicellales; family Arenicellaceae; genus Arenicella. The sequence goes on from JAKVBA010000075.1 coordinate 7,780, forward strand.
TAAAAGCTCTCCATTCGTGTCGCTTTGTTAGCGCTAAAATGTTTATTAATTTCATCAAAGGGCAACAAGAAGTGTTCGCTGTCCACACCATTGATTTGCACATTAGATATTTCCATTTCCTGCAGTTGATTCAGCAAACGATATTCATCTGGGCTTTGATACTCGAACTTTCCAGCAGCGTACTGCACGCATAGCCTCTCAATCAGTTCAGGCAAGGACTGATCCTCAATGGTGTCATCCAATGTCAGATAACTAACTCGATGGCCAGCGGTTTTAAGCGCCTCAGCAAATTTTTGCATCCCGAGGAAAAACGCACAGATCTTTTGTACGTGATGTTTAACGTAGTTGGTTTCTTGTCTTAGCTCGGCAATGACATACAAAATGCTGTCATCTTTAGTCTGAAACCAGCTGTGCTTGGCGTTGAGCTGGTCACCTAAAATCAGTCGAATAGTTTGTATTGGTTGCATTTTGGTCATAGCGTTTTAAGTAATCTTTTCGCCGTTCGTCGAGCGTTCAATTTGATGGGTTTGGTTCTTGACTAGCAGTTTTATTTCGCTCCGAACCGCAACGTTTTGAGCAATATTTAACTTCATCCCAATTTCTCTCCCATTTTTTACGCCAGCTAAAAGGCCTGCCACACGTTAGACATTTTTTCTCGGGCAAATGAGGTTTTTTATGGGCCATCAGTTTGGCCTCACGTGGCGAGCCAGAATACGAGCCGCCTCTTTTTTGACATTCATTCTCTTGCGCCATCCCCATAAGCGATCTTGAGCTTGTTTATAGGAAACCGAAATATCCACAATGGGCTCCGGATAATCGACACCCAGCTGCACATTGTAGAACTGTTGATCCATTGGGTTTAATAGTCTGACATCATGTATGAGCTCATTAGGAAGCAGAGCCAACTCTGGGCACCACTGTCGGATGAATTCACCAGCGGCATCATGCTCTTGCCCTTGTTTAACAGGGTTGTATATTCGAATTGTATTGATACCTGTGACTCCTGCTTGCATCTGAAATTGGGGGTAATGGATACCGGGTTCAAAATCAAGAAATAGCCTAGCCAAATGCCGAACGCCTAAACGCCAATCGATGTTTAAGTGATGACAAAGAAAGCTAACCAACATCGCTCGCATTCGAAAATTTATATAGCCAATTTGTTGTAAGCAACGCATGCAGGCATCCACCATTGGGTAACCTGTTTGACCGTTTTTCCAAGCTTGCAAATCTGCGCCAACATCATCGTCATGTCTGTATGGAAACTCAAGATAACCTTTATTGAGTGGTTCACGCTCCATACGACATTCACTCTCGAACTTTTGAATAAAATGACAGTGCCAATGCAGTCGAGACGAGAACGCGACCAAGGCGCGTCGCCAACCAACGTCATTCCAGTGACTAAGAGTAATTTGATAAAGCTCCCTCAGACTTATGTTTCCCCAAGCCAAGTAAGGGGACATTCTCGAGCAATGTATCTGGCTCAGTTGGGGTTTAGATATAAATCGGTTGTAGTGTTTGCCGCGCTCATCAAAAAAATCTTCAAGGCAGTCAAAGGCTGCTGTAGTTCCTCCTAACTGCATGTCTGTATTTTTCGACGACACGGATGCTGGAGATGACCAAGAAGCTGAATCTAGTTCAGGGAGCGAGGGGCAAAATACAGTTTGTAAACTATGCAAAGCTGGATGCTGCAAATCATCTCGCATAGTCAGCTTCCAATCTCGGTCCCATGTGCGGCGATGACTCAAAGCACGATGAACGGCGCCGGAGGGTGTTTCAAACCAAGTGACGTCTTTTTTATCACACCAGCTTGCGACCTCTTTGTCTCTCTTAAAAGTGAGATCGAGACCTATTTCTTCATGGCTAAAAATCGAGTGAATCGGAAAACTCTTGGAGATGTTTTCCAACAGTTCTGGCACATTACCCGTAGTTACTTGCAAGCGATGCTGTCCATTATCGAGCTGCTTTAAGGACACATGCATATCTTCTAGAGATTGATGCACAAACCGCCAATGTCGAGCATCGTAGTGACGATCTTCTAATAAGATAGTTTCGAAAACGTATAACAACAAGCATGGTCTGCCAGTTTCAATAGCCAACTTCAAGGGCTCATGATCTCTCAAGCGCAGATCTCGCTTGAACCAAACCACGTTAATTTCAGGTTTGTTACTCATCACTCTTTTTTGCTATCCGTTCTAAGATCTAACAGACTAACTAAACACTGACTAAAGGATCGGCCAATCCGCGGCGTCAACAGAATCTAATGCTTCTTGGGTGCGGGCAGACGCTCCCCATTTTGCTCGATACTCTCCTTTTGCATCATAGATCTCAGTTTGTTTCGCTAAATTAAAATGTCTCCCACCCCTAGGGTCAGCTCCTACACCGGCAATGTATTGCCAATTACCCCAATTGCTAGCAACGTCATAGTCAAGCAGCTGTTGCTCAAAATAGGCCGCGCCATAGCGCCAATCCAATTGCAGTTCGTTGACCAGACTACTGGCGACAATTTGTCTGCCTCGATTTGATAAAAACCCGGTTTGCTTTAGCTCCTGCATGCAAGCGTTCACAAGCGGATAAGGGGTGTTTCCATCACACCACTTCATGAACCTCTCGGCGTAAAAAGAAGTCAAAGGTTTCTTTTTTGAAATACCATTGAACGCATACAAACAAAGACCAATTTTATGGGCATACCATTGAAAATACTCACGCCATAAAAGTTCGAAAAAGATCCAGTAGGTTGAATCATTTCTTCCCTCGATTTTTTCGTAATCATGCAATTCTTGCACCAAGGTTCTAACCGATAGGGAGCCATTCGCTAGCCATGGCGAGAACTTACTGGAATTAGTCCAACCATCGAGTTCATTTCTTGTTGTCTTATAAGAGCTGGGGCTCTTTGAAGAGAAATATCGTTGAAGGTGCTGATGCGCTTTGCGCTCACCTCCAGTAAAAGCGTTATCCACTGATTCGGTCAGCGATGAATTTTCTATGTCACAGACTCCCTCGAGAATCTTAGGAGCTGGTGGGAGATTATCAAACGACGATTGAATAGGGACATACTCACCTTCTTTTTCAACCATCTTCCTGAACTTCGAAAATGAAGCTGGCAATCTTTCATAGTCACATGGCAAATTTTCAAGAGAGAACAGCGTGTGTGTGTCCAGAAGTTGCAATCGGCAAGCGCTTGGCAAATCATCAACTATGCTTTGCAGACAGCTCAATTCATACCACCCGGCCTGTCGACTTGCATAAACATCAGTAATACCGTGATCCTTCACAAGTTTAGGCAGAACTCTACTGGCGGCATCTTTAAAAACATTAAGCTTCTGATCAAAATTGACCAGAGATGAATCCAATTCCAACAGCGTTTCGTGCAAAAATCGACGACGATGATCTCCCAGGCTCTTCAACCCGTATCGTCCGGGAGTACTCCATTGGGGCTCGTCAAAAAACACACAGATCAGCAAATCCACTTCTTTAGATGCCCGAGTTAGACACTCGTTGTCTTGGACTCTCAAATTATTGGTAAACCAAACTAATCCAACTCGCTGATCACTATTATTCTGCTCAAAATTCATCCTGAAATGGTAACAATAGAGCAGTGACAGACTCGTTGTTACATCTTCGATCTTTGCATTAAAAGATTTGACTCTCATTTCCCATTACTGAAATTAAGAAAAGCAGTAGTTAAAAATTCAGGTAGACTAAGTTGATGAGTAAACCGTTTTCCAGAAGAGAGTTTTTAGCCATATTAGGGTCGGTCAGTATGGCTGGTTGCGCAGAGCAAACTAGCTCTGAACGCTACAGCCAGCAAGACAGAGAACAATTGCTTCGACAACAACGAACTGAAGCAATTCAAACAGGAAGGAGTAGATTTGGCGTTCAACGCTATCGTGGTTACCGAGGGCTTGCCGAGCTGCCATGGTTTGAATTAGACAAAAACGGCAATTTGTTTTGCAGTGATGACAGCGTGCCAAGAGCCATTGATATGCACTGTCATTTGGGAATGTCTGTGCTGTTTGAACCTGAACTGGATCTGCACAGCGAAAAGAACAGGACTCGACATCTACTTGATTGCGACGAAAATAATCCCGGATGCGAATTGGATCTGGATAAGTACGTAAATGCGAACTTTACTGAAGAAAATCTCAAAACACTGAAGAGCACGATTCGAAGCCAAGGTCTTTGGGGAAATGACTTTAGCGAATCACAAACACTACCCAATCTACTGACTGAAATGGACGCTATGCGCGTCGACAAGGCGGCGATCTTACCAATCAAACTTGGATTATGGTTTGGGGACAACCAGACCGAACACTGGCGAGAGGCCACTGCCAACCCAAAATACAACTCAAGACTTCTGTCGGCTTTTTCTGTTCACCCAAGAGACGACGACAAAGTTAAGCAACTTAAAGAACACGCAGCATCAGACTATTCGAATGCGATAAAGT
>JAKVBA010000076.1 GCA_022447525.1 Gammaproteobacteria bacterium
CGATGTCGAAGGCGCTGAAATGGATTTTCTGACGGGTGCGGAGAACTTAGTCACGATAGTTAGACCTAAGATATTACTTTCAGCACATGGTTACAAAAAGAATAATAAATGCTTAACTTGGCTACAAGACAAGGACTACACCACTCATCATTTGGTAGCGAACACTGAGCAAGGCGACTACGTAATATTCGCCATCCCCAAAAATTGAGAAGCTGATCAATTTAAAAGCTCACAAGAAAATCACAAAAACCTCAATCAATACTGAGCAATCAAACAGTAGCATGACCTCTAGTATATCTATATCAAAGAGGCTTTTATGCAATCACACTATCTCGCCAAATGCCTTAGCATTGCATGTATTGTTATTCTCTTTCTTGTTGCTCTGGGATCCGTAGAGCACAAAGTATTCGAACGAAAGTCCTATCGTAACCAAGCAACTCAGAAGGTGGCCAACGGATGGTCTAGCCAACAAGTTATCGCTGGACCAGTGCTTTATTTGAACTATAAACGGTCTTATGTGGACCGTAAGTTTGATAAAGAGCTCAAGAAGTATGTTGAAGTAACCAAGGAACGAAGGTGGTCTGAGTATCATTTACTAAAACAGTCCTCGACGAATACCGAACTTGAAATTCAAGAGCGTTATATTGGTATTTTTAAAGTTCCTGTTTACACAGCCAATCTAGGCTTGGTATCCACACACCTTGGTTCATCAATTCAGGACGACAACAAGAAAAGACTGACAGGCGCCTCAATAATGATTTCGGTTAGCGATATGCGAGGCCTATCAAACCGACCCACGATCAGCTGGAACTCGCAATCAATCGAGTTTCGACCGGGAACTGATCAACGCCTATTAGGTAATTACATAGAAGCGTCTCTACCGCTTAGCTCAGTAAAACGCGACGCGACTATCAGGCTCAATCTAAAACTTAGAGGAGTAGAACAATTTGGCATTGTCCCCATCGCTGAAACGGTCTCTTCGTCAATGCAGTCTGATTGGCAACACCCGATGTTTACCGGCAACTACTTACCCGATAAGAGGGCGATCTCGTCAGCGGGCTTCACAGCGACTTGGAATGTGAACAGCTTTGCCAGCTCTATTGGTAAGCTTATGCAGACCTGCACTAACGAACCAACAGCGTGCGCGAATCTACTTATCCATAATCAATTGGGTGTTCAGCTCAGTCGACCCGTGGATGTGTACAGCATGACCGACAGAGCGATTAAGTACGGTTTTTTATTCATTTGCCTAACTTTCGTGGTGTTTGCACTTTTAGAATTGCAAAAACGGTATTCAATTCACGCCATTCAATATGGTTTTGTTGGAGCAGCCTTGGCGGTTTTTTATATTCTCCTTGTGTCACTTTCAGAGCATCTGAGTTTTTCTACCGCATACATATTGGCGAGTCTGGCCTGCTCTATACTCATAAGCGGTTACCTAAAGGTGGCCCTCGACAGTAAAAAACTGGCACTTGGACTTGGGCTTGCCTTTCTTGTTCTTTACAGCATGATGTACGCCATACTCAAATCGGAAGACTACGCCTTTTTAATGGGAAGCCTATTGGTATTCTTCCTGCTTGCAGGAATCATGTTTGGCACGCGCAACGTTAAATGGCAAGATCATACAAAAAAGACCGCGAAAGCGAAAAGCGAAACGTCGAACCCAGAGATGGAGAAAGACTGAGGTATTCTTGCTATCGCCAGTTTTAGTGAGAGATAATACTCAATCAGAGCTTTTAAACGGTCAGTGCGGATACTGCTTATCGGATTCCTCACCAGCCTTTACTCGACCCTGCTAACCATTCAACCACGGACTTTGTATCAATGTCTGAGACAGACATACTAAACGTTTTAAAAGACGCGCACACCGCCCACGAAGCTGGAGATTTCGTCAATGCGCTTAAATTCTATGAGTATTTTTTCGATCATGCTCTCGACGATGATCCGTATGCACTCTACGCAGTAAGACTTTCGCATTGTCTCAATGGTTGGATCGAATTAGCGGAAGTCTTTCCGGGAGCAAAAAATGCTCTTGAGCGTAAGATGAAGGAGCAACTTGAAACATACCAAAACAAAAGAGATCCCGAGCTATTTCATGATTATTTATCAATAAGTAGAGGCTTAGGCACAGAAGATGAAGCGGTGAATGAGTTTTTAATACTTTACAACAAACAACCAAAATCAGCAGCCAAACTCGCAAAATACGTATGGGATGATCTAATTATTCGTGAACATTGGCTGGTGTGCAGTGAATTAATGCCCGAAAGCTCACAAAAATTGGATGAGCTGTTTGCGGTTTTTGACGAAGCAACTAAACTAAAGGAAATAGACAATTCGTTTAATACCGATGAATTTGACCAACACATAGTCAGCACCCTGCTGAACGACCTACAAAAGACGGTAATGGTGCTTCGTCATGCGAATCGATCTGATGACTTAGCGGCTCTTCAAAGACAATTTTTTCAGGGCGTTGAGCAAAGAAACCAGCCTATGCTGAGCAAAAAAGTACATGCACAAGGCAGCTTTTTGTTCGCTGGGCACTAGTTAACCAGTGGATATGATGAACGTACAAGAGACAAACGAAGACGGCCTTTACTTTAGAACATGGAAGGTCGATAAACCAATTGGCGCTGTCGTCCTTATTCATGGACTTGGGGAACACTGCCAACGCTATGATTATATTGCCAGCAAATTAAATAAAGCCAAACTTACCGTATATTCATTGGATTTGCCTGGGCATGGGCGTTCAGACGGCCCAAGAGGCCATATTGAATCATTTGATGATTACGCTAAGAGCGTCTTAATGCTTTTGCAAAAAGCTGAAAAAGAACTACCACAGATACCAAAATATTTAATCGGGCATAGTATGGGCGGATTAATTGCGGCTCAATTCTTACTTGAATATCAAGACAGGTTTCGTGGTGCTGTCTTATCAGGGCCAGCAATTCAAAGCCCACAGGAACCACCGGCATGGCAAGTTGTCATAATTAAATCGATAGCTCGCATATTACCCAAGGCAAAAATGTTAGCTCTGGATGCATCAGGTATTAGTAAAGACCCTGAAGTTGTCGAAAAGTACATGAATGACCCATTGGTAAGTCAAGAAAAATTATCGGCTCGATTCTTAGTAGCGATGACTGGAGTCATGGAAGAAGTGAAGGTCAGATGCAATGAGATCACATTGCCATTGCTGTTAATGCACGGCTCCGAAGATCCAATGACGTCCCCAGTGGGTACTGAGTTTCTATTCGAAAACTGCAAAAGTGTTGACAAGGAAAAGCACATTTTTAAAGGTTTGTTGCACGAAATATTTAATGAGCCGGAAAAAGAAAAAGTAATTCAAAAAACGATTAACTGGTTGAAGCAAAGAAGCGTATGACCGCTAGATCTACGTAGATAGCCATTTGTCAACTAAAAGGGAGTGCCTGTGCACAATCTTTGCTAGCGTGAGTCCTGGCTAAGCTGGGGTTGGCAGGTTGACAATAAAAAATTTCAAAAAGATGATGAGGCGGCGCTGGGCAAGCGAGTGTTTGTGCTTGCTCGCTATTGTCTTCGTTTCGCCTTCGACTCAAGCCCAATTTTGCTCGAGCGACAGTAACGTGGCTATACCAGATGGATCCGGGTCGACCGGTGCAGGAGCACCAGCAACAATAACGATCAACGTACCCGCTGCGTATACCAGTGTTATCGATACTAGCAGCACCAACTTTACGTTTGATTTAAATATCAATCACACTTGGGTGGGGGATTTAATAGTCACCCTAACTAGCCCCGCGGGTAGTACTGTCACGTTAATGGATCGTCCTGGCCGTCCCCCGTCAACCTATGGCTGTGGTAGGAACAATATCGACGCAACATTTGATGATGGATCCGGCACCCCGGTGGAAAACGAATGCGCAACTCCACCTGCAATTGGTGGTACTCTCAACCCCACCGGTACACTTAATGATTTTGACGGAGAGCTTCCGGCTGGAGATTGGACCTTAACCGTGACTGACAATGCCGGGCAAGATACAGGAACCATTATCTCTGCTTCAAATTGCATGGACTTTATTACTGTACCCGTCGTACTCAGTTCGTTTGTAAGTAAAAGTCGTGGAAATAGGTTGAAGACAAAATGGCAAACTTCGAGCGAGGCATTTAATCTAGGTTTTAACGTTTGGGGTAAAATCGAGGGGGACTGGAGTCAGCTCAATCGAAAAATGATTCGCAGTAGAAATGTGGATTCTGTGGAACCAGAAGTTTACCGCAAATCTTTTAATTTGAATCGCTTATCTAGCCCTCCCACTGAGATAGGAATCTCATCCGTTTCCACGTCGGGGATGGAGGAGTTCTTTGGTCCGTTCGTTATTGGAGAAAGATACGGTGAAATAACCGTACCGAGCCCAATAAACTGGACTGAGCAAAGAAAAAAACATCAGGACGCTATGACAAATGCCGGGTTTGAATACAAAAACCATCGTTGGAAAAGGACAACTAAAAGATCAAAAAATCGAGCCCTGAACCTAGCTAAACGATTCCCTGACGGATGGCTCAACATAAAGGAAGGTGGGGTATATAGAGTTACCTATGAGGAGTTAAAAGACGGCGGTTTGGATTACAAAAATCTACCGGTGCGAGCTTTAGCATTAAGTCATGCGGGGCAACCATTACCCCGTTTTATACTGGGTAGCAAAAACAATAAAAAACGGTTTGGCCCCGGCGCTGAAATCATATTTTATGCCAATGCTCCGACTGACCGCGATGCCAGATACGCAGATAATAAGAATATTCGAGTTTCTGCTGATAGCTCGAAAGCTTTGAAGGCTCTGAGGATTAACAAATCGAGCATGCCTTATGGCACGACTCCGTCCAACGTGCACCAGCATACAATCCAGTTTGGTGCGCCTAATGAATACTCGTTTATACTGCCGGGAGGTTCAGGCTGGTACGACGAGATCATTTATGCTTTCGGACAAAACGGCAGCAAGTTAATGAACTTCTCATTAGACGAAACGGTAAATTTAGAGTCTGAAGCTAAAATAACAGCGGAACTAATGGGTGGTATTAGTTTTAATCGAATCGACAGAGACGGGGACGGCAGAGTCGAACCTAACCATCACTTCAAAGTGTATTTAAATCGAGCACGATTTGCTGATCCAATTTATGAAGGCTACGCCAACGGCATCAACAGCGTTAAGATCGAGGCATTTTCTCAAGGGCAATTGTTGTTAGGTGAGAATACTCTCGAAATTGCGATCATTCCCGACAATGGCCACAACATTGATGCTATGTACTTTGTCGGCGCTAGTATAGACATTGAAAAACACAACACAGATGTCGACGGTTTATCAATATTGCCCCTGTTTACTGATCAAGACTGGATATCGATCACAAGCCGATCAAACATCGATCGAGTATTCGCCTACGATGATGAGGGTAATTTCTCTGAGTTGTTTCGTCACACACACCCTTTAGACACGTCCGAAAGTAGTATTTTGGTTCAAGCTCCTCCGAGTTCAGCGACAAACAGCAATCGCTATATATGGCTATCGGGTTCCGACAATTATTTGAGTGTCGCAAATATTGAGTCAACCACACCTGTGAACGAAGATAGACTGAATCTCGACGGTGTTGATTACGTTATTATCGCTGCTCCATCGCTTATTAACGAGAAATTACGTCAGTATGCCAAGCAAAAAACAGACGCTGGACTCACAACCAAAATCGTCAATACATATGATATTTACAACACCTTCAGTGATGGTGTTGAAACGCCCTACGCTATTTCCAGCTATTTAAAAAGGGCCGCTCGGGGAAGCGCCACACTTGCACCCTCACCGTTTAAATATGTGCTTTTGGTCGGCGGCCATACGTATAACTATCGAGGATACAGCACAACGCCAGAGAATCGCCCTATCAATCACCTACCCTCGTTCTATCGAAACGGGTCTGGCACCATGAATCGGCAAATACCTACTGCTGTTCCTTTTGTTGATTTTGATGACGACCAAGTTCCAGACCGGGCGATAGGTCGGTGGCCAGTTAGGAATCAAGATCAGCTTAACTACGTTATCGATAAGACCATAGAATGGAACAGCGCTAATTCAAACCGACAAGATCTAACAACGCTTTTTATTGCTCAACAGGATGAATCTTTCCATCGTTTTGCTGACTCTCTTGAGCGGTTAGAGCCTTACATCGGTCATCGAGATTTATCTTGGAATCTTCCAAGCAAAATATACCTAAACGATATATTTGCTGATGGATCGATTCCAAATTCTGAGAAACTCGGCCACGCCAGAACAAAAATTACTGATGAGATTAACAAAGGACCAGCGTTAACTATTTACAATGGACATGGGTCTCCAACCAGCTGGGGTAAGCAAAACCTTATCACCACCTCAACGGTCGATAATTTAACTAATCGAAAAAAACCAACACTGATTATCCCTTTGGCATGCTATACCACTTACTTTGAAACACCCAACGTCAAATCCTTATCAGAACGACTTTTTACCGACAATCCAGCAGGAGCCGTGGGTTTAATTGGTCCTAGCCTTCTTAGCTTTGGGTCCAGCAATGAACGTTTTGCCAAGACACTTTTAAAGCTTATTACTCAACAAGGGCTCGACGTGGGAACAGCCGTACTGAAAGCTAAGCAAGATTTATCCAATGCAGGGCCTAACGGACAAACAGCAATTTTTAATTGGTCAACGCTGGTAGATCCAACCCTTTCCTTTGGCTTGCCTGCAGCCGCATTGAATAATGAAACGTCAGAGCACGCTGCAAGAAAGCTAGGTAGTGAAAAAGGGTTATAAACCAGCACAATGGGCGCATGGGAGCTAGCCTTATACCCATGAGTGTCTCAGGGTTTGAGTTTTATGGCCTGATCATACTCAGTTTTTTCACTTCATTTGTGACCGCCGCGTTTGGCATCGGTGGTGGCTCAATTCTATTAGCAGTTATGGCCAACATTGTGCCCGCTAAAGCACTGATCCCAGTGCATGGGACAATACAGTTTGGATCAAACATTGGCAGAGCTGCGCTGCTATTAAAACAAGTAGATCAGTCACGACTAGTTTGGTTCACAATCGGTAGCTCGGTAGGCGCTGTAATTGGTGGCAATTTGGTGATCAGTCTACCAAGTCAAATCATCCAGTTGGCACTCGGATGTTTTATTGTATATTTGGTATTTAGACCCTCATTTAAAAATAGTAGGTTAGACAAAACTCAAACCATCCTAGTTGGCTTATCGTCCACACTGTTGACCATGTTTGTTGGTGCAACTGGACCGTTTGTATTGGCTAAAATAAAGGGGACAATTCTTGGTTCTGCTGATCTCGTCGCCACCTTTTCGAGCATGATGGTCGTGCAGCATGGTTTTAAAATAGCGGTGTTTGGCTATTTAGGGTTTGCATTTCACCAATACTGGGGGCTCATCCTAGCCATGATTATTACCGGATTCTTGGGCACATTCGTCGGTAAAAAGGTTCTCTTAAAAATACCAAAGTCGACCTTTACACGAATAATGAACGCTATATTACTGCTGTTAGCTTTGAAATTAATCGTCTCTGCTTTAATGCAATTTTGCTCCTAGAGAGCGTAATTACGACCTATCGATTCGGATCCTTGATCAACTAGAAGTCGTGAGCTCAAGAAGACGTCGGCTCTATCCGTAGATACCCTCAGACTCCCAAGATTGAACGACTTGTGAGCCTGAATTCGAATGCGGACACACATCGCTCAATATGGCGCAACATCGTTATTACATCTACCTTTTCCACTCCACTGCGGTTTCCAGACGATCTACCGTCACTCGACTAGCGCTGCTGCACGACGAAACCGCACCCAACTTACTCTTAAAACATATCGGCCAGATTCAACTTTCTCTTTAATTTTCTAGATTACAGCCGTATCACACCAAGAAATCATGAGCACCTGATAGACTCAAGTCATGATCGAGATTGACTTAATAGATGGCGTAAAACAAATTACGCTCAGCCCAAACAAATCAATGTCATGGGAAACTAACAAAAAAATTCTTATGGTGATGTTCTTCGTCAACATGACCATTGCCGGAGGCTGGGTTTACATGGGCGCTTGGCCGGTTCTGCCTTTCGCTGGCTTAGAGGTTGCCTTGGTCGGCTTCGGAATGTACTACGCGTCTTGGAAGCTAAACTTTAAAGAAGTAATTCGCGTAAATGGCGATACCTTTGTATTACAAAAAGGTGTCTATTTTCCAAAGCATGAATGGACTATGAATGTTAACCAAATCAAGGTAGTTAAAATCGCCAGCAATTACAGAATGAGTCCCGCTCAGTTTATTGTTCAACATAGAGAGGAACGTATTGAGATTGGCAGTTTTCTAAATCTAAAAGAAAAGAAGACGCTAACGTCAGAGCTGCAATCACTGAGGATACAAATTGAGTCTTGCAACAGTTAATCAGTTCGGATTTAAAGTCTTTATCGTTCTAAGCATCGTTTTTTTTCTATCGGCTTGTCAAAGAGCAAAAGATCATGAGGAGTACATCAGCAGGCTGGCTAGAGTGCTCGATCTGGACAAACCCCAGATAAAAGGTATTTACCCGAGATTTCCTGAAAAACGAATCCTCAAACTCCAGACACAAACTAATACGATTAGCATCAAATCCTTCTTGGGCATGCGCGATTGTAAGCTGCATCTAGTACTGGCCGAGCGAAATAGTTTATTGGGCAGAGTAGCCACTCCATCACAGCGCTTGTTCAATGATCTTAAAATCCTTCATACTGGTCCTGAATGTATAGTAAAGATTGAAGACGAAAAGCTTAAGAATCAATTAAAGACCTACCTTCTCAACAAACGGCAAGACCTGTTTCCTAGCTTGGCTCATGCATTTTTCACTCAAGACGAGTACCGTGCGTTCTGGCGAGCTACTCCTGCATCAAAAACATACCCAGACTTTTTACCGAGTGAGTCGACGATCGACGATCTAAAGCTGATCAACGCCAAGGTATCGAAGATACTCAATGAAGATTTTGTATTTTTAGACGACGAAAATTCGGCTCTAGAACAAGCACTTGGTCGCCTCAGACATGGAGATGCTGGTCAGCTCTTCTACGAACTTACGACACACCATGCAAGTCTCGAAGCTGCCAACACGTTAATCGAAACACGCCTAAAACAAAAACTTTGTCTCAAGCCAACACCCACTCAGCAAGCACGCTACTTTCAAAACGTCATCAACAAGTTCTTTATCGAGAAAATCCAAACTAAAATGGTCGCGTTAACAAAACGCTATTGGCAATTGATGCCACATATTGACGAGCTGGAGGGCAGACTACTTCCTTATGCGGATAAGAATTTGACAGCGTGGATTCAATATCGAAATAGTCTATTTAAACAGGCGCTTGACTCAACAAAAAAGCACGCTCGGTTAATCCAACAACTCTACCATCAATGCGGCCTTGAAAGTGGCTACCAAGTTTCCTGAAACTAAAGTCGTAAAGGCCAGGAGCTATTATAGCGAGTTGTTGAAGTCAGACTAGTTTGGAGATTTTTGCCAATATAGGCAAAGACAAAAGCCCACCAAAGCACCTCCAATATGGGCAAAATGGGCAATGTTCCCACCGAAGATTGAAAAACCAGTCAACCCTCCAGTTAGATCAATTAATAACAAAATCGGCACAAAAATCTTAGCTGCTACTGGTACTGGCAAAAATATCAGCATGATTTTATGGTTCGGAAATGTCATGGCAAACGCTACCAAAATACCGTAGATAGCTCCCGACGCCCCCACCATTCGGCCGCTAATTTGATTCAAAAAATACTGATCGACTAATTGAGTGATGATAGCGGCTCCCACGCCACAGCACAGATAGAAAAGCAGAAACCTACGTCCTCCCCAGATTCGCTCTAATATTTGACCAAAAATCCATAACCCCAACATATTAAATGCCAAATGCATTAAACCGCCATGTAGAAACATATGAGTTAATGGCTGCCAAAACTCGAAATAAGAAGTTTGCCAACTGTATAATTCGAAAACATTAGGAGCCGATCTGAATAGCGCATCAACTAAGACAAACACCACTACGTTAATCGCAATTAGACGATTTGTCGTTGTTCTTAATACTTCTTGAAAGTTGATCATAGATAAATTAGAGCTGGATCGTGTCTTTAACTAAATTTAGAATTTTTGGTAAGTTTCGAAAATCATAGCGACCTGAATAGTGAGATCAATAACAATAGAATCAGACCTGCTTTCAGTGACCTTATTAGATCTTGGTGCCAGAATAGCGCGAATCAAGTTTAAAGATAAGGACCTGGCATTACGCTATCAAGAAACACAGTCATTCGAAAACGACTCGTTTTATCTTGGGGCGACGATCGGACCTATTACTAACCGAGTGAAGAATGGCGAATTCTATGTTCACGACAGGCTTTGTGTTTTACCCAAAAATGAAGGCAGCAATAGTCTACACAGTGGCTCTCAAGGTTTCGACAACAAATATTGGCAAATCGATCAGATAAACAAACAGTGTGTTCGCTTCAGATTAGTCACATCTCTTGAAGACATTGGTCTAGAGGGCGAACTAAATACCTATGCAACTTATCAGATAAAGGGTAACGAACTGCATATTGAATACGTCAATTCATCAAGTTGCGATGCCTTTGTTAACACGACTAATCATGTTTATTTAAATCTCTCCGGCAATAGTCTTAGCGGAAAAAATAAGTCTGTACACGATCACAAATTTGTTTTGCACGCGGAAAACTTTGTGGTTTGCGATAACTTCAATATACCGACTGGCACCTTCAAGAAACTGAAATCGCCGACTCATTTCACACTTGGTGATGATGGTGAAATAGCTGAGTTCGCTGACGGTATCGACCATCATTTCAATATTGTTGGCGAAAATGACACAGACTTAAAAACTCTGGTAGAAGCGAGATCGAAAACGACTGGTATCGAGCTCAAAGTCAAAAGTACATCACCCGGATACCAGTTTTACACAGCTACCCACTTGGGTCATCCATTTACTCCATCTGGGGGATTTTGCGTTGAAGCACAGTACGCGCCGGATGCAATAAATCAAGGTAATTTTTTCTCGCCATTACTCAAAGCTGGCGAAGAGCGTAAGCAAAAGATTGTATTTGAGTTTTCCTCTGGTGACGATCTATAAACAACCTATCGATGTTGATCGATTAAAATTGGATTGCCATCTGGGTCTTTGAGCATAAAGCTGGCAGGCCCTTCTGCCGAAGAAACCTCACTATCGATTTCTACCCCTTGCGATTGTAATGAGCTTTGAAGGTCTCTTATATCTTCAAACTCATCTAAATGCTTCGCGCTCTGGTCCCATCCGGGATTAAAGGTCAGCATATTCTGCTCGAACATACCCTGAAACAATCCAATTAAAGTTTCGCCATTTTTAAGAATGATCCAGTTTTGCTCTAGTTCACCGGCGAAAATCTCGAAGCCGAGCTTTTGGTAAAACTCGATCGACTTATTAATATCCTTGACCGAAAGGCTTAACGAAAATGCACCCAAAGAACTCATAACCATCTCCAGCTAATTTGAAAAATTTATTAGTCAGCCTATCACTTCCTTTAGATTTCTGACAAGACTCATTAGATCTGGGGCGGTTGACAACCTATGATCCCCTCCTTTGATTAATTCAAAACGCACGTCTTTAGACTCTAGCCTTTCAAGGACAGCAACAGAGCGATCCCAAGCCACTACATCGTCTAACTCCCCATGCAATAAGCGCACAGGAACGTCAATCGGAATAGAGTTGTCCAACAGCATATGTGTTTCTCCATCATCGATTAGCGCCTGATAGATAAAATAGTCCTCTTCATTATCG
>JAKVBA010000077.1 GCA_022447525.1 Gammaproteobacteria bacterium
GACCCCTTTGTCTATGCTATTTCGCTAGGTTACCGGTTTTAGGTAACCGTTTAATGCGTAGGCAGTTATGAGTGGAAACCCAGTCTTGAGCTGAGAAGCCTAAAATAAACAAAAGCTAATCTACGACTTAAGTTTTTATTCATTGAGTTTATGGATAATGTACAAGACTCTGCTAACCCTAATTGTGACTTTTCAATAGTTATCGGCGTCTTGAGTGTTATGAATAACAAACTTGAGGCGTCTATGCATAATTTAGAGCCTATTTTTTTACTTGTTTTAATTGGCTTTTTTTCTATCGCGAGTCAGCTAATAGCCTATCGATTGCGCCTACCTGCGATTTTGTTCTTACTGCTTTCAGGCCTGTTTATGGGGCCAGTAAGCGGCATTTTTAACCCCGATGCGGTATTCGGCGATTTGCTGTTTCCGATTGTTTCTTTATCTGTTGCCATAATTTTATTTGAAGGTGCGTTAACCTTAAATCTTCAGGAACTTGGCAACCATAAGAAAACCGTTATGCGGTTATGCTCATCAGGAGCCATCCTTTCTTGGTTGATTGTAGCGCCTGCTGCATATTATCTAATGGGTTTAACGTGGGAATTAGCCTTTCTATTCAGTGCTATCGTGACGGTAACGGGCCCTACTGTGGTAATGCCCATGATACGCGCCGTTAGACCATCTAAGAATGTTGCTCAAATCTTAAAATGGGAAGGCATTGTTATCGACCCAATCGGTGCTATTTTGGCTGTACTGGTATTTGAATATATTGTGTCTCAGCAAAATGCGTTGAGCCACACGCTGCTTGTTTTCTTTAAAACTGTGGCGGTTGGTATTTTCTTCGGCTTGGCAAGTGGATATGTATTGTCCAAAGCAATCAAGCGAGGATACATTCCTGAATATTTGATCAATACATCTGTGTTGATTTCCGTGCTCATTAGTTTTGAAGCATCAAACTTGCTTGCGCACGAGAGTGGATTACTTGCTGTTACCGTAATGGGTATGTTTTTAGCCAACAAACGTGACATAAAAGTAGACGATATTGTAGAGTTCAAAGAGACCCTTTCCGTACTGCTTATTTCTGGGTTATTTGTCATCCTTGCCGCGCGAATCAAGTTAGAAGAATTATATGCGATTGCTCTTCCAGCAACGCTTTTACTTCTAGTGATGATTTTTATAGCAAGACCGCTCAACGTGTACTTTTCTACAAAGCGCTCGTCGTTAATATGGCAAGAGAAATGGCTGATATCTTGGATGGCACCGCGAGGCATTGTGGCTGCCGCAGTATCTGCGTTATTCGCTATTAAGCTCGACATGATTGGCTACGCAAACGCCGACATTCTTATTACTCTGGTCTTCTTTGTTATTGTGTTTACCGTTACGTTACAAAGCTTAACCTCTACGCACATAGCCAAAGCACTAGATCAAAGAGAAGAAACTGCTAAGGGTTACCTTATCTTTGGCGGCGGTCACTTCGCGAGAATGCTGGGCAAAGAATTGATGTCGTTGGGCTACACAGTAAAGATTGCTGATACGAACTGGGAATCCATTTGCGCTGCAAGAATGGAGGGAATACCTACTTATTTTGGAAACCCAAGCTCTGCACACGCAATGAGGACAATGGATTTAACCGGCATTGGCAACGTACTGGTCATGTCTAGTTATAAACATTTAAACCCCATTGTTACTCAGCACTTCCAGTATATTTACGGTGATGAACACGTGATGGGCATTAGTCACAACGATCAAAAGGGATTTGAAGGCCATTCTTTGAGCGAACATTACCTGCAATCTTTGGGATTATTTGGAGACACAACTTACTCCAAACTGGCTAGCCAGACTTCCAAAGGCGCGGTGATAAAACGCACTGCATTAACGGCCTGCTTTACGTTTGATGACTACAAAGCCAAGTATATGAGTCAGTTTACCGCGCTTTTCTTTGTGGACTCAAAAGGCAAGCTTACTGCATTTAAGAGTAAAGAGAGTACACCTCCCGGTGAAGGTTGCCAGATTATTAGCCTAATTAGCCAGGTGGGTTAAAAGAAGAGCAAAAAAAGAGGGGGAATTGCTTCCCCCTACTTCATTTCATCGTAATGAATGGTTTCCTCAGGCATGAGGTTTTCCACCAGCTGGTCGAGGTTGTCGACCACATCCTCAGGCTCTTCAAACAACGCAACGTGGAACATTGCATCACCTTCTTGTACCAAAGGTATGTTTTGTTTACCAATGATGATACCTGAGCGCGGCGCGATGACATCGTGAACGTAAGTGCCTGTAGGACTACAGACCTGCGCTAAGACATCGCCTTTTTTAACGTGATCGCCCAGTTGCTTCACATCACGCACTATCCCACTTTCAGGCGCGCGTATCCAAGAGCTTTTATTCGCAATAAAAGGTTCAATTAACGGCTTTTTACGGCGTCGCTTCGCTACCATGCCAAGGCTGGCTAGCACGTTGTAAATACCCTTTATTCCTGCTCTTATTGATAGCTCGTCAAATCTTAACGCTTCGCCCGCCTCGTAAAGCAAAATACGAGTACCAGACTCCGAGGCCGCCTGTCTCAATGAACCATCGCGCAAATTGGCGTTGAGTAACACCGGAACGCCAAACGCTTTGGCTAAGCTTAAGGTGTCTTCGTCAGCCAAATTCGCACGAACTTGTGGCAAATTGCTTCGGTGAATTGCGCCGGTATGCAAGTCGATACCGTAATCGCATTTGCTAACAATTTCAGTCAAAAACAAGTTAGCTAAACGCCCCGTTAATGAGCCTTTGCTAGACCCAGGAAAACTCCTGTTGAGGTCACGGCGATCTGGCATATAACGGCTTTGCGTTAGCATGCCATACACATTCACCATAGGCACCGCTATCAAGGTTCCTCGAGTTAGCTTAAAGGTGTCCGACGCTAATAAACGCCGAACTATTTCAATACCGTTAAGCTCATCTCCGTGAATGGCCGCACTTATGAATATTGTCGGCCCCTGACGCTTTGCTCTTATGACTTCAACGGGAATGGACATTTCCGTGTCAGTGTAGAGCTTGGCAGAAGTAAGTGAAAGCTTAACCCTACTTCCCGCCTTTATCTCCGTATCGCCGATAAACAGTGATGGAATACGAGACATGTATTAGCCCTGCCCACGGGTTTTAGTGTTGTGCGGCTTAGCTTTAGTATTTTCGATAAATTCGATGATCATGTTTGCCACGTCTTTATTGGTAGCATTTTCGATACCTTCAAGACCTGGAGATGAGTTCACTTCCATTACCACTGGGCCATGACTTGAGCGCAATAAATCAACACCACAAACGTTAAGCCCCATTGCTTTAGCCGCTGCTACTGCAGTTGTACGCTCTACCGATGTAAGTCGAATTAGCGTTGCACTTCCGCCGCGATGAAGGTTAGAACGGAATTCACCTGGAGCGCCTTGACGCTTCATTGCCGCGACCACTTTCCCACCGACTACGAAACAGCGAATATCTGCTCCACCTGCTTCTTTAATAAATTCTTGAACCAGAATGTTCGCCTTAATACCCATAAATGCTTCAACAATACTCTCAGCAGCTTTGTTGGTATCGGCTAACACCACACCTATGCCCTGCGTACCTTCTAGAAGCTTGATTACAACAGGCGCTCCACCTACGTTCGCGATTAAGTCTTTAACGCTATCTGGGCTATGCGCGAATCCGGTTCTAGGTAGACCAATACCTTTGCGCGATAATAACTGCATTGAGCGCAATTTATCTCTAGAGCGACTAATCGCTACTGACTCGTTAACACTAAACGCCCCCATCATTTCAAACTGACGAACAACGGCCGTACCATAGAAGGTAATAGATGCGCCTATACGTGGAATAATGGCGTCGTATTTGGGTAGAGGCTGGCCTTTGAATCGAACCGAAGGCTTGTTACTGGTAATGTCCATGTAGCAATGCAATGTGTCGATAATATCAACTTCATGGCCACGCGCTTCAGCCGCTTCTTTAAGACGTTTGGTAGAGTAAAGACGTTTGTTTCTCGATAAGATAGCGATTTTCATAAATGCTCCTTTGTTTTTTTTGTAGACGATTACGCAAAAACAAAAGTCACAAACTTTTATAAAAAAAGGCGACATCTGAAATGAGTCCAACTTAATGGGGTCACTTCAGATGTCGCCTTTTCTTTATTTACTCTGAAATAGAAGGAGCTGTTTCCTTTTTCTCCGTTTGCGCGCTTACCACATTGGAGAGTAATGCCTCTGGCATGGCTGAGCTTATTCCCTTAAGCAACCTACCTAAGATATCGGCGCCCGTGATAATGCGGGGCTTTTCTCCCCACACAAGCACTACATCCACATCAATGGTGCCATCGTGATGGGCATCTAACGATTCCTGCGCTTTTAGATGCCAAATTACATCTCCCAGCGTTAAGTTCTCGTCGCGAACAATTAACGGCCTGTGACAATAATCGTAAATATCAAATGGCTTGTCGGTATCGAACAATGCTGCGCGAAGTGCACCATCCGCGTCTAAAATAAGGTGCGGCTGGTTGTTTTCATCCGCCAATACAACCCAGTTATGTCCGCTACGGTTAATTCTACGAAGTAATTCGTCAGAACTCTCACGCACAAAATCAGGCACTATTGGGAAGTCCACTTTTGTAGGTAATGAAATAATGGAGTCAGGGTCTAGTAACTCACCTTCTTGAGACACGCGAATATCATCGATTGCCAGAAAGTTCAATGCTCCAATACCTTCAACGTGATCAACCTCTGCTTCTTCGGCTTCAACGTGCTGTTTTAACACGCGGCGAAGATCACGGTCTCGCATGTATTCCACACCCTCTTTGCCCAACCAGCCATCGAGAATAAGTGCAGAAGGCTTGGCTACAGGATATAAAACCAGCTGATAAAACCGCAGCGCAGGCGACAAGATTGACGCCATTTTCATCGCGTTTCTTGAAAAATAGGCCTGCGGCAAGATTTCACCAAAAATCGTGATAAAGCCGGTAGAGAAAATAAACGCACTGGCGCCAACAAGTACCGAGTCAGAAAGCAGCGTTAATAATACGTTTATCCCAACATTACCCCACAGTATGGTAGTAAGCAGAAAGTTCGAATCCTGTCTTAACTTAAGGATTTTCTGCGCGGATTTATGCCCATGAGACACTTCCATCTCTAGCTGCAATCTGTTGAGCGAGAAAAAGGCCAGGTTCAACCCGGAAAACATCGCTGATTGTGAAATACAAAACAATATGCCCAGCCAAATGTAGAGCTCTTGTTGAGTAAGAGAAAACTCCATAAAAACGTCCTAAACTTGTAGCGTTAAGTTAACTACATTAATAACAAAGTACCGAGACCTAGAAAGGCAACAAAGCCCACAATATCCGTCACGGTGGTGAGTATGACCGACCCCGATAACGCAGGGTCAATATTGAATTTTTCAAGTAATACAGGAACAAAAATACCTGCAATTGCGGCGGCAATGATATTAAAAAGGATCGCAAGTCCAATAACTAACCCTAGCCAAGTATTGCCAAACCAAAGCATAGCAACGGCACCAATAACAAACGCCCAAATAACGCCATTTAACCCACCTACTTTTAGCTCTTTAACAAGAAGTGCGCTTACGTTTGCTGAGTTCACCTGCTTCAGCGCTAACCCTCGGATGATTAACGTCAATGTTTGACTACCTGCAATACCTCCCATACTAGCGACAACAGGCATCAATACCGCCAAGGCAACCACTTCTTGCAAAGTAGCCTCAAATAAGCCGATAAATGCACTTGCCAGAAAAGCGGTGAGCAAGTTTATCCCCAACCATAACGCACGCCCCTGGGCACTTTTTCTAACCGATGAGAACAAATCTTCATCCTCATCCATACCCGCACCTGCCATCAGCTGGCGTTCATGCTCTTCAAACGAGAGTTCGGCTGCGGTAGTGACATCCAGCCTACCTATCAGCTTTTGATTTTCATCTACCACCGGCAGTGCACCGAACCCAGAAAGCTGCACGGTTTTCGCTGCCATTGCGCAGTCTTCGGTGTCCCTTATAGTGGTCACATCTTCCAACGCTACATCGACCAAAGGTAAATGCTCTGGCAGTCCGTGTATCTGCGATATCTCTACTGCCAAAGAAAATTGACCAGAGCGGTTCGTCAAAAACAAGAGGTCGCAGTGTTTAGGGGTTTCCCTTCTAATCAATCGAAGCGCGTCTCTTACTTTCGCGTTACTTGGCAACGATAAAAATGAGTGCGATGCCCAGTGACCAATTTCCTCTTCACTATATTCGTTAGCTTGGGTGAAATACGCTTTTTGAACTTTATCCATCGCCAAAAATGCTTGTTCCACAAGCGCTTTGGGTAAAGAGTCGGCCAACTCCAATAAGTCATCAGCCTCAATGTCAAA
This sequence comes from Gammaproteobacteria bacterium, assembly GCA_022447525.1. GTDB lineage: Bacteria > Pseudomonadota > Gammaproteobacteria > Arenicellales > Arenicellaceae > Arenicella. The sequence goes on from JAKVBA010000077.1 coordinate 6,372, forward strand.
AAACAACGTCTGCCATAACGATGGGTCTGTTGAATTAATCAAAACCTCTCGTGGGTCGCTGCGCATTTCTATCAGTACATCTAGCTTTTTCGCGTCGGCAATGGTGTCCCATAATGACAAACGCTCATCAATGGGAAGGGATTCCAGTAAAAGCGCCAACTCTTTTTCATCAGCTTGTGCTATCACTGTGGCGCTACCAAGAAGTTCTTCATTTGCGGGCGAGTGTTGAATCACTTCTTCAACCAATGTAGGCAATATTTCAGACATGCCGCATTCCTTAATTCCAAAAACTACGGCTACTGACGAGCATTGATTCAATAAAGTCACATTTTTTTGTGACTTTTCTTCATGTGCCCTCGTCTTTTTAACCAATACTTAAACTAAAGGCTATCTAGTAGGAGACATCGCAGTCTGTACATAATGTAGTGTCACGACAGACGCATCATCCTAACGGCATATGGGGTTGAAACGTGGACTTAGATGAAGAAAAGCTCAGGCACTTATTAAATGAAGATGTAGACGGGGTTAATGAGAACCAGTCTCTGGAAAAAGTATTATCCGATGGCAAAAAGGTTGTTGCGGTTAAAGATGTGGCGAGCTTATTTGTTGGATGGGTTTGGGTAGTATTTCTAGGGTTTGGCGCCTCTCTCTACTCGGCAAAAAGGCAATACGAAAAGCACGTATCAGCCAAGAAAAAACCTTTAAGAATAAAAAGTGAAACAAATTTAGATAAGGAATATTAGCATGGACCTCAATATATGGGCGCAGTCCTTCAGTAATGCATTTAACCGGTTTTGGACCGAAGTAGCCGGCTTTTTACCTAATTTAATTGCAACCGTAATCGTTGTGCTTTTTGGCCTGTTCGTGTCGAAGGTATTAACTAAATGGGTAGCAAAGCTTCTTGAAAAATTAGGGTTTGACTCGCTCTGCGAAAAGCTGGGTATTCACCGATTAATAAATTCCATGGGATTTAAAACTCGCGGTTCTGAGTTAATTGGCAAATTGCTTCACCTGTTTTTCATTCTGATCATTTTAGTAGCAGCTGCAGAAACCTTAGGGCTCGAACGCTTCTCGGCAATCCTTGACGAATTCATTCTTTATCTGCCTAAGCTATTTGGCGCACTGCTAATTGCCTTAATCGGACTTTTCATTGCTAAGACTGGTAAGAGTCAACTTGAGACGTCTTTAGAGAACGTTGGTGTTGAATACGGCGCCGCGGCAGGACGAGTGTTGCAACTTCTTGTTCTGTTCATAACGTTCTCTCTCGTTATTGGTCAGCTAGAGTTAGAAACAGAATTGTTGAATACAATTTTTACTGTGTTAATTGCGAGTTTAGGCATTGCGCTGGCCTTGGCACTGGGACTTGGTACGCAAACAGTGGCAAATAGTATTGTGTCTGGCATATACGCCCGTGAGCAATTACTGCCAGGCGATGAAGTAGAGTTTGAAGGTTTCGTTGGCAACGTAGTGTCGGTAAGCAAAGTAAACACGTTATTGGAAAGCAAAGAGGGTAAACGTCTGAGCATTCCGAACCAAGACTTACTTTCAAGCAAGTTTGTAGTCACCAAGCTTGGAGCTACAAAGCGTACAGATAATAAAACGTGAGATAAGACATGAACGATCTAGAGAACGAAGTGATTCGTCTCTCTGATCGGCTGTCGCAACTCAGTGATGACGAATTAGTGCGTATTGCAAAATTGCAGCTTCCTTATGTGACTACAGCGTATGAAACTATATTTCACCGCTATCATAAAAAGTTACTGCAGATATGCTTCCGTTATTTGAAATCAGCCGAAGAAGCAGAAGAGACGGTAAATGATACGCTTCTGATTGTATTTAATAAAATCAACCAGTTCGAAGAGCGAGCAAAATTTCGAACTTGGTTGTACAAAATTGCACACAATCAAGCATTGACTCGCTTAAGAAAAAAACAAGCAGAATATGTTGAGCTTAATGAAGCGTTACCAGAAATAGAAAAACACGAGGAGCAATCTCAGCAAGACCATACTAATGAGCAACAACAACTGAACAAACTCCTGGACTTACTCAGTCTTGAAGAGCGTTCCATTGTTGTTTTTCGCATGACGGGAAATCTAGAGTTCTCCGAAATATCACAAATACTTGATGTAAAACTCAGTGCAGTGAAAATGCGGTATAAACGAGCCCTAGAAAAAATGGCAGTGTCCGCCAAGAAAAGTCACGTTAGCGAATAAAGTTTTCGGAGTATCAGGTTTATCTTTGCTGCCCTTCCAGCAAGATACAATCCCTTTATCGGGATGATCTGATACTCCCTTTTGGAGACAGACAATGACAAAACTTACTATAAAAAAGTCTTGGGCTTTCATGGCGGTACTTTTGGTTGTAACTGCATTGGCGTTACATGCCTATCTGACCGAACGCAGCTCAACAGGGCTTCCCAATATTAACCCTGCTCCCGAAGTCACCTTGCGGTCGATGCCAAATTTCACTGCTATTCAAGATGTGAAAGAGAAAAAAGAACGTTTTTTTAATACGTTATATCCACTTATTGAAGAGGAAAATCGCCATTTATTAAAAAAGCGTGCCGCGATAATAAAACTGCGCGAACAAGAGGTGTTAACCTCCCATCAATCGAAATGGCTTAATAAAATAATGTCACATTACGCCATTGACGAAACCCTGCCATTAGAGAATAAGTACGAGATTCTATTGCGCCGAGTAGACTATATTCCCCCTTCGCTTGTGTTAACCCAAGCGGCGATTGAGTCGGGCTGGGGAAGCTCTCGTTTTACACGCAAAGCGAATAACCTATTTGGACAGTGGTGTTTTGAAAAAGGATGTGGTGTGGTGCCGTCATCGCGAGATAAGGGCAAACAACACGAGTTGGCTAGCTTCAAATCTGTTAATGGTTCGATACGCGCTTACCTAAAGAACCTCAACACTCACTTTGCCTACATAGAGCTAAGAAAAACCCGAGCATATCTGAGAGAAGCTGATATTCCCATAACTGGGCTCGCGCTCGCTAAAACCTTAACCCGTTACTCAGAGGAAGGCGATGCGTACGTTGACAAGGTATCAGCCTTCATAAAATTCAATAAACTATCCCGTTTTAATACCAGTTTTGAACAAAGTCTTGTAGCCTCAAACAATGAATAATTTTATTACGCTGAGCTTGGTACAAAACTATAACGTTGAGGAGACTCGATGAACGATCTCATTGCTTTTGTAAACCGACCTGTCTTCGAGTTTATGTCTCGTGAATTCACGGTTGGCATGCTGATCCTAATCCCGTTAATGCTAATCGTGGCGGTATGGCTACTTAAATTCATTTCTAAAATTATTCCACGCTTGCTAATCAAAAATGGAGTAACACCCGACGCGGTGCACTTAATTAATCGCGTTGTGCAGATATTGGTGCTGGTCATGTTAGTGATAACCACCCTCGATATCTTGAATGTCCCGTTAACTGCTTTCGCCTTTGTTTCAGGTGCAGTAGCGATTGGTGTTGGTTTTGGTGCGCAAAATATAATAAACAACTTTATAAGTGGCTGGATCTTGATGTGGGAGCGGCCAATTCGCATTGGAGACACATTAGAAGTAGATGATACCCGAGGCCGAGTAGAAGCCATTAATACCCGCTCAACGCGTATTCGTCGAGTAGATGGGGTGCATATGCTAGTCCCTAACAGCAAGCTGCTGGAAAATACAGTCATTAACTGGAATCTGGTGAATACTGAAACGCGAACCTCGGTAAAGGTAGGGGTTGCGTACGGCTCTTCAGTAAGAGAAGTGGAACAACTCATCTACAGTGCCGTAGGCAAGCTTGACGGTGTTCTAAAAACCCCGGCGCCCGCGGTAATGTTTGACGACTTTGGCGACAATGCCCTTAACTTTGAGGTGTACTATTGGCTAAATGCGAGCTCAGAGATGGAGCGGCGTAAGTCTCGTAGTGACCTTCGCTTTCTTATCTGTGAAACCTTCGAAAAAGCGGGAATTGTGGTCGCCTTTCCGCAACGAGATGTTCATATTGATGGGGAACTAGTACTGACTAAAACAGAACAGAATCGGCGCCCTTAATGCTGATACAAGATTTCTGCTAGCTGAACAGCTGCGACGCATCAGTACATGCATCGCAGCCACGCCTTCGTTTTATTCGATTTCACCGATGATTGGTGCGTTTAACTTTATTCTCTGACTGTTGCGGATAAACTTACTTCCCTGTTCAATCAATTGCTGGCCTTCCTTAATACGCTCAAATGCTTCCACTTGACGATCTTTGGATTTTTCAATCAACGAATTACCCTTTCTAACTTCATTGATGGCATCTTCCCACCGCTCTCCTATTGAAGAGAGTGTGGTCGCTTCAAACGCAACTTCTTTTGGACTAGTGGAAGCGCCTAGCTGTAGTACAGCCAACTGGTAAGCTTGCTTTGCCGCGATGATTTTCTCAGTTCCGGATTGAATAGATCCTTCACCCTCTCTAAGCATGGCACGCGCCTTCTCTAAATCTTTTTCACCTCTTGTTAATAATTTTTCCCCTCTCTCAGAAAGCTTTTTACCTTCTTCCCACATTCTATCTGGGTCATTTGTATAGTTTTCCATGCTAGGTGTTGAAGTACACCCCAATAGGATTACTACACTTGCAAAAACTAAAACCAAATATTTCATTTAATTCTCCTTACTACTAATCGATTCTAACTTAATTAATCTATTAGCTTTCGCTTTTAAACACGTTGTACTTAGAGTTGGACATCAAGATACCCACCGTCATTCCTATTGCAAATGCAGCACAAATCACAGCCGCAACCGGAACAGACAAACCGTTAAAACTTGACGCTATATAAGTATCTTGTTTACTTAAAAGAACACTTGCCGCAAACAAAAAAAGCAGTAAAAGCGATACCGTAGTTGCAATTACTCTCATTCTTTACCTCGTTTTTCTGGGTCTTGTCGTAATAGATGCGCCCCCGCGATCAAAAGTCACAAAACACGAAAAAATAAAATTAAAATTTTTTATCAAAAGTTGTGACTTCGACGTAGTAAAAATCGTCAGTAAGGGAAAGAAGAGGAGATTATATGAAAACTAAAGTCGCAATTTATTTGTCATTAATTGCTTTACTAGGCGCTATACTTTTTCAAAATATTGATACAATCAGTCTTCAAATTTTGCTTTTTGAGTTTCAGATTCCGCTGGTTTTGTTAATGGTCGTTATGTTCGCGCTAGGAGCGTTAACCTACGGTTTGCTAGATTATTTTAGCGTAAAAAAGAAGAGGTAATGCGTCACTGACGCATTACCAACTCATGCTAATAACGAGTTGCGGGGTCTGAACT
>JAKVBA010000078.1 GCA_022447525.1 Gammaproteobacteria bacterium
TACGGGACGCTGTCCCATATATCAATATTATCAGGAATCCTGTTTTTTCTGGATTTGTCAAAAAGTGGTGGCTCATAAGTGTCTGAATTATAATTTATTTATCTGTTTTTATGGCGATTTTCCCGATATTAACTGGGACGGTGTCCTTGTTAATTTTTTATTTTGGGCTAGAATCGAATTTAACGTTCCATGGAGGGAATGATATGCCTAAGTCGCCATTTTTGATTTCTATTGAAGAGTATATGCTGGTTCGTAACTATAGCAAGCGAACTGTTCGTTCTTATTTGTTTTGGATTAGGGCTTTTATCCTTTTTCATAGTAAAGCGCATCCACATGAATTGGGGCGTCAGGATGTAGAGGCGTTTTTAACGCATTTAGCTGTGAATAGATCGGTGTCTATGGCAACTCAGCGAATTGCCTTGAACTCGATTGCGTTTTTATACAATAAATTTTTAGACCAGCCGTTGGGAGACTTTTCGGATTTTACTCGAGTAAAGAAACAAGCGAAGTTGCCAACGGTTTTAACCGTGGGAGAGGTTAAACGTTTGTTTTCCAACTTAGATAAGTCGCACCGATTGCCGGTCGGTCTTTTATATGGTTCGGGCTTGAGACTGATGGAATTAGTGCGGTTGCGTGTTAAGGATATTAACTTTGAGTTTAAGCAAATTCAGGTTTGGAATGGCAAGGGGTTTAAACACAGATTGGTTACCTTAGCGCCTGAATTGATTTCGTCCATCGAACACCAAGTTGCCATTGTAACTGACTACCTTGAGGACGATTTGGGTAATGAACAATTTGCGGGTGTTTGGATGCCGAACGCCTTACATCGAAAATATAAGCACGCCAATAAAAGTTTGGCTTGGCAATATCTTTTCCCCTCATTTAAGCTGAGTGTTGACCCACATTCTGGCTTGGTTCGTCGTCATCATATCGACGAGAGTGGTGTAAATAAGGCGATTCGCCGCGCCACGTTGAAAGCCAATATTAAAAAGCAGGTCAGTTCTCACACTCTTCGGCATTCGTTCGCGACTCATTTGCTTCAAAACGGCGCCGACATACGCACGGTGCAACAGCAACTTGGTCACAGCGATGTGAAAACAACCGAAATCTATACCCATGTTTTAAAACAAGGTGCCAGCGGTGTGCAGAGCCCACTGAGTCGCCTCTTTCCTAAATCGTGAGGGTGTCATAGGTTGGCTAAGTGCAACTTGCTGACAATGTAATAAAAACCGTGTCAACGCTACTTTTGTTGTTAGAAGCCATATAAGCTAGGGCCGTGTTTTTTTAACCACATTTCCTTTTCGTTGTAGTCTGGCATTTGTTGAGAAACGATCGACCAAAACTTTTTTGAGTGATTGAATTCTTGTAGGTGGGCGAGTTCGTGTATCACTACGTAATCGAGTACCTCGCTGGGCGCTTGAATTATGCGCCAGTTAAATGAAAGCTTGCCTTTGCTATCGCAGCTACCCCAACGACGTTTGTAATCCCTAACGTATATTTGATTGTCTTTACGTTGCTTGACTTGCATCCATGGTGCAAAGTGCTTTGCTCTTTGAGTGCAAACCAATTGGGCTTGTTGTTTGAACCATTTGGTAAGTTTGGTTTTTATCCGTTGTGTTAGCGCTGTGTGGGTGTTGGCTACCGGCACAATAAGTGTTTGGCCTTGTATGCTAATGGGCTTGGTGGAACCCTCAATCACCTCTAGTGTGTACGGCTCGCCTAGGTAAGTAATCTTGGCCCCGTGTTGCAGTGCAATTGGCTTTGCTTGACTTGGTTCGGGCATGTTGCCAAGTATTTTAGTAAGCCACCCCTCTTTGGAGACAATGAAGTCAATGATGGCTCTCTCGCTCATTCTCTTTGGTGCTCGCGCTGTTATGCCCTGAGGACTTACTTGTAAACCGAGTGTTTTTCGTTGGCTACGAACGAGCTTGATTTCGCGATTGTTGATGAACAGAGACTTCATTGGTCGGGGGGCGACTACATCTTAACCATGTCGAGCACGTCGATAACCATGCCAAAACGGTCGGCGGGCTCGGGCATTTCTCTTGAAATTTGAATGCTCTCGGTACCAGCAAATCGATACTCAGTAGGGCGCGTTGCTATGGTCCGCATCATATTATCGATATTGATCTGAGGGTTTTCTAAGAATTTGACGGAGCCACCGGCAGGGCCAACTTCAATGCTTTTTATATCGCATCTGGCGGCTTTTAATTTTAGTTCGGCAATTGTAAATAGGTGTTTGGCAGCATCGGGCAACAAACCAAAACGATCAATGGTTTCGATTTCCAGCTCTGCAAGCTGCTCTCTTGATTTGGCACTTGCGATACGCTTGTACATGGTGAGTCTTAAATGCACATCGGGCAGATAAGCATCTGGAAATCTTGCCGGGATATTGAGATTGATCTCGACGCGTTGATCACAATAGCTTGATGAGCCGTCGATGTCGTCCACTGGTTCGCCGCGTTTTATTTTTCGCTTGCGTTGGATGCTGGCGATAGCTTGCTCTAAAAAGCTCGAATACATACTGTAACCAATTTGATCGATCATGCCACTTTGAGATTCGCCCAGTAGTTCGCCGGCACCGCGTATTTCGAGGTCTTGCGAGGCCAGCGCAAAGCCCGCTCCGAGCGTATCGAGCGATTCAATGGCCGTAAGGCGCTTACGCGCGTCTTCGGTCATGCTGTTTAAGGCTGGCGATATCATGTAGGCGTACGCTTGATGATGTGATCTGCCAACGCGACCACGCAACTGGTGCAGTTGTGCTAAACCAAATCGGTCGGCCTTATTGATGATAATGGTGTTTGCGCTGGGTACGTCAATGCCGCTTTCGACGATGGTTGTACAAAGAAGAACGTTGAAACGTTGGTGGTAGAAATCCCGCATAATGGATTCCAGCTCACGTTCCTTCAATTGCCCGTGGCCAATTTTGATGCGTGCTTCTGGCACCAAGTCTTGTATACGGGCTTCCATTTTTTCAATGGTTTGTACTTCGTTATGCAAAAAGTAAACTTGTCCACCTCGGCGAATTTCTCGAATAATAGCTTCTTTTAACAGCGCGTCGTCCCATTCTCGAACAAAGGTTTTCACTGAGAGGCGTGCTTTTGGAGGCGTGGCAATTACCGAAATATCTCGTAATCCGCTCAATGCAAAGTTTAGCGTTCTTGGTATTGGTGTGGCGGTCAGAGTAAGTATGTCGACCTGGCTACGGAGCTTTTTCAGTTGCTCTTTTTGTCGCACACCAAAACGGTGTTCTTCATCGATGATCATCAAACCGAGGTCTTTGAACTCGATGTCTTTTTGAATTAGTTTGTGGGTGCCAACGGCGATATCAATCGTGCCGTTCTTAATTCCCTTAATGCCTTCGGTGGTTTGTTTGGGGGTTCGGAAGCGTGAAAATAATTCCACGTTCACTGGCCAATCAGCAAAGCGATCGGCAAAGTGGTTGTAGTGTTGCTGCGCCAATAGCGTTGTGGGCACCAACATCACCACTTGTTTGTTTCCCGCAATGGCCATATAGGCTGCGCGAAGAGCGATTTCAGTTTTACCAAAACCAACGTCGCCACAGACCAATCTGTCCATTGGTTTTGCCGCGGTCATGTCGCTGATTACGTCGTTGATAACCTGAGACTGATCGGGCGTTTCTTCAAAACCAAATCCAGCGGCAAAAGCCTCGTAACCATGATCTACAGTCGGAAATGCATGACCCACTCTGGCCATTCGTAGTGCTTGAATTTCCAGTAGTTCAGCGGCTACGTCATAGGCTTTCTCTTTGGCTTTTTTGGTTAGCTTGATCCAGGTGTCACTGCCCATTTTATGCAGCGGTGCAGTCTCTGGACCACCGCCAACATAGCGCGAGACTTTGTCTAACGATAACACCGGAATATAGATTTTATCGCCGCCATGGTACTCAATGGTCGCAAATTCATTGGCATCGCCATCAACCGTAAGTGTTTCTAACCCGCGGTAACGCCCCACGCCATGATCCTCGTGTACCACGGGGTCACCTAAGTTAAGTTCCGCGAGTGACTTAATAATTGCATCTGGATCGCGATTCTTCTCGGAACGTCTGCGGCGTTGAAAGGTACGTTCACCATAAAGCTGTGATTCGGCGATAACTTGTGCATTAAGTTCGGCACTAATCAGACCGCGATCAATTTGCGCAACAGTCAGGCACAGCGGGGCATCGCTTGCTAGAAACGCTTGCCAGCTCTCGACCACGACGGGGTTTTTGCCGTTTTCGCTAAGAAGGCCGATTAGACTCTCTCTACGACCAGCCGATTCCGCTATCATCAACGAGCGCTGTTTCGATTCATTTAAATAGCTGACGAATTCGGCGTAGGGGTTTTCCGCTCTAGGGTTAATATTGAAGCTCTTGGGCGCAGCCGTCGGAAAATCCACAATGTGTTTGGCGGATTTTAAATTTAATTGCAGTAATTGTGCGCGTCGGCGGTGTTTTAATTCGGCGTAGATTTCATCTGGCGCTAAGAATAGATGCTCGGGTGGCAGGGGAGGCCACTCTGGATTTAGGCTGGCATTTTCAAAGCGTTCGTTAATCTCCTGCTGGAGACTCTCAGTACTCTCGAGCGCACCTTGCTCTACTACAAACACCGTGTCTTGAGGTAAGAAGTCAAAAAGAGTGCTGGTTTGGTCAAAGAATAAGGGTAAGTAGAATTCAGTGCCATTTGGGGCCAGTCCTTTGCTGACTTCTCTGTAGACGGTGGATTTTTTAGCGTCGCCCTCAACCGTGGCTCGAAAGTTTTGTCTAAACAAGTCGGTACTAGCCTTGTCCAATGGGAACTCACGAGCGGGTAGGATTTTTATGGTATCCAGAGACTCTGTTGATCGCTGCGTTTCAGTGTCAAACAGCTTGATGCTTTCAATGGTGGTATCCCAGAGATCCAGCCTAAACGGTGACGTCATGCCCGATGGAAAGACGTCCACTACACCGCCACGAATAGCAAACTCGCCGGGTGACATCACTTGATCAACACTGTAATAGCCGGCGTCGGTTAATCTTTGTCTAAAATCTTCCGTTTCAAACTCATCGTTTACCTTCAGATTAAAGGTGTTGCCTTCAATGTAGCTTATTGGTGCCAAACGCTGCATTAATGCGGTGATCGGCAATATTAATATGGCTTGATTTAGCCGCGGTAAGCTGTGCAGAGCCAATAAACGCTGCGAGATAATATCTGGATGCGGGGAAACGCGGTCGTAGGGCAGGCACTCCCAGTCTGGTAGCGTAAGGACCGTAGTCGCTTGGTCGGCAAAGAAGGAGAGTTCTCTTTCAACGGTCGCTAGGTTTTGCGCCTCGGAGCACAGATAAACCAGTAAGTTGTGGTTTTGCGCTAACTTGACTGTTGCTAGGCTCGAACTGGAACCGTATAACTTTCGCCAATGCAGTACTTCACCCGCTTTCGCCGGCAGTTTAGGGGCAAGAATTGAACTGATGTCTGACATGGTTGCCGATTGCGGTATAAAAAGACGGCGATTCTACCATCTCGCATATTTTTTGTGATAACGATAAAAACACAAAAACTAGCGTCTCAACACTAGGTCATAAGCCGCGTATAAACCAATTTGCAAAATCCACTTAGTGCCGATCGCAATCGGCACCATGATGGCGTAAAGAGCGGCGGACTTGGTGCTAAAATCGAGAAAATACTTCAGCCAATAAAACGGGATCAAGACATAAAGGACCGTGGCCGCAAGCGCGTAACTCGAGTTCAGACCGATCAAGTTTAGTGAACTGGCTATCGCGAACATCAGAACCCCAGGTATAAACACAAATAAACACGTTACCTTGAAGTCAATAAATTCCATATCCGGTTCATCGGCTATCCTGTAAAGTCCGTACAGTATTGCCGCACCAAAGGCTATGTCTACGACGAACAAAGCAATGTTCATTGCGCCCATTAGTAACATTTGAAGCATTTGTCTTAGTTCCTGTTGTTAAGGTATTAATCTGAATTACCAAAGACTGGGTTGCTCGGCACTTAGCCCATACCATTCAGGGAACAATAAAATACTCATTAATACCGCGAGTTGAATAGCAATAAATGGAATCACGCCTCGGTATATGTGGGTGGTTTGAACACTATTGGGAGCAACACCCTTAAGGTAAAACAGAGCAAATCCGAAAGGCGGTGTGAGAAATGACGTCTGCAAATTCATTGCTACCAAAATAGCAAACCAAACTTGGTTGATATTGAGCTCTATCACCACAGCATAGACTAGCGGCAGCACAATGTACGAGATCTCAATATAGTCTAGAAAGAATCCCAATAGCGTGATCAACAACATGATCGCGATCAAAAATCCCCATTTTTCACCGGGGATACTCAAAAGCAATTGTTCGACTTGTTCTTCGCCACCGGTATACGCGAATCCCATTGAAAAGATAGAGGCGCCAAGCAGAACCGCAAATACCATGGCGGTGATTTTGACGGTTTCATGAGCGCTTTCCCACAGCATTTTTAATGAAAATTTACGGTAGGCAATGGCCATAATAACGGCACCGATACAGCCTAGTGCGGAGGATTCGGTAGGAGTGGCAATAGCGTTGAAGATCGACCCTAGCACCACCAGAATGAGCATCAGCGGCGGTACCACGGCTACCAGCGCTTTGACGATGATCTGAATTTGATCAGATGACCCGTCTTTTGCGACCGCAGGCGCGACTGAGGGTCGCAAGTAAGAATAGATCAAAACGTAGGCTACATAGCAAGCAATCAACACCAGACCTGGTTTCAATGCAGCCCTAAATAGATCACCCACTGGTACGCTCAGCACGTCGCCTAAAATGATTAGCACAATCGATGGCGGGATCAATTGACCCAATGTGCCAGCGGCAGAAATCGTGCCCGTTGCTAACTCTTTTTGATAGCCATGCCGTAACATCACGGGTAGTGAAATGAGTCCCATAGCAACAACACTGGCGCCAACTACCCCGGTTGATGCGGCGAGCAGTGCGCCTACCAAAATTGTAGAGATAGCCAAACCACCTCTCACCGATCCAAACAATTGCCCCATGGACTCCAACAGTTGTTCTGCTAATTTTGTACGCTGCAGGATTAAGCCCATAAACACAAACAGAGGCACGGCCATCAATACCTGGCCTTCGCCGTTATCACCCATATTGGAGTAAATACGGTAGGGTATTTGAGCTAATTGCGATGGTTCTGCAAACATCACTACAAAGGCGATGCCGATCCCCGCGAACGTAAAGGCGACTGTATAACCGAATAATAGTAGGAGTAGGGCAACAATAAATATCGACACACCGATCATGCCTGACCTCTACCCTGTTGTAGTACGATTGCGATTTTTTCTATCAGCATTGACACCGCCGCTACCAGCAGACAGAAAAACGAGAATGGGATCACGCCTTTGATGATCCATCTATTGAGGAGCCCGCCAGGGTCTTGCGATTTTTCGCCGATACCAGTGGTAACCAATTGATTGAAAAATTCAGACACCCCCGTCGGTTGCTCACCCAATTGGTAGGCAGCAAGGGTAAAGTTCCAGCCAGCCCAGCAAACCACCAGGCAGGTGGGTATGAGAAATACTAATGTTCCAACCAGATCAACCAAAGCTTGCTTTTTAGTCGAAAAGCGCTCGTAAAATAAGTCGACTCTGACGTGCGCTCCAGAATTCATAGCGTAAGGGATGCCGAGCAAGAAAATAGCTGCGTAGATGTGCCATGACAATTCTTCCAGCCCAATTGACGAGGCATTAAATAAATATCTAGAGCCCACATTAAAAGCCATTATCAATACTAATAAAATAAGTAACAGACTTGCGAGGTTGCCTAGCCAATGCATTAGTTTGGCTGTGAGGCTGGTTAACTTATTCATGTTTTTTTCGCAAACTAATCCGTCAATGTATCCAAATACAACTTTTCACCAATGCTAGTCCATTGACGAGCCTTCTTGAGATAGTTCTCACGAGACTCCAGAATTCGTCTGGCCATTTCGCTACGTTGCTTTTCTTGGTCTAACAATTCTTGGTTAGCTTGCCTCAACGCAACGATTACCTCCTTAGGAAAGCGTTTTACTTGCACGTTCGGATACTGCTCGGCAATCGTATCCCAATTGGCGGCGTTAGCCGCAAAGGAAGCGGTGCTCATGTCATAGGCAGTCAGTCTGGCTGCATTTCTCAAAATAGATCTAGCCCACTGCGGAAGCTTGGCCATTGTGTCTTTATTAAAAAAGTAAAGAAGTTCGGTGCCTGGCTCGTGCCAACCGTTGTAGTAATAAGGCGCGATTTTGTGAAAGCCCATACGCAGATCTAAGCCCGGCCCGACCCATTCAAGGGCATCTATGGTGCCTCGTTCAAGCGCTTGATAAAGCTCACCGGTTGGAATATTTGTTGGCACAGCGCCCACTTTGGCAATCACTTTGCCGGCAAAACCTGGGATTCGCATTTTTAAGCCGTTTAAATCTTCGATACCGTTGATTTCTTTACGGAACCAGCCACCCATCTGCATACCGGTATTGCCGCCGAGCATGACCTCAATGTTGTGCTTAGCATAGACTTCGTTAGCGAGTTCAAGACCGCCACCTTGATAAAACCAAGCGTATTGCTCGTTCTGCGTCATGCTAAATGGCATGGATGCGAAGAAAAGTGTATCCGGATCTTTACCGCCGTAATAATAAGACGCCGATTGGCCTATGTCGTATTGACCCGACTTAACGAAATCAAATATACCAAAGGCTGCTTTATGTTTGCTCGCGCTATCTACTTTGATTTTGATTTGGCCGTTGGACATCTGCTCGACCAGCGCAGCGTATTTATCGACCGAGTCGCCAAAAATAGGAAAGCCCTTCGGCCAGGTATGCGCTAACTTTAGGGTGATGGTTGCCGATGTTGGAGCGGCAGTTTTACTGCTAGTTGGACTGCTATTTGCTGGGTCTGCTTGTCCACAGCCGGTTAGAATTAAGCTGATCGCCAAAGCAATAAAGTATTTGGGCGCAGAAGATAGTTTTATGGTTTTCATCATGATGACTTAGCTGAGCGATGTCGCTGTGCAACGTACCCAGAGTGTTGGTCTTATTATTTTTGCGCACATTTTATGACCAGCGCCGCATAATTTCTAGGACTACCAAGGTCAGTGAGTGACTTTATGCTAATACTTTTGTGCAAGTTGTTGTTTGGCTGATTCCTTTGCCATGTTTATTTGACGATCTGTCATATAAAGTAATCCAGCAATTTTTCGAACAAGGTGCCTTTCGTTAGCGTCAATGGTTTTATCAGCCAGCGCTAATAGCCACAGATTTTCTATTAGCTGAAACCGTTGATCGTTGTCCCAGCGCTCACAAATTTCGCGTGTAAATCCTTGCAGGGAAATCGCATCTTCTGCACTCGAGCGTGCTTGATTGACTAATTCCTCGGTATCTTCTTTGGCGATACCCATTTGTGATTCAAGCAATGCACGCATCTGATCCAGTTCAACTTCATCGATTCGACCGTCTGAGCGAATCATCTCAAACATGAGTGTGGCCGCGGCGAGCTTTACGTCGCTTGAACTTGGTGTGTTATTATTTTCGGGTGTGTTAAACAGTGTTTGTAGTTTTTTAAGCATTTTTGATTTTGGCTAGATGATTGCGAAAAAGCCTGAATTTACTCTTCTTCAAGAGCAAAAAGTAGTTAACGAATGCTAATCTTTTTGCATTGAAAAATGGCGTTTTCGACCGCATGTTAACTTCGTAACCATACCCTAATACTAAGGTGATTTATGAGAAGAATTTTCTATTTTTTAGCGACTAACGCCGCCATCATGGTGGTAGTGAGCATCGTTATGATGTTTTTGCCGGCAGAGCTAAGAAACCAAAATACCAGCTTTTTGATCATGGCTCTGTTGTTTGGTTTTGGCGGCTCGATTATTTCATTGCTGATGTCTAAGTCGATGGCGATTCGAAGCGCGGGGGTTGAACTTATCAAAGATCCTCGCAATGAAACCGAGCAATGGCTGCTCAATACTGTGGCTAGGCAAGCGCGAGAAGCTGGGATCGGTATGCCTGAAGTAGGCATTTTCTACACCGATCAAGTCAACGCTTTTGCTACGGGTGCAAACAAGAATAATGCGTTAGTGGCGGTAAGTTCAGGCCTTTTGAAAAGTATGACGCGTGAAGAAGCTGAAGCAGTTATGGGGCATGAAGTTGCTCACGTTGCAAACGGCGATATGATCACACTCAGTCTGATTCAAGGCGTGGTCAATACATTCGTTATCATTCTCGCTAGAGCGCTGGCCATGGCCATCGACCGTGATGGGCGCGGTCTGGGTTATATGGTCGGTTACATGGGGGGGCAAATGGTGTTCGGTTTTTTAGCGAGTATTATCGTGGCCTTCTTCAGTCGTCAGCGCGAATTTCGTGCGGACGAGGGTGGCGCTAAATATTCAAGCAAACAAAATATGATTGCCGCTCTTGAGCGTTTGAAGCAGGGGCAGGCCGGCGAATTGCCAGATCAATTAGCCGCGTTTGGGATCAATAGTGGTGTTAGCAAACTCTTTTCTACTCATCCACCATTGGAAGTTAGAATTGAAGCCTTGAAAAATAGCTAGTAGAAAAGTTCTCATGGATGAGTGCTTCAAAATTGTAGTTACAGAGGATGACCTTAGCGATGGCAAGGTCATCCAACTTCTCGAGCAGCACCGTCAAGAGATGCTAAGGCATTCTCCTCCGGAACATGTTCATGCCTTAGATGTGAATCAATTGCGAGGCCCGCAAATGACGTTTTGGTCGGCTTGGATTTGTGATGGATACATCCGAGAGTTCGCTGGGTGTGGCGGGCTAAAAGACCTAGGCAATGGACATGCCGAGCTCAAATCAATGAAAACCAATCAAAATCACCTGCGCAAGGGAGTAGCCCAAGCCCTGTTAACACAAATCATAACATCGGCAAGAGATTCAATGGGGGTCACAAGAATAAGCCTTGAGACCGGCACACAACAAGTTTTTAGAGCCGCCCGCGAGCTTTATCAACGAAATGGATTTGAGCAG
Organism: Gammaproteobacteria bacterium; assembly: GCA_022447525.1. Lineage (GTDB taxonomy): Bacteria > Pseudomonadota > Gammaproteobacteria > Arenicellales > Arenicellaceae > Arenicella. The sequence continues at coordinate 11,001 of JAKVBA010000078.1, forward strand.
TGTGAGCCTTTTGGTGATTATCCTGATGTCGACATCAGTGTTTGTATGACTAAGCAGCTGCAAGATTAAACTTAAACAGCCGAATTTTCTGCGGTGTTGGTGTGAAATCCGATCAGCAATATAACTCCGTCACGTGGTACATTTGACTGTGTCTTCTTCCCAAGAATCTTTCGTAGACATGAAAATACAAGCCATAGCCGTGGGCGGCACAATCGATAAAATCTATTTTGATGCCAAAAGTAAATATGAAGTGGGCGAGCCGGCGGTATTAAAGATGCTGGCAGACTTGCCTGTGCATCTGAATATCGACGTAATACCCTTAATGGCAAAAGATAGTTTGGATATGACTGACCAAGATCGTCAACAGGTTCGAGAAACGGTGCTGAAATCTCCTGCTGATCGAATTCTTATCACCCATGGTACAGACACCATGCCCGATACAGCAAGGGTGTTAGCGGATATTAAGAATAAAACCGTAGTGTTAACTGGCGCGTTAGCACCGGCAATCTTCAAAGACAGTGATGCTCAATTTAATGTAGGAGGTGCACTTGCTGTTTTACAATCGGCCAAGCCAGG
>JAKVBA010000079.1 GCA_022447525.1 Gammaproteobacteria bacterium
TTTTGGGGTATTGACTAAAAAAATCTATTAAGAAATTCAACCACTTTTTTCAAAAAACGAACAGTTTGCGTTGGTTTTTGATGGCCGAATCGATAATCGAAGCCACTTGATTGCGGAGTTAAATTGTGCGTCAGATTTGAGTGATGGGGCTTTGCTTTTTGAGTTTTTACAGCGTTTTAGTTTATCTCGTTTAGCAGAGGTAATCGGTCCGTTTAGTTTCGTTTTTATAGATTTGCTCTCGCGTAGAGTTGAGGCTGCCCGAGATGCGATGGGAGGGCGATATCTTTGTTTTTATGAAAATAATGAAAGCCTTTTGCTGACCAGTTCAGAGTTAACATTTTTGTCGTATCCGGAGATCGGACATAAGTTAAATGAACCAAAGTTGGCATGCCAAGCGATTCTATGCACTGAAAGACAACCGAGTGCATTTATACAAGGCGTTTCATTAGTTAAACCGGGCGATAAAGTGACTTGGACTGGTCGGCGCGGGTCGAAAATCTCGATGTCTACCTTTTATCGTTTTGATCCTAAACGTAGGTTGAATTTTAAAACGGATCAGGAGTATGTAGCTGAGTTTAGGAGATTGTTAGATCAAGCTATATCTCGACGACTACGTTGTCGCGGGCGTGTTGGTGCAATGCTGAGCGGTGGGCTAGATTCCTCTCCCATGGTTGTGTCAGCGGCACAACAGTCTAAACGTAGTTTAGTCGCGTATTCATGGGCTTTTGACCGAATTCCGGATGAAGATGAGAGAAAGTACTCGGTTCCTTTATGTAACCGCTATGGTGTCAAACATCGTATTATTTACTGTGACGATCTTTGGCCAAGGTTTGATAGCTCTACTCTCACCAACCCTTTAGCGCCATTTTCTTTGCCATACCTCGAGTATCATCAAGCTACCTATGAAGCCGCACAACGTGACAATATAAAGGTTATGTTGCATGGGGTTGATGGAGACTTGTTGTATACAACTGATAATCAACAAGTGATCGATGCGTATAAAGATGTTGGACTGGCTCGAGCCTTGAAAGAACTTAAGTACTACAAGTCCGACGTCAATCAATCTTGGTGGTCTGCCTTAAAGCGTTTTGTGCTGGCTAAGCTGCCACCCTTTAAAAAGTTTAAGCAAGGATTAGCAACTCTGCCAAGTGTTGCTGGGGACATTTTGCCAGAGGCTAAATTAGCTCAAATTGGACATGATACACATTGGTTAGAAAAAGATGCTCAAAAAGCTCTTAGACCTCTTCAATATCAATTGGTGCTGGATGCTTTTGCCGGAGAGGGCGCTGCGGTAGCCAGAATTACAACAAATCAATTTGGCTTTGAGAAGCGATATCCTTTCAGAGATCGAGATTTAGCGGAGTTTATGTTAGCTGTGCCAACACGTTTCTTAGAGAGTCTGGGTGAAAAGCGCCCAATTTTAAAACAGGCGTATTTGCATGATTTGCCGGAGAATGTAATCCAGAGAAATGAAAAAACTCGCTTTATTAAATGTTTAGAGCGTGGAATTGAAGATGATCAAACTGCACAAGAGTTTTACGATTTAGAGCCAAGGTATTGGTTAGACTATGTAAAAGTCTGTTATTTTCAACGAGAAGACGTGCCTTTGAGTGACAAACTGGTGGTTAAATGGCGCTGCGCTTACTATAATTTCTGGAAGAGGGTTCAATTTTAGCTGCCTCTAATCGAAGATGATCGGTTTGCAGCTAGGTAGACGCGAGTAAAACGATGGTTATTAAAGGGTATAGCATGAGGACTTCGGATAAAGAAGCTGATAATGTGCTCGAAAAAAAGGATGTTGATTTCGAGTACGAGACACCAAGGTTAATTCATTACGGCGATGTGCGTGACGTAACTCTGGGCGGTTCATTGGGTATAGGTGAAAGTGGAAGTACGCCTTCAGATCCTCGAAGGAATCCTTAATTCCGATTACTTAGGTCTCACTAGCTTTATAAATCGAAAAAGCCCCCTTGCTGCTGCAAGGGGGCTTTTTTCGGTTTGTGGTTTTTAATAATTCATCAGCAGTTAATTATACGCCCTCAAATGGATCAAGCTTCTTATCGACCTTGTGCTTTTTAAGAACAACGTATTTAGGTAAACCTTTTTCGTATTCAGGGTAGTCCTCTCCTTGAATTAATGGGGCGAGATAAGTTCGACATTTTTCGGTGATGAACATTCCATCTTCGGTGATGTAGTCATGTGGCATCTTTTCTTCAATATTGGCAACCTCTGCTAGAGCAGCGTGACCTAGTTTCCATTCATATGGCTTATCGTTGGTTCTGACTATTGTTGGCATCACCGCATTTGTGCCCTTAATAGCTAGTTCAACTGCCTCAGCGCCGAGGGCGTAAGCCTGTTCCATATCTGTTTTCGAGCCTATATGTCTGGCGGCTCTTTGTAGGTAATCGCACACAGCCCAATGGCATTTTAGTCCCAAACCTTCTTTGATCATTTGCGTTACTACTGGGGCAACACCGCCGAGTTGAGAGTGTCCAAATGCGTCCTTAGTCCCCGAGTCGGCAAGAAAAGTACCATCGGCGTACTTTGCGCCCTCTGAAACGACGATGCTGCATTGTCCCTTTGCTTTAACAGTTGCATCGACTTTTGCTAAAAATGCTTCTCTGTCGAAATCAACTTCTGGGAATAGGATTAAATCTGGCCCCAGCCCTCTTTCATCTGCAGCTAAGCCAGAGGCGGCTGCTATCCAACCAGCGTGGCGGCCCATCACCTCCATTACAAATACTTTGGTCGATGTCGAGCTCATAGAGGCAACATCCATCGAGGCCTCTAAAATCGACACAGCAACGTACTTTGCTACCGATCCAAAGCCTGGTGAGCAATCGGTAAAGGGTAAGTCGTTGTCAATAGTTTTGGGAACACCTACGCAGGTTATTGGGTAACCCATCTGTTCACTCAGTTGGGAAACCTTGTACGATGTGTCTTGAGAATCTCCGCCACCATTGTAAAAGAAGTAGCGGATATCATGAGCTTTAAAGACTTCTATTAATCTTTCGTATTGAGCTTTATGCTCTTCGATAGACTTTAATTTGTAGCGGCATGACCCAAATGCTCCGGACGGGGTACGCTTCAGGGCCTCAATGTCCTTTTCGCTCTCTAGGCTCGTGTCAATGAGCTCCTCGTACAGCGCTCCTAAAATGCCATCCTCTCCGGCGTAGACCTTATTGATCTGTTCGGGATATTTTGCGGCTGTTTGAATGACTCCGGCGGCGCTGGCATTGATTACGGGGGTGACACCCCCACTTTGAGCATAGAAAGCGTTATAAGCGGGCATAAGAAATGTTCGTGAGAATGTATATTGTGTTGTGCTTGATCGTCAAATCGTTATTGACGTTGGCTTTGTATTATAGCCAATTATTGACGCATTGGGTGCAGTGACGCAAAATCCACTGCATCACATAAATTGTATGGCAAGAGAGAATCATGGGTACCATAAACGTAATTGACTCAACTGGTGAGAGCAAGAAACTGGAGATAGATGAAGGTGTAAGTTTAATGGAGCATCTTTTAGGCGCGGGATATGATGAGGTTCCCGCGGTGTGTGGCGGCAGCTGTTCTTGTGCGACTTGTCATGTTTATATAACAAACGAATCCGGTCATTTAGGCGATGTTGAGATACAGGAGCGGGAATTGTTAGAAATGGCGGATGATTATAATGAAACTAAATCTCGTCTTTCTTGCCAAATTGAATTGGATGAGTCTCACGATGGCTTAGAAGTTACTCTGATTAAGAGTGGGGTTTAGATGGACCCAGTCAGCCAGGGAGTTCTAGGCGGTTTGGCAGCCCAGCAGTTTCGTCACAAAACTGAAAAGGCGGCGGCACTACTCGTCGGAGCACTGGCGGGTATGGCGCCCGATTTAGATGTGTTTATAACCTCCGACAAGGATCCTCTTTTGTTTCTTGAGTTTCATAGGCACTTTACTCACGCGCTGATTTTTATACCCATTGGCGCGTTGGTTTGTGCGATCGCGTTTCATTTTGTGTTTAAGGCGTGGTTTAGTCGCGCACAAATTGGATTCAAACAGGTGTATCTGTGGTGTTTTGCTGGATACTCCACCCATGCTTTGTTAGACGCATGCACGACTTATGGAACCCAACTGCTATGGCCGTTTAGCTCCATACGTGTAGCATGGAACACCGTATCGGTTGTTGACCCCTTATTTACGTTACCTCTATTGGGTTTATTGATCACTGCTGTTCTGAAACAGTCTAACTGGCTCGCTCGGATCTCATTAGCATATGTGTTCTTATATTTGGGTATGGGGTATGTTCAGCAGCAAAGAGCTGTTGAAGTTGCAAATCAATTGGCCTTTCAGCGTGGTCATGATCCCGTTAATTTAGGATTGAAACCGAGTTTTGCGAATATCATCGTTTGGAAATCGATCTATGAGCATGAGGGCTATTATTTTGTTGATGCTATAAGGGTTGGCCTAGGGGTTAAATACTACGAGGGTGTTCAAGTTGAGAAATTAGATCTCAATAGTCAGCTAAACTGGTTGAATAGTGATTCTCAGCAAGCAAAGGACATAGAGCGATTTCGTTGGTTCGCCAATGACCACTTGGGTATTGATCCGTCGAATGATTTGCGAATCATTGATGTCCGCTATTCTCTGATTCCTAATGAGGTAGTAGGAATGTGGGGTATCGTGCTCGATCCAGAGAGGTCTCAAACAGAGCATGTGGTATGGAACAGCAATCGGCCGAAAGGTATGAAAGCTCTTTCTAAAACCAAACAGCTCTGGTCAATGATTCTAGGACAGTAGACCGGTATTGAAATCTACGAGATCAGTACTCGATCTATTATTTTTTACGGTCTGCTTCTCTGGGCTTCATGAGCGGCGCACCCACCGCTCGTGAATTGCGTGTGTTGAGGTTTGCACGTACTTTTGAGACCTGTCTTTCACGCCAAATCATTCCTATTCCTGAAGCGATGGTCATCAAAGCCCCAACTACTGCCCACATATCAACTGATTCTTGGAAAAACACATATCCAAAAATGATTGCCCAAACTATTTGGCTGTACTGCATCGGTGCAATATAAGTCGCAGGAGCCATTCGAAACCCGTTTAAAATGCAGTATTGACCGAGCAAACCCAAACCACCAATGAGAAACATCATGCCAAGGTGATTGAGCGGCATTGGCTTGTAGTGAAATATCATGACCGACCCCGAGACGATGATCGTTGCCAATAGCGGGAAGAGAATCATAGATGCCATGTTTTCGGCCCCACCTATTTTACGAGCGATAACTGACGACCCGGCACTGCAAAGAGCGCAGGCTAAGGCTAAAAAGTGTCCGATTTGTACGGTTTCAATTGATGGTCTCAGCACAACTAGGACTCCCATCAAACCCATTGCAATAAGTAACCATCGAACCAGTGCAATTTGTTCTCCCAAAAAGAAGACAGCCAAGACTGAGATGATTAGTGGTGTACAAAATAACAGCACATAAGCATCAACCAAGGGAAGCATTGCGAATGCGGAAAATGCAAAACCTAGTGACGAAACATGTAGTAGTGCTCTTGCAAAGGCGAGCTTGGGATGTTTTGGGGTTACCGATAGTGGCGTGCCGTCTGCAATCCGAGCAACGGAGAAAGGCAGGTAGCAGAACAACATTGCAAAAAATAGGATTTGAAAAACGCTGTATTCATGAAGAGCTTTTACGATTGCATCATGCACTGAATAAGAGGCATAGCCGATTAGAGCAAATGCTAAGCCTTTCGGTATACTTTGATTGTCGAAGGTATTAGAAGCCATACATCACAGGAACTATAAAGCTAAAAGCAGTCCATATAATCAGTGTCAAAGGCACGCCTGCTTTTACAAAATCCATAAAAGTGTATCCACCGGCATTCATAACCAGTAGATTTGTTTGATACGCCATTGGTGTAGCATAGCTCATGTTGGCGCCGAATAAGACTGCTAATACAAATGCTTGAGGTGGCAGCCCTAATTGTGTGGCTATACTTATTGCAATCGGTGTGCCAATTACCGCAGCCGCATTGTTGGATACAATGTTAGTGAGGATAGCCATCAACAGCATTAGCGCAGCGAAGATTACACGATCTGGCATTCCAGCTGTTACCTCTACAAACTTCTGCGCTACGTACATGGTCGCGCCGGTTTGCGTTAACGCTGTGCCCAAAGCTAGACTGGCCACGACAATCAAGATTACTTGTGTGCTTAATGCTCGTTGGATATCTTGCCACTTCAGACAATTGGTCAGAACCATAAGGAGTGAGCCCACAACAGCACTAATAGCAATAGGTATAATACCGAAAGCGGCACAGCCAATAATGGCTGCCATGATAGCTATTGCTCTTGGTGCTTGCTTGGTGGCTGGAAGTTCTGTTGTGGCATCTAATACCAAGAAATGGCCACGCTTTTTCACTTCCTCGATGTTGTCGTTTGAGCCTTGCACCAATAATACATCGCCCAAGCGTAGTGGTGTTTTGGCAATACCTTGTGGCATGCTTTCAAGTACCCTACCTTTGCGGTGTATGGCGAGGGTTACTAACTGGTAAACCTCGGAAAAGTGTACCTCGTTTAAAGTTCGATGGATCATTGGTGATCCTCGGTCGATCACCAGCTCGGCGAGGTGTTGTTGGTCTTCTGATAGTGGGTTGTCATCACTAACTTGATTTCCTTTTGAATATAAGGTGGCGTTAAGAGAACGTTCAAATTCTTTTAATTGAGCAGGTGTATCTCTTACCAACAGGCGATCGCCCTCTTTGATTTTTGCGTCAGGCAAGGGGGCAGTGAAGGTTGTTTCTGAGCGCCGAATACCTGAGACTTGGATCGTTCCCTCAGTTTTCTCGATAATTTCAGTCAACGTTTTGCCAACAGCCCAGCTATCTTTGCCCACGTGGAGATGGGCGGTAAAAATCCTAGGTCCACTATCCTCAAGTTGTGGCGTTCGATTCGGTAGGATCTTGGGTGCGATCAACCATAGGTAGACGATGCCAAACGAGCCTGCCAAGACCGCAGGCAGAAAAAAATCAAACATGCCGAACTTAGATAATCCCATGTCTGACGCCACGCTTACAACCAGCAGATTAGTCGAAGTACCAATTGTGGTTGTCATGCCGCCGAGTAATGTGGCTAGCCCCATTGGCATCAATATCGCTGATGGCGAGCTTTTAGTTCGAAGCGCCACGTTGAGCATTATCGGCAGCAATAAAACCACAATCGGAGTATTGTTTACTACCGCGCTTAACAAGGCAGACACGATCAGGGTCACCAAAACGGAAAGAGTAGGACTTACTGTCCATAGTTTCGCTAAACCTCTACCAACAGGGTCTAAAGCGCCGGTTCTTACGATGGCGTACCCTGCTACCATCAGACCGCAAACGGCAATCAAAGCCTCATGAGCAAACCCAGCAAAAAATGTTATCGGTCGGAGTACCTGTCCTGCTGAGTTCTCATAGGGGAACAGCTGAAAACTCACAGCAAGTGCCACTATCACGAATAAACTGGACGTTTCCAGAGGTATTCGATCTCGGGTAAATAGAATTAGTGCCACGACAGTTAGGGCTAATGCCCATATCGCGTGAGGGTCTAACTGCATAGTGTATGTGTCTTCTCCATTGTTGAGTGCTAATTATACGGCGAAGAGGGTGTATAACTTCAAGAAGAATATTTGCTGTTTGCCTATTGCGTTTTTTGTAATTGAATGGCTGACTTGGTTTTTGTTTCAGTTTGTCAATTAATAAAACATTGTGTCGAATTCATTTTTAGTATTGCCTTTGTGTTAACATTAACTCAATAGATTTTGACCCCTCCATGTTTCGCAGGACAGCGTAAATAGAATGTTGACACCTGAAATTATCGCCGTATTAGCAATTTTAGTTTTTGCGATCGCGCTGTTTGTGTTTGAGCTTGTTCGCGTTGATGTCGCAGCGTTGCTAGTCCTAGTTCTGCTCGGATTGTCTTCTCAAGTAGAGATATTTAATGGTGGGCTGGTACCGGTTTATCAACTTTTCGATGGTTTCTCAAGTAATGCCGTGATGTCGATCATCGCGGTGATGATAATCGGTGCTGGTCTTGATAAAACTGGTGTGATGGGCGTCATGGCTGCGCACATTCTAAAGCGAGCTGGTAAAACCGAAGGGCGAATCACGCTAGTCTTGTCAGCCTGTGTTGCTTGGATTTCTAGCTTCATGCAGAACATCGGCGCGGCTGCGCTGTTCCTGCCTGTAGCAAGTCGCATATCGCGCCGCACCGCGATACCGCTTTCTAGGCTGTTAATGCCCATGGGATTTTGTGCCATCTTAGGTGGTACCATGACAATGGTCGGTTCCAGTCCATTGATTCTTCTTAATGATTTACTAGAGAGCGCTAATCTGCATTTCCCTGACAATGCGATACCCATGGAGAAGTTTTCTTTGTTCTCCGTCGCACCCGTTGGGATCGCTTTAGTTGCTGCTGGGATTCTATATTTTCTTGTTTTTGGTAAACGGATACTGCCGGTAGCAGAAAAACAAGCCTTGACTACAGAAAACCTACAGTACTATCGAGATGTTTATGGTATCGACGGTCGTATTTTCGAAGTGACTGTTAAAGCTGAGAGTGATCTGGCTGGACTGTATCACGGCGAAGTTCAAGCCAGAGGCAGAGCTGGTTGGATCTTGGGAATCAAAACCGGTACCAACGTTCAGATTATCCCAGCCCAGGATGCCAAAATTGAAGCAGGGTCTATGCTGGCAATCATGGGCTCACGGGAAGAGGTGGCAGCTTATGCCGAGGAGCATGATTTAACAGTCAGTCCTTTTTTAAATGAATTTGCAGATGCTTTGAATCCAACTACGGCGGGAATAGCAGAGATCGTTATTCCGCCGGACTCAGATTTGATAGGCAGTACGATTTCTAAGGCTGACATACGTAAGCGCTTTGGTATGAGAGTTTTAACTGTTTTCAGAATAGATACTGTTATCGATGAAGGTCTTTCTTCGTTGAGACTGCAGGCTGGAGATACCATGGTCGTGCACGCTCGTTGGCAAGATATGATCAAGGTAGCGAAGGATAAACGGTTTGCTGTTGTTACAGATTTCCCCAAAGAAGAGTTTCGTACAAACCGTCTGAGAAATGCCTCAGTAGCGTTTGCGATCGCTATCTCTTTGGTGCTCTTTAGCGATTTGCCCTTAGCCTTGTCATTAATGGTGGGCGCGGTGGGTATGGTCATCGGTAGAGTATTAAATATGGAAGAGGCTTACGAGGCTGTTTCTTGGCAAACAGTGTTTTTGCTGGCATGTTTAATTCCATTGGGAATGGCAATGCAACAATCAGGGGCCGCAGCTTTTCTGGCTGATTTGGCTTTGCGATTTATGGACGGCTTTCCGGTATGGGGAATTCAGTTGTTCTTAGCAATAATAGCAACTGTTTTTACATTGGTTATGTCAAACGTAGGAGCAACCGTTTTGCTGGTTCCATTAGCAATTCAAATTGCACTTGGTGTTGGCGCTGACCCGGCCATTTTTGCGCTCACAGTAGCTTTGGCAACTTCCAACTCGTTCTTGATTCCCACTCATCAAGTTAATGCTCTGATCATGGGTCCAGCAGGTTATTCAGTAAAAGACTTTTTGAAAGCGGGATTTGGTATGACAGCTTTGTTTTTGCTCGTGATGCTGCTGGTTCTGAATCTTTTTTATTAGTCGAGAGTTCTTAGGGTGTGAGTGTGGGAATACAATAGTGGCAATCATTTGCTTTATACGCTTCATTTACTGTTTTTTATAACAGTGTGATTGATCTATTCATGTTTGACTATCGGTTTAATTAACTAACAATTAATTTGAAAGGCTTATTCATTTTTGCGTGTTTTTAAAGGTCATATAAATAAAATCGTTGCATATGTAAGTTAAAGTAATACTTTAATTTCACCGTCTATCTCGCAGGGATTAATGAGCTAAGCTACTGATAGAAAACACTTTTCTTTGTTGTTAATCCTTGACACAGGTGAGTCTCTAGGAGATAGTGGCGAAATGTGGGTAAATGTGGGAATTGGTGGTCATTTTGACCTAATTCTGCTTTTTATGTCCCTAGCGACGAAATTTAGAACAACAATAGAGAGTGAGTCGAAGAGTAGTGTCTCGAGGTAGTAGCCATATTAGTGTTGATGCGAAAGGGCGGGTTTCAATTCCCACCAAGCATCGTTACGCGCTCACATCCGAGGGCGGGGCTGATCTTGTGGTTACTATTAGTGCAACTGATCGTTGTTTGCTGTTGTATACGGCGGGGGCTTGGATTGGTGTTGAGGCTAAATTGGTAGCATTACCGCAATTAAACCCCCAGATTAGAAAGTTAAAGAGGATGTTGATTGGTCATGCTGACGATGTCTCTATGGATGCCAGTGGAAGAGTTTTGTTGCCAGCAGCGCTGCGAGAATTTGCGGGTATAGCTAAAAAGGCCGTCTTGGTTGGGCAGGGCGACAAGTTTGAGATTTGGGATGAATGTCAGTGGGTAGCTGAACGAGATTCCATGTACGACGTTGAGCTTGATGAGGCAAATCTGCCTGAAGAGCTGGCGGCGCTCGCGTTTTAGAGGGCCTGAAAATGGAAGCTACCGAAGTCCATTTTCCTGTCTTGCTAAGAGAGGCGGTCGATGCTTTGAATATTCAAGCTGGCGGTGTATATGTGGATGCAACTCTAGGTCGAGGCGGTCATTCGTCGGAGATTTTGCGTCGAGTAGGGTCTGCTGGTCGGCTGATTGCTTTTGATAGAGATCCTCGAGCTGTAGAGTTAGGCCTTGAACGATTCAAGGGGGACGCTAGGGTTGATGTGGTTCATAGTCAATTCAGTTTGATGGAAAATGTTTTGACTAGTGCGTTGGCTTTTGGCTCTGTTGATGGCATTTTGATGGATTTGGGAGTCTCTTCTCCTCAATTAGATCAGGCTGAGCGCGGGTTTAGCTTTATGCGCGATGGTGTGTTGGATATGCGCATGGATACGTCGCGGGGCCAATCGGCAGCAGAATGGTTAGATGTTGTCGACGAAAAGGATTTGGTTTCAGTGTTGTTTGAATTGGGTGAAGAGAAGTTTGCTCGCCGGATTGCGAGGGCAATCATCCTGTCGCGAGCAGAATCAAAAATCGAAAGTACTTTGCAGCTGGCCAAAATCGTCGCAGAAGCCACGCCTAGAAAAGACAAGCATAAGCATCCTGCGACTCGAACCTTTCAAGCAATTCGGTTACATGTTAACCAAGAGTTGATCGAGGTTTCAAAAGCTCTGCCTCAGGCTTTACGCATGCTCAAGACCGGTGGGCGTCTTGCTGTTATTAGTTTTCACTCGCTCGAAGATCGTATCGTTAAACGATTTATCAGAAAACATTCAACGCCGAACTTGCCTCCTAAAAATATCCCGGTTAAAGAGTCTGATTATCTGACTCCTTTAGTAGCGGTTGGGAAAGCAATTAAGCCGAGTTCTGCTGAGATTGCCGAAAACCCGCGGTCTCGAAGCTCTGTTTTACGTGTTGCTGAACGTACTGATGTGTCGTTGTCTGTTTTCGCGGAGGTCGCCGATGCGTAATAGTCTTGTGTGGGTTCTTT
>JAKVBA010000008.1:0-2782 GCA_022447525.1 Gammaproteobacteria bacterium
AATCGATACTCGCTCTGCCTTTGGATACTTGCCAATCACTTTGGCTACTAATTCGTGATCGGCTATTTCCTTCTCTATGTAAATAGTATCAACCATGAATCACGCCACTATTAACTGAGGTTCAATCAACTGCAGTCTTGCCCGAAGGAATCTCAACACTTGCTTAGCAGTCGAATGAAACTCAACGTCTTGCATCAATACCTCGAGTTCTTCTGCAGCTAAGAGATAACCGAGCTGAGTACAGAGCTTTTGTACTTGTTGTTTTTGAGCATAAGAGCATCCAGAGACATTCAAGGCTTTATTAATCAGATTTTCAACTACTAATGGTTTCTCAATAATCTGTGATGACGATATTTCGATTAACCTTTCTGCGTAAATCACGATAGACTGAACATTGGGCTGAATTAGACTTGTAACTCGAGAGGAGTCCAGGCCTTCTAGTCCATGTTGCGGATTATCCGAAACGATTTTTATAGATTGCACGCATTCGGCATCGGTAAAACGGGATGCGATACTAAAAAATGCCGACGCCTCCATATCAATACCACCTTCGTCAGGGTATTCACCGCTTGGAGCATTTAAAGTCAAACATGGACTTAACGCCACTGTTCTTCGCGCAACTTGCGGCGGGTAATAGCTACGAGCTGACTCTATGTCGCGGCTAGATGACACTAAAAATGCCTCCCCAACATTCAATGACGCATGCCCTGCGATACCCACATTTAACCAAATAGAACACTCGGGTTGTTGGTACTGATACTCAGTTGACGAGCGATCAGCCAAGGTCATGTCGTCAGGTAACGTTTTCAGATTTATTGCCTGCAGTGCTCCTAACCAGCCTAGAGACGCAGACATATTCAAAGATCCGATCCCAGAGATCAAAACATTAACCGTCTGCACTGGTGCACTTTCTTCGTTACTGACTAAGTTGTTTGAGTAAAGTAAAAATGGTTTGTCATGAACTCTTTTCAACTTAAAATGCTCAATCAGCGGCTTCGCTTCACTAAGTAAAGCGCAAACAAAGTTGATGTTCTTTTTGCTAGTTCTCATAAATCAAGCTTTTGGATTCTGTCCTGACACTCCTGAACAAGCTCTTGGTTGCTTCGCTTGAGCGCTCCGTTAAGTAGAATTCTGTTTTTATTTGTTAAGGTTTTGATCGCCAACTTTTGACTGCTGGCAGAAAGTTCCCTGAACATCGGACTAAGTAAAAGATTTTCCAAAGACCTTACTCTAAATCGGTCCATGCCCCAGTAGGTTCTTGATAACTGATCTTCATGCCCACCGTATTTAATAATACACGGTTCTTCTACGTAAGCTACCGAGTTAGCTGCGCAAATCCTTAACCACAAATCATAATCCTCGCAGGCAGGTAAACTCTCATCAAAGGAACCCAAAGAGTTGAAGATATCGCGATGAATCACTATTGATGACGGAGACATTGCACACAATGGTAAACATGCATCAAAAATATAGCCCCCTGATTTTCGATGCTTATTCATTTGATTTACGCGCCTACCATCGCGCACCCAAATCTCTTGGGTATGACAAATCTTAAGTTGGCTCTGGTCAAGAGCCACCAATTGACGCGCAAGTTTATGCGGAAGCCATTCATCGTCCGAATCAAGAAACGCGATCCATTCCCCCTTTGCTCGCGACAAGCCTAAGTTTCTAGCCGAGCTGACGCCTTTGTTTTCCTGAGTCAGCAGTGTACAAAGCGGGTATTGATTCGAAACGACACTTTCGGTACCGTCTGTCGAGCCGTCATCAACCACGATCAATTCAAACGCATTCTCAGACCAGACGCTCTGCGAGTAAACTGAATCTATCGCCCTACTAAGGGTTTTAAGTCGATTATAGGTAGGAATAATGATCGATAGCTTCATAATTATATTTCAAGCCTCGCTTATTTTTGTGCTGAAAAGCAACAATCACCTTGACTCAATCACAACAAGTGTTGCGTAAAACACACACTTAAAGTCGTCTGAGGCTCATTTTGTTAATGCTAAGTTAATTTAGCGAAGCAATCTCGCTGTTGATCTACTATAAAGCCATGAAACGTAAATGAGTATTTATTTTCATAACTCTCTCTTCTTTTTGTTTTAATCGCCGCTCTTAACGCGGCGATTTTTTATTGCCTGTCGAATAATTTTGAAGAGTTAAAGTTGCTAAATCGATTTTTTACCCGAGCGCGCCGTACCCCTTGTTAGCCTTGAAAACGTTGCCTAATGACTTACTGGCTTCCGCGTCTCATCGAGATGGCGGGCACACCCACTCTAGCAATGATGCAAGTCAATTAAGATACCCAGACACGGGCGTTTCTAAACATTCTCATCCAAGGACTGTATTCTCCCCAAGAGGAATCTCTCCACGAGTTTGTCGCGGCTCTGAAGATTCTCTCTGGATGAGGCATCATGATCGTAACTCTACCATCGCTATTGCTCAAACCAGCGATTCCCATTGGCGAGCCATTTGGATTGTATGGATAGGTTTGAGTAGACTGGCCAGTGTAATCAATATAGTTCAGCGCGAACTGCGCTTCATCGATTGTTCCAGAGTATTCAGCCCTGCCCTCACCGTGGGCAACCACCACAGGCAATTCAGACCCCTGCATACCTTGCAGTAGTATCGAGTTGGTATTCTCAGCAATTTTAGACTGAACTAATCGAGCTTCGAACTGCTCAGATGCATTGCGCACAAAATGAGGCCATGATTCCGCTCCGGGAATGATTGCTTTTAGATTCGACATCATCTGACAGCCATTACAAATGCCCAGTGAGAACGC
>JAKVBA010000008.1:2792-19567 GCA_022447525.1 Gammaproteobacteria bacterium
GACCTTGGGGTTAAATAAAATAGATTTAGCCCAGCCCTCCCCCGCGCCGAGTACGTCGCCATAGGAGAACCCGCCACAAGCAACTAAGCCTTTGAAACCACCTAGACTGACTCGACCTTCAATAATGTCGGTCATGGTTACGTCTATTGCTGAAAAGCCAGCTTGGGTAAAAGCTGCCGCCATTTCGAGTTGCCCATTAACTCCTTGCTCTCTTAGTACCGCGATCTTGGGCTTACTTCCACCAATAAAGGGAGCAGCGACATCATTCGTCGAATCGAAACTAAGCTTGGAATACAAACCTGTGTCACTCGTATCCAATAGTCTGTCGTACTCTTGTTGTGCACATTCTGGATTGTCTCTCAGTGATTGCATCTGATATGTTGTCTCAGACCACAGACGATGAAGCTCAACTCGGGAGCGACTCAACACTTGCTTGCCATCAAAATCAAGCGAAATCGTTTCTCCAGTGGTGGCCCTACCTATATTTTGTGTGACATCTTGCAGCGTGAACTCTGCCAAAACAGCCTCAAATTCGGCTCGCTTATTCTTTGCAACCTCGACCACCATCCCTAACTCTTCGTTGAACATGGTAGCAAGCAAATCGCCGGAGCCAAGATCTAAATCAAGTCCACACCGACTGGCAAAGGCCATTTCAACCAGACTGACGATTAGTCCACCATCAGATCGGTCGTGATAAGCACTAATCACACCTTGGCCCAACATTTGTTGAAGCGCTAAAAACCCTCTTTTAAGTAGATCCGCGTCATCGACATCTGGTGTCTGTGTACCAACTTGGTTGTATACCTGAGCCAATATTGAAGCCGCCAACCGTTGTTGGCCTGCAGCAAGATCTATCAAAAACAGTTCAGACTCTTCACCAGCAAGATGAGAAGTCAAAACCGGTGTCAACGTTTTGTCTGTATCAAGCACAGGTGCAAACGCGGAGATAACACACGACACTGGCGCCGTAACTGATTCCGTCTCTCCCTTGTCGTTTTGCCAAACCGTTTTCATCGACATAGAGTCTTTACCAACCGGTATAGCGATGCCTAAAGACGGGCAAAGTTCCATACCAACGGCCTTGACTGTCTCATAAAGAGCGGCATCATCGCCCTCGTGTCCTGCTGCAGCCATCCAATTCGCGGAGAGCTTTATTTCGGACATATCACGAATATTAGCTGCCGCGAGATTTGTCAGCGCTTCGCCAATCGCCATACGGCCACTCGCAGGCGCGTTAATTGCCGCTAGCGGTGTTCTCTCACCCATAGACATAGCTTCACCGGCGCAACCAGTTAAAGCCGATGTGGTCACAGCGACATCCGCAACGGGAACCTGCCAGGGGCCCACCATTTGATCTCGAGCAATCATTCCAGTGATGCTTCGATCACCGATGGTGATTAAAAACGTCTTGTCCGCCACAGCAGGATTCGTCAGCACTCGATCAAGGGCTTCATCAGGCGTGACACCTGAGAACTCCAACTCTGCCGTCTTCCGTGTAACCGTCTTTACGTCTCTCAACATCTTTGGAGGTTTTCCAAAGAGAGTCTCCATTGGTAAATCAATCGGCGTTTGCTGACGCTCTGTTCCGTTTGTGAAATGAGAATCCTCCAACACCAGAACCTCATCTTCAGTTGCTTGGCCAACCACACAATACAAACATCTCTCACGAGCGCAGATTGCTTTAAACTCGTCAATACGATGAGGCGATACCGCTAGCGTGTATCGTTCTTGGGATTCATTACACCAAATTTGCATGGGTGACATCCCGGGCTCATCATTAAGAACTTCACGCAGACTAAACTTGCCGCCTCGCCCTGCGTCTCCAACCAGTTCTGGTAATGCATTACACAAACCACCGGCACCAATATCATGTATCGATACAATCGGATTTTCTTGACCTAATGCCCAGCACGAATCGATAACTTCCTGACATCGGCGTTGCATTTCGGGGTTGCCGCGCTGTACCGAAGCAAAATCAAGTTTTTCTGAGCTCTCACCAGAGGCAACGCTTGATGCCGCACCGCCGCCCAAACCAATTAGCATAGCGGGGCCACCCAGCACCACGATGTATGAACCATCTGGAATGATGTTTTTCTTTACATGTTGATCGCGAATATTGCCCAGACCACCGGCGAGCATAATCGGTTTGTGATACCCACGAACGTCAGCTTCACTCTCAATTGCCTGTTCGTAGCTGCGGAAATATCCAGCGATATTGGGTCGACCAAACTCGTTATTGAAGGAAGCACCACCAATTGGACCTTCCAACATGATTTGCAAAGGTGTTGCAATTCTCGATGGCTTTGATTCAGTTCTCTCCCAAGCTCGAGGTGCATCAGGGAGACGTAAGTTCGAAACTGTGTAACCGCAAAGGCCTGCTTTAGGTTTTGAGCCCCTACCGGTGGCGCCCTCATCTCTAATTTCGCCACCAGAACCTGTAGCTGCACCCGGAAATGGAGATATAGCCGTTGGATGGTTGTGGGTCTCCACTTTACATAGAATGTGAATATCTTCTTCGACAGCTTGATACTCTTTAGTCTCAAAGTTTGGAAAAAAACGCTTTTCTTTAGAACCAGCTAGTACTGACGAGTTATCCGAGTAGGCAACAATAGTACCTTTATCATTTTGCATATGCGTTTCGCGAATCATGCGAAACAATGAATGCTCTCTCTCTTCGCCATCAACGATCCAGTCCGCATTAAAAATCTTGTGTCTGCAATGCTCAGAATTAACTTGAGCAAACATCATCAGCTCTACGTCGGTGGGATTTTTACCCAAAGCCTCATACTGGGTCTCCAGATAGTCAATTTCATCCACAGAAAGAGCTAAACCAAGCTCTGAGTTGGCAGTTTCTAAAGCTGCACGTCCTTTACTCAAAAGATCGATTTCTAAAAGAGAAGCAGGCTCATCCTTGATAAATAACTCGCGAGCTTGATTCAAATCCAGAACGACAGATTCGGTCATCGGATCATGAATTAGCTGCGCAAATCGAGCAAGTTGCTGCTCATCTAACCGTTGAGTTGCCTTAACATAGAATGCTATGCCACGCTCCACTCTTTCTACAGAACTCTCAAGACCGCAATGTTTAACAATATCAGTAGCCTTGGTTGACCATGGTGAAATGGTTCCAAAGCGTGGTAAGACGTAGAGCCGTTGACCCTCGTGTTCTACCTCACTCATTTTTGGACCGTAACTCAATAGAACATTAAGTTTTTCCAATTGCTCAGAGTCAAGATTCTCACAGTTTGAGTTCAAGTCAATTAGATGCTGGTATTCAGTATCAATTGATTCGATGAGGGGTAATTCTTTACTCACCTCTTTCATCAACTTGTTAATTCGAAAATCGGAGTAGGCTTGGCTGCCACGTAATCGCAACATGTGAGTACCCAATGATATGTATCGGTGTCTATAGAACGATGGGTCAAAAATCTAAGCTCATCCAAATGGAGAACTTAGACTGGCCCTATTAAAATTACAAATTAGTCTTACTAAACCTCGAGGCCCAGTCTTTGCGCTACCTGCTCATAAGCTTCAACAACGCCCCCGAGCCCTTTACGAAAGCGATCTTTATCCAGCTTCTCTCTTGTTTTCGCATCCCAAATCCGACAACCATCAGGAGAAAACTCATCGCCAAGATACAACTTGCCATCTTGCATGCCGAACTCAATTTTAAAATCAACTAGTATCATATCGGCATCGGCAAAGAGCTTACTTAACAATTTATTGACCTTGAAAGTTTCTTGCTTCATTTGCGCGACAATCTCTGCGCTTGCCCAGCCGAAAGATTCGATATGAGACTCATTAATCATGGGATCGTGTAAGGCATCATTTTTGAGAAAAAACTCAAATGTTGGTGGATTCAAATCAATACCATCCTCGACACCAAGACGCCGACATATCGAACCTGATGCAACATTACGTATTACACACTCAATCGGGAACATGTCGAGTTGACGCACAAGGGCTTCGTCGTCAGAAATTAACTTTAGAAAATGAGTTTGAATTCCCGCCTCCTCGAGGTATTCCATAATAAAGGCGTTAAACTTATTGTTTACAATACCTTTGCGATCTAGCTGTTCTACCCTTTCTCCGTCAAAAGCCGAGGTATCATTTCTGAAATGCAGGATCAGCGCACCGTCTTGATCGCAAGCGTACACAGACTTTGCTTTTCCACTATATAATTTTTCGCCTCGTTGCATGCCTTACCTCAGTCATCGTGCAAACATCTGCTGTTGATCACAGCAACATAATTTTAGAATTAGTTCTTCGTTAATCCACTCAACACTGTGTCGCTTTCTTTTTGTGGCACCTCATTACCGGCCCTATCAAGAACACTAACCAAAACGATATCGCCCTCGTCTTTCATTTGCAAAGAACAATACTCTGTAGTTTTCTCAGACTTGCGATTAAAAATCGACCATCCTCCAGAACGAGTAACCTTAACTCTATGTTCAATGTCACCACAGCCAATCGCAATGCGTCCGGCCGTTTTATTGCGACTGAACACAGTTAAACCAGAACTATTCAATTGGTCTACTAGGTAATCCCATGCTGGGTCCCACCTACTGTTTATCTGTAATCGAGTTGTTGCCCCCTTAGAAACAAGGCTAGTAGAAATGAGTACACTATCCGCTAGACTCGTAGAGGCCGTCTCTTCAGAGTTCGTTACTACAGAATCGTTGTCGGTCTCTCCAGTAATAGGAGAGCCTTCATCTTCGTTTGCCACTACCAGTGTTTCGGCCGAAACAGCTGGGTCACTGTCAACACCTTCTTCTACTTCGACTTCTGATTGTTGTGAGGGGCTTGCCAGAACTGCTGGTTTTTCCGCTAAATCTTCAGGCTTTATTAGGGGCGGCAACGATTTTGCTGATTTATAATCAACACTGTCGTCTGAAGTAACAACGATACGGTTACTCGTACAACCAATCAAAAGCATAGCGAGACAAGCGAGTATGATGCTCCTTAAAAGATGATTCTCATTGGTCGCGTTTTGTCTTTCCTTATTTTGATTTGTATTCATATTATTCTAGCGATCATTAACTATTTTATTAGTAACCTATTATTAAAGCGTAATCTTAGTCTCACCACACCAGTTGAGCCTGCTTCATTGCAGCTTCAATATCATGGTAATAATGCTCACTCAACTGCGTAAGGGGCAGTCTCAAGCGGTTCTCACCATATCCAAGTTTATTCATAGCGTATTTAACAGGGATCGGATTCGCTTCCACAAACAAACTTGTATGAAGTGCCATCAACTTCTGATCTATTTCTCTGGCTTCATCATACTTTCCCTCAAGTGCCAAATCACACATTTGACTCATAAGTCTGGGTGCGACATTTGCAGTGACGGAAATGTCGCCTTTGGCACCAAGCATCATATAATCTAAAGCGGTAGCATCATCTCCGGACAGAATCGATATCTTATCCCCGACCATGTCGACCAACTCCTTGCCTCGACCCAAGTCACCGGTAGCGTCCTTACACCCAACTATGTTATCAATTTCTGCCAACCTGGCCACAGTCTCATTCGACAGATCAGCCACTGTTCTGCCTGGCACGTTGTATAAAATCTGAGGGATAGCGACCGCCTCAGCAATCGCTTTATAATGTCGGTAAAGTCCCTCTTGGGTAGGCTTATTGTAATATGGAACCACCAATAAGACGGCATCTGAACCCAGCTCAGACGCTTGTTCTGTTAGAAAAATTGCCTCCGATGTTGAGTTCGCGCCGGTACCAGCAATAACAGGTATACGGCCGGCGGCGGCGTTTATGGTAGCCTCTACAACTTCGATATGCTCTTTAGGACTTAAGGTTGAAGACTCCCCTGTTGTGCCGACGGACACGATAGCATGCGTACCACTCTCGATGTGGTACTCAACCAAACGGCGAAGTGCATCGTAATCAACCGCGCCCTCGGTATCCATTGGTGTAATTAATGCGACGATGCTGCCTGAGAGATTCATAGAAATTAAGCGATATTATTTGTTTGTTTCGTTTTCATCGGTTGGCCCTTTGGAACCAAAAGCCTTATCGGTGTCGACTGAGAGCTCAGCGACAGTATCCATAACCACTGACTTCATTGATCGTCCACGTGTGAGCCGAATAAAGTAAGTGATCGCACCGCTGACAAAGTAGATGATTCCAATGACCAAGAAAAACATAGGGGGGTCAAGATAAATCAGAGCCATAACCAGAACAACGACAATCAGACCGAGAAAAGGCATCTTTCCTTTGAACTCAAAATCTTTAAACGAGCGATATTTGATGTTGCTGACCATGGCTAACGCTAATAACACTAGCACAGTAGCAAAAATGACTTCAAAACCTTCGGCAGAGAGTGTGTAGTCGATACAAACCCAAATCAGCGAAGCAACCATCGCCGCGGCAGCGGGACTCGGGATACCAATAAAAAATTTTTTATCGCTAACTTTAGCTACGTTAAATCTTGCTAACCGCAAAGCCGCACAGGCTACATAAATAAACGCTGGCAATAAGGCATAGCGCTCCATGGTCACCAGTGCAAACTCATACATCACCATGGCAGGAGCTACACCAAAAGAAACCATATCAGCAAGACTATCGTACTCTGAACCAAAGTCGCTTTGGGTGTTAGTCAAGCGAGCGAGTCGACCATCTACGATATCCATCAGCATGGCGCCATAAATTGCCAAGCATGCCGCTTCAAAATGACCAAGACGAGCTTGCATAATCGCATAAAACCCAGCAAAAAGTCCGGCTGTGGTAAATAGATTGGGCAATATATAAAACCCTTTTGCTGGTTTTTTTTGACTCATTGAAAGCTAGGGGTTGTGGGATGTCATCAATTAGATTTCTGTAGACGCTGGATTATACAAGCACTGGCACTTTTTTTCCCAAAATTGACCACAAATAAACAAAATGATCTCAAATAAACAAAAAACCCGACCAGCTTTCCGCAGTGGTCGGGCTCATTAGACAACAGCAAGCAACCTCTTTGCCCTATGGCTACTAGAATTTACCTAGAACCGACGTTCCTGAGGACACATTTTCACCGAGCGCGACGGATGGCTTAAAGTCCTCAGGCAAAAACAGATCTACTCTGGAACCAAAACGGATAAATCCGTAGCGTTGACCTTGCTCTAAGTCGTCACCCTCTTTTACGTAGCATAGGATTCTTCTCGCAACTAAGCCAGCAACCTGAACTGAAACAACATCAGTACCATCACTTTTTTGGTACCAAACGGCATTTCTTTCGTTCTCCTGTGAGGCTTTATCTAAGGCCGCATTTACGAATAAACCAGGACTGTACCAAATCTTTTTTACTGTGCCGGCAACAGGCGCTCTGTTTGAATGCACAGAAAACACATTCATAAAGACACTGATCTTGAATGCACGACGATCGAGATAAGGGTCATCTACAAGCCCTGTAAAAATGACCTTACCATCTGCAGGGGATATGACTGCCTCGTCGCCTTGAGGGATGCTTCGATGCGGATCTCGAAAAAACTGCAAAACAAAAACGGCGATCACCCAAAAAAAGAAAGCGACATAAAACGGAAAAACCACGGTCGTAAGCGCAGCACTGAATAAGGCCAAGCCAATATAGAACCACCCTTCTCTGGCTAACAGAGGATGAGCATCGATTTTTTTCATATTAGAACTCAAAATTGAGGATTGAAGAAACAACCCGAGAGTATACAAGCAATTGGCTAGGGTTGCGGCACTACCAAGGCATCTTCACCAAAAGCAAGACCAATGGCCCCCGAGCGGGCCACTTCGATGATTTCAGAATTTGACAAGCTATTTAGTAGCTCGTCTACCTTTTCACAACTCCCACTCATCTCGACAATAAATTGGTTTGTCGAAACATCACTGAGAGAGGCGTTAAAGCCCTTTGCTATCTGCTTGAGTTTATCAATTTGATCCTCGCTAACTTTAAGCTTTACTAAAACGACTTCTCGCTCCAAGTGACCCGCAACGGTGATGTCTTGCAAGGCAGCCACGTCGACGAGCTTATTTAACTGCTTTTCGATTTGGTCAATTTTTCTATCATCACCCGTGGTGACAATCGTCATTCTAGATAGCGTTGGATCGTTTGTAGGCGCCACGGTCAATGACTCAATGTTATAGCCTCGAGCCGAAAACAAACCCGAAACCCGAGAGAGCGCGCCAGACTCATTTTCTAGTAGAACTGAAATTATATGTCTCATATCGCTTACTTTTCCTTTTAAGACAAATTTTTTGATCCAGGGCGCATGCGCATCTCATGATGCCCTTTGCCCGATTCAATCATCGGATACACGTTTTCTTGTTGATCCGTGATGAAGTCCATAAAAACCAAACGGTCCTTCATGGCAAATGCTTCTTTTAACGCACCTTCAACATCAGCAGGCTTATCAATTTGCATGCCGACATGGCCATAAGCCTCCGCTAGCGCGATGAAATCAGGCAAAGAATCCATGTATGAATTTGAGTATCGCTTCTCATACGAAAACTCTTGCCATTGTCGCACCATACCTAGATAGCGATTATTCAGGTTGATTACCTTTACGGGTAAGTCATACTGCTTACAAGTAGCTAACTCTTGAATACACATTTGGATACTACCCTCACCGGTGATACAGGCGACGTCAGCATCTCTGTGAGCAAACTTTACACCCATTGCTGCAGGCAAACCAAAACCCATGGTGCCCAAGCCTCCGGAATTGATCCATCGGTGAGTATCAGAAAAACCATAGAATTGGGCAGCGTACATCTGGTGTTGACCAACATCAGATGTTACGTAAGCTTGGCCGCCGGTGATTTCATGAAGCTTTTGTACAACAAATTGGGGTTTGATAACTTCTTCATCGTAGTTGTACCAGAGACTGTCCAAAGAACGCCATTTATTAATGGTTTCCCACCAGTCTTTTATCAATTCAGGATTAATGTCTTTCTCGCGTCGATCTAACTCACGATTGAAGGCCACCAGAACTTCCTTCAAGTCGGCGACGATCGGTATATCTGCCTTGATGTTTTTATCTATTACTGAAGGATCTATATCAACATGAAGTACTTTAGCGTCGGGCGCAAAGTTATGCAGAGTACCGGTAATTCGATCATCAAACCTAGCACCAAGCGCGATAATTAAGTCCGCATCGTGCATCGCCATATTGGCTTCATAGGTGCCATGCATCCCCAACATACCCAAAAAATTTGGGTCTGAGTGGGCATTCGCACCCAATCCCATGAGAGTATTTGTGCAAGGGAACCCAAGTTTATTAGTCATCTCTCGTAAAGACTCTTGCGCATTCGCGGCCACGATGCCGCCACCGCTATAGACGATTGGCTGCTTGGCATTAAGCATAGCTTCAACCGCGGTAAAAATTTCGTTTGGTAGCGGCTCTTTGATTAGTGGCTGGTAGGAGCGTAGCTCACAAGTCTCAGGATACAAAAATTCAGCCACCTCAGCCGTGATATCTTTTGGGATATCAACTAGCACCGGTCCGGGGCGTCCAGTGGTGGCAATATGGAATGCCTTTTTGATAGTCGAGGCGATGTCTTTCACATCCTGAATTAAGAAATTATGTTTCACGCACGGACGACTAATTCCGACTGCGTCTATTTCTTGGAAAGCGTCGTAACCGATCAAGGGCTTCATAACCTGCCCCGACAAAACAACCATAGGGATCGAATCCATATAAGCCGTTGCTATTCCAGTGATGGCGTTAGTGATACCTGGTCCAGATGTGACTAAGACAACTCCAGATTTGCCAGTCGATCTTGCATACCCATCTGCTGCATGCGTTGCACCCTGCTCATGACGCACCAATATATGTTCAACATCATCTTGGCGATGAAATGCATCGTATATATGAAGTGCGGCACCTCCTGGGTAGCCAAACACATACTCAACGCCTTCTTCTTTTAGGCTCTTAACAACTATATCTGCACCAGTTAACTGCACGGTATCTCCGTCTTGCTTCTTGCTGTAGACCGAACTTGGAGAAAAAAGCAGGATTTCGAACATATCGCTAAAAAAACCCACTTAATCGACCAATAATTCGGATAAATTTAAGTAAACGACAAAAAATGCCCTTGCTAAGGGCATTTTTTGTCGCCTTTGATTATAAACAGTGCACTCAGAAAACCCAACCAAATGTTGCGAATTTTAGCCACAAAAAGAGCATCCACATTGACGGTTAATTACTGATAAAATATAGACACTTAGTGGTTTTGCGACGTATAAACAACACTCTCTTATTTAAGGTATTCACACAAGCTATGACGCTGTGACCTCTTGGTAAGGCGCAAAATCACGAATAGCGCTAAATATCCCTGCTAAAAATACGAAAACTCAATGCATAGTTTACTCATATCTGATCTTCATTTATCTCCAGAAAAACCGCATATCATCCAAGCATTCTTTGCGTTTATGCAAGAAAAAGCACCACAAGCTGACAATTTGTATATTCTTGGGGATCTATTTGAATATTGGATTGGTGATGATGCTGCCGAACTCGTAGGTGCAAAACCCGCTCTGGAGTTGATGAAAGCCGTCAGCCAACACACCAATTGTTATTTTATAGCTGGTAACCGAGACTTTCTGGTAAGAGATGGGTTCGAAGAGGCTTCAGGGTTTTCTATATTGAATGACGAAACTGTGGTAAATCTTTATGGCGTTGATACATTACTTCTCCATGGCGACAGTCTCTGTACCGATGACATCAAGCATCAAAAGTTTAGAAAAAGCATGACTACCAATAAGCATTTTTGCGATCAATTTCTACAACTAACAATCGATCAAAGAGTCACTAAAGCGCAGGAAGCTAGAATGGAAAGTGGTAAGCATAAATCGGAGGTATCGGACGGAATTATGGACGTTACCACGTCGGCTGTAGAGCGTACTTTCGAAAAGTATGACGTTAGACAAATGATTCATGGACACACTCACAGACAAAACACGCATCAACACGGCAACAATGTTCGCTATGTTCTCGGAGATTGGGAAAAGACGAATAGCATAATGACCGCTTCAGAATCAGGAATCACAATACACAATAATCCTATTTAAAGTGGCAATTGGTGAGCGTAGACTTAGAGAACCTGAGTCACAGTAGCTCAATTTTAAATGATATAGCCACGCAATGTTTGCAGCAAAGACGTTTAAAGCTAATTCAGTCGTTAATAGCAGCTATTCAGCCACGTCCTCTTTGGGCGTAATAATTCTATAGAAAACTTCACCTTCTTTTATAAACCCAAGGTGACTTCTCGCCCTTTCCTCTAGCGCCTCTTTACCCTGCCTTAACTCCTGCACCTCGGCGTGCAGCTCTTCATTTCTCAAGATTAGCTTGCTATTGCTCAGGCTTAGCTCATCCGAGCTTCGCTGCAAAGACCAAAGCTGAAAGACCCCATGAGATCCAAACCACAATTGTGCCTGGAGGAAAATAAG
The DNA here is from genome assembly GCA_022447525.1 of Gammaproteobacteria bacterium. GTDB lineage: Bacteria > Pseudomonadota > Gammaproteobacteria > Arenicellales > Arenicellaceae > Arenicella. The sequence goes on from JAKVBA010000008.1 coordinate 14,203, forward strand.
AAGAACAAACAAAAAACTGACTATGACTCTCATACCAAGTAGTTTACCCCCTTACCAACCAATTCGTTAACTACAAAAAGCAAACCACCTGATAAAAATATTGAAACAGCGCAAGATCAACTACCAGAACATGAACTTATAATGATAAGCAATTGATTATGAAAGAAAAATCCTTTAAGGTTGGCGAACATAGTAAAAAAAGAGAAGAGTATGATAACGAATAAAATCAAAAATTTAGTCGCTGTAACATCAATTGCAGCGGCCGCACTACTCAGCCCAAGTGCGTTTGGGGAAGACGGAGGCGCTTTTTTCGGTAAGAAAGCAGCAGGGAAATGGGTTATTGGTGCGAAAGCGGTAAATATAGACCCAAATGCTCCCAATGTCGACGACTCTAGAGGCGTTGGTATCGTTGTGGGCTACGAGTTTGACACCACTGTTGGTTATGGAAGCGGCAAATCATCCTTCGAAATAGAGTACATTCAAGGTGACAAGCAAGAGTTTACATTGACCAACCCAACTACCTATGAAGCCAATGTTCTTAATGCATTCTTCTCCTATCGAAGTCCTGGTACAGTTTATTATAAATTGAAAGGGGGTCTTTCTTACGTGGATATCGACGTAGTCACCAGCACTGCTTTATTCGACGATTTTGAAGAAACGTCTTTTGCATTAGGTGGGGGCTTGGGCGTAAGGATTGGAGATTACGGAGTGGTCGAGTTGGAGTACACCCAAGATACAGGAGACTCAGATCTGGGGCTTCTCAGCTTAAATGGCCTACTTAATTTCTAATTCTTCGCAATAAAACAGGCTTTAAATCATTGAGGCCTGCGATGTTTTGCAGCCACCGATTCAAAATCGCATGAGGCCCCGATACTGTCGGGGCAATAGCAAGCAGGGAACAACTGTGAAATTGTGATCGCCGTTTGAAATTGATTAAGGACAGGGTGTTAGGACTAAGTCTTCGATTAAATCATCGACATACTCCAGTCCAACCGCGATTCTAATCATACCCTCACTAATACCAGCTTTCTTTTTGTCGTTATCGGACCAACGAGCATGCGTCGTCGTGTACGGATGAGTGATCGTGGTCTTTGTATCGCCTAGATTGGCTGTGATCGACATCAACTCTGTACTGTCGATGATGTTATACGCCGCTTCACGCCCCCCCTTAACCTCAAAGGTAACAACCGCACCAGACCTAACTTGTTGCCTTGCCGCCAACTCATATTGCTGGTGCGTTTCCAGACCAGGATAAAATACTCTCTCTACGCCGCTGTGGCCATCGAGATATCTCGCAAGTTCTTCGGCGTTATCACATGCCTTATGCACTCTTAGGCTCAGTGTTTCCAACCCTTTTGAAAATACCCAAGCGTTAAAAGGGCTCATAGAGGGACCAGCTGTCCGCATAAATGCAAGCACTTTGTCACCCACAAAACTTTCACTACCAACCACTGCACCACCAACACATCGGCCTTGGCCGTCTATGTATTTTGTGGCCGAGTGAAGCACCACATCTGCTCCTAGACTAAGAGGTTTTTGCAAAATTGGGCTGCAGAAGCAATTGTCTACAACAACCAAAATATCCGGGTTATGGTTGTGCGCTAAATCGGCTATTGCAGAGATATCGGCCACTTCCATCAGAGGATTATTTGGCGTTTCAAAAAACACCATTTTTGTATTTTCCTTGAATGCCGATTTCCATGACTCAATATCCGTGAGGTCTACGAAGGAAACTTCTACACCAAAGTTTTGCATTAAACCCGAGAGCAAAACCCGACTCGCCCCAAATATTGAGAAAGCAGAAACAACGTGATCCCCGGCTTTTAGAGCTGACATACAAACGGCCAACATAGCAGCCATTCCACTTGATGTTCCCAAACATGCTTCTCCCCCTTCTAACTCGGCCAAACGGTTTTGGAAAACACTTAAGCTTGGATTAGTAAAACGTGAGTAAACGTTACCCTCTTCTTCGTAGGAAAAACGTGCCCTTGCTTGCTCTGCCGACTCAAAAACGAAACTAGAGGTAGCAAAAATCGCTTCACTGTGCTCACCAAAAGCAGTTCTCTCCTGACCAGATCGAATCGCCACAGTGTCAGGATGGTACTTCTTTGTCGTCATAGCTTACTCTAGGTTTTGATGCACAGTTATTGAGAAAATAGGATGAGTTGCTAGGCAGATTCGTCCATCTGACTCATATCACGAAGCTTAGAGGGCTTAGCACTCTCAGCCTGCTTAGCATCGTCGCTACGCTCTAGTTCTAACGCAGCGAAGTACTCAGCATTAACATCGCCGGTCACATACTCTTGACTAAAGCAGGAAGTATCAAACTTAGTAATCTGTGGATTACCTTCGGAAGCCGCCTCTATTAGATCGTTAAGATCTTGATAGAACAAACGATCAGCCCCAATCTGTTCTTGCACTTGCTCTACCGTTCTGTTGCTGGCCATCAATTCATTGGCCGCAGGCATATCAATACCGTAAACATTTGGATATCTGACTGGTGGAGCAGCAGAAGCAAAATATACTTTTTTGGCGCCACTTTCTCTGGCCATTTGCACGATTTGTTTTGAGGTTGTGCCACGAACGATTGAGTCATCAACTAACATTACGTTTTTGCCTTCGAACTCGATGCCAATCGCATTTAACTTTTGTCGAACTGATTTTTTACGCTCTTCCTGCCCTGGCATGATAAACGTACGCCCGATGTAGCGATTCTTAATGAAGCCTTCTCGGTATCTGACACCCAACACCTGAGACATTTCAAGCGCGGCTGTTCTGCTCGTATCGGGAATTGGTATAACCACGTCAATGTCGTGATCAGGCCATTCTCTGGCTATCTTTTTTGCCAGTTTCTCACCCATCCTCATACGTGTACGATACACAGAAATTCCGTCTATCATCGAATCAGGGCGAGCTAAATAAACTTGTTCAAAAATGCATGGAGAATACCTTGCATCTTCTACGCATTGATGAGTCTCTATCTCCCCATCCATTGGTAAAATAATACACTCACCGGGCTTTACATCGGCGAGGACTTTAAAGCCTTGACTGTCTAAAGCAACGCTTTCAGATGCCACCATGTACTCTCGACCGCGCTCTGTGTCTCTGTAACCATAGATTAGCGGTCGAATGCCGTACTTATCTCTAAAAGCAACCAACCCCACTCCCATTACAAACGCAACGACACCATAACCGCCCGTACATCGAGCAAAAACACCTTCAACGGCTTTAAAGATCTGCTCTTTGCTTAGCTGGTAAGAATCATCATTTAGATTTCGGTAGATTTCATGAGCCAACACGTTCAGCAGAATTTCCGAATCTGAACTGGTGTTTACGTGCCTTAAATCATCTTTAAAGATTCTCTTTCTAAGCTTATCAGCGTTAGTTAGATTGCCATTGTGTCCCAGCGCAATCCCGAAAGGCGAATTTACATAAAATGGCTGAGCCTCTGCAGGAGAGCTCGAGCCTGCAGTTGGATATCGGCAATGCGCTATGCCAATATTACCGTTGAGCCGCTGCATATGACGCTTAAAAAAGACGTCTTTAACCAGCCCATTATCTTTTCGTAGATTAACGAAGCCATTTTCATCACAGGTTAAAATCCCGGCGGCATCCTGCCCCCGATGTTGAAGTACGGTTAAACCGTCGTAAAGACTTTGAGCAACGGGGTATTTCCCCACAATACCTAATACACCACACATAGAGCTTTCTCTCGAATACCTGTAAAGGTTGTTTAAAGGTGTTTAGCCAAGACCAGATCAACGTTGATCCGACTGCAAGGCTAATAAACGCGCGAATTTTACCTCATTTAATTCCGCTTTATAATGATTGATTCAGCAACAAGGGGAATATTTTTAGGTACTACTTCCCGAGGTAATTTGCTCAACGCCTTTTTCGATTAACTTTTCTTTTAACTCGCCATCTTCTAGAGGTTTATCACTCTCCCACAGCCTGGGAAGCACCCGTTGTGCAAACTCAACCGCTGGCATCAAGTGCGGTACTGCCTTTGACTCTTTCCAAAATGCGCTAGAGTTCATACCCAATGCTTGCATCAACACCAGCACTACGGCAGAAATAGCGACAGCTCGAACAAAACCAGTGGCTATTCCAAGTACTCTATCCACCCCTTTGATCGGCCCTCTAACCAGCAATTTTGTTATCACATAAGTGAGTAGGGCAAATGCAAAAAGCGTGACGACAAAAATCAAGCCAAAACCAGCCGAATTTCTCAGCCTACCCTCTCCCAAACTTACGTATTGAGCAAGAAACTCACCCGCTTCAACGCAGTAGGTGTAACCGAGCCAAAAAGCTACTATCCAGGAAACTATCGAAAGGGCTTCTTTTACAAACCCGCGCATAACTCCCACCACAGTGGAAATAACGAAGATAGCCAACAGTAAGAGATCAAAAGCAGTCATCTTTTGGTAAATATTTGAATTTAATTTAGTGGGTCACAAGTGTAGCCTAACAAACAAATAACATCTGGTAATTTTTTGTCCTGAGCATTCGAATTATGCTTGATTATGGATAAACTCTAATAAATCCGCGTTTACCCATCTTTGATTCGAGCTGTTGGTTTTTGCTATTTGCATCCGATCTATTTTCAAAAGGACCAACCCATATTCTGGTTCCGGTAGCCTTACCTTTATTTGTGTCGACAATGGTAGTCTTTGGTTGAAAACCATTGTCCTTAAGCTTTGTAACCAAACGCTCAGCGCCGCTTTTGTCTGTCAACAATTCAACCTGAACTATCCAACCAACATCGACTTCATTTTCTTTGGTAGTCTTGGCTGCAGTTTTTTCTTTCTCACCGCTATCTTTGAGATCGGATTCTGCTTGTTGAGCAGGGACCTTTTTCGGTTCAGCACTCTTAGCAACCGCTTTCGAATCTGCTTTGACCGCACTGTATTCGATTGAATTCTCGCTAGCGTTAGACAAAGAGGTGACATCGTCTGGAGCGCCATTTCCTGCCGATGAACTGGTTTCGGCAGATTCCTTGAATGGCTCGGGATCTGAAACAACAGAGCGTCCATTAAATGGCGTTATCTTTGATATATATACGGTCTCTTCGGGCTCCTCATAACCGGGCGTAGCACCGCCCTGCCCTTGAAGTTGAGCCAATACCTCGTCTTCAAATGTGGATCGAATTGGTTTTTCTGGCAGCTCAGTCGCAACTTCTTCCTTCGATACTTTTTTAGCTTCTGATGGTGGACCCAGAAGCCATGGGAGAACTAGTGCACCAAAAAAGATCAACACAGCTGCACCGGTTATTCGGTGCTTTAGGTTAAATTGCTCCTGATCAGACAGCTTGTCGTTGGTCGGCATATTTAGTGAAATGATTAGTCATCGATGTGAGCATCAAACG
>JAKVBA010000008.1:19577-52504 GCA_022447525.1 Gammaproteobacteria bacterium
GCTTGCTTGAGAGCCCTTGATTTCACGAAATTCTCGGGATTTCGGCTATGTGTCGTAGTATATCACCAACTACGAAGAAGGAGCCGAAAACTAATAAGCAATCATGCGCCGTGAGATCATTTATCGCCTCTTTATAAGCCGTCACTGCGTCATCATATTGAAGCAAACTAATGGGGTCATTTTCTGCGGATACAATTACACTTTGGGCCATGTCTTTACTAGTCGATCCTCGTGCACCATCAATGCTACACATACGCCAAGAATCAACAATCGGAGAAATAATCTTAAGATTAGCTTTAACCTCCTTGTCTCGCAGCATTCCACAAACTGCAATAAGCTTGCCAGTGTATTCCAAACCGGAGACAAACTCGGTGAGACGCAGGACCGATGCCTCGTTATGTGCAACATCAAACACAATATACGGGGCTCTGTTGATTAGCTGACAACGCCCTTTGATAGCCGCGCTTTTCAAACCATTCTTGATATCATCTTCTGAGGCCTCTACCAAGTCTTGACTTAACTCGACGACTCTAACCGCTAGAGCTGCATTAGTTAACTGTACTCCGGACTGTGAAAATGGTAAAGGTAGAGAGTGCAATGTGAGGCCGTCTGAATGATATGACCAACAATCACCGGCGCTAGATTCTCTAGCACTAAACCGTGTATCAAGCTGCTCAATAATCACTTCCTTACGATCTAAATAGTCTTTTAATACATCGTACGGCCTTTTCAATCCAAGCAAACATGGCTTATCTTTGCGTGCAATCCCCGCTTTTTCCAATGCTATTTGCTCAACTGTGTCTCCCAACCAAGCTGTATGATCTAATGAGATACTGGTGATAACAGCTATCTCCGCATCTAGTATATTTACAGCATCCAATCGTCCGCCTAGGCCCACTTCCATCACAGCTACTTCTACACCTTGAGCTCGAAATACTACTATCGCTAGGAGAAGGCAATATTCAAAATAAGTTAACGGCGTAACGCCCCTAGCTCTCTCTACCGTCTCAAACGCATTGATTAGGTGTTCATCCTCAACGTCTCTTCCAGACAATGAGAACCGCTCATTAAATTTAACTAAATGCGGTGATGAAAACTTACCAGTTTTGAGTCCTGCTTCGCGGAAAATACTTGAAATCAATTCTGCGGTAGACCCTTTTCCATTAGTTCCGGCGATCGAAATAATCTTAAAGTCGACACCATTTGGACAAAGAACCTCGTAAACTTTGCGTACCCTCTCAAGAGACATGTCAATCTCTCTAAAATGAAGGCCCTGAATATAGTCTAGCCAATCCGCAACCGTCTTATTGTTTGTTCTCGCGATCAAATTAGAAGTCATGTTATTGAGGCTCACCTAAGCCAGAGTAGATACTACATGATTATTTAGGCTTTGATCAAAGTCACGAACAGCGGCTAAGCAAGCGTTTAACTTATGATGATCTTTTATACCCGGATCCAGTTCTACCCCACTATTGATGTCAACTGCAAAGGGTCTTAAACGGTCGAGACGGCCCTTTATGTTATTAGCGCTTAGGCCACCCGCCAGAATCAAGGGTATCTCTAAGTCTTTGTCGGGCCATACATCTTCAGACAAAAGCTGCCCAGTCCCTCCGTGTTGCCCTTTCACAAAAGGATCTAAGAGTATGGCCCGCGCTGAGGAATACTGCTCACACGTGCTAATTACCTGCTCTTTACTTTTGGCTCTAACGGCCTTGATATAGGGCACCCCGAGGGACTCAGCAAAGGTTGGCGATTCTTCACCATGCAATTGAACTAAATCTAGTCCTATTTTTTCCCTACAGCTTAAAATGAAATCATGTGATGCATTCACAAAAACGCCCACGACGTTTACCAGAGCTGGTACTTGTCGACTTATTCGCGCTGCCATATCAATGTTTATGAGGCGTGGGCTATCAGCATGCAAAATAAAGCCAAGTGCATCCACTCCACAGGCCACCGCATATTGAACGTCTTCCGACCGTGTCATGCCACACACTTTTACTCTGGTTCTCATTGATCTTTATTTATTGTTTAGATTAAAGCGATTATCACTACTAAAACTAAGGCTAGTACAGTCGGAAACTGCTGTGATTTCAATTGTCTCAGCCCCAAAAGCTAATTAGCTTTGTGTTAGTGGGAATCTGAAATTCTTTAGGGTATTCGACACCGGTTAAATAAAGGCCATGAGGGGGTGCTGTAATACCTGCAAGTGTTCGATCTTTTTGCTGTAAGATCTCCTGGATCCAACCAATATCTCGTTTACCACATCCAACCTCTATTAGACTACCGGCGACATTACGCACCATATGCTGCAAAAAGGCGTTTGCCTTTATATCAAACCAAACCCAATCACCTGTTGAATCAAGTTGAAACTCAGTCACAGTACGAACTGGTGAATGCGCCTGACAACCTGCTGCCCGAAAGGAGGTAAAGTCGTGCTGCCCTAACAAACTCTTGCCAGCCTCGACCATCTTTTTAGTGTCTAAAGGTCGATATTCATGAGATGTCGCGGTGCGAAAAATCGCAGATTGAATTGGATTATTGTAAATAATGAACCGATATGATCTGGATAATGCAGAGAATCTTGCATGAAAGTCAGAGGAAACTGGTCGCACCCATAGAACTCTTACATCTTTATCCATAAAACGATTTACCCCTCTACACCAAGCAAAGGTATCGCGCTCAGCATCACTATCAAAATGTATTATTTGATGGGTTGCATGTACACCAGTGTCGGTGCGACCCGCAGTGATAATTTCAACGTCGTGATTAGCAACCTTACTCAACGCTTTTTCCACTTGTTGTTGAACGGTACGCACATTGTGTTTTTGTGTCTGCCAACCACTAAAGTTAGCACCGTCATACTCTACACAGGCCGCATATCTCATGCATTTCACCGCAATTTCTGGTCTCAAATTGAGAATCGCTCAAACAAACTACACTATCGCATATAAACTATTGGTTTAGCTAAATGCCTAAAAAGCTCATAAAACCGGCCTATGACTTGACGTTGGCCAACTAAGACTCTCAGAAGCGGAGTCTAACGTAAACTGACAAAAGGGTTAAGTCGAATTCTCTTCTGTAAAAGCAAATACGATATGTACAATATAAAACGCCCACTATTCATGACAAATAGTGGGCGACTCTAGTTCATTGACGTAGTTTTGTTTAAAAATTAACCCATTGAATCGAGTAATTCTTTCGACTTTTGCCGTAATTCCTCTGTGTTGCCATCGTTGGCCACTAGCTCGTCAAGGATTTTTCTCGCGCCGTCTTCGTCTCCCAAGTCCACAAAAACCTTAGCGAGCTCATACTGAGTCTGAGCTTCGTCGTAATCCGGGTCGATCACGAGATCACTTACTTCAGGTACGTCACTTAAGTTTTTTTGATCATCGACACTAGCTGCCTCGTTTAAATCTACATCATCAAAAACCAGATCGTTTTGACTAATCTCAGCAGTTAGATCGAGATCCGAATCCAAATCAAGTTCGATACCGTCATCAGATTCAACAGCCGCATCATCTGACAAATCAAATTCCAATACTCCATCGTCTGATTCTTGAACCGCTAAAGCATCGATCTCGACTTCGTCTAGCTGGCTTATTTCTGAGCGTCCCTCGTCAAAATTGATCAATTGAATAGACTCATCGACATCTAGCGAATCGGCTAATAATTCCGACATCTCGCTTGCAGCTTCATTGACTGTATCCTTAGCTTCTTCAGCCAGAGCTAATGCTGCTCCTTCACTGGTCTCATCAACCGTGTCAAAAACGAGCATTTCGGATTCGTCATCTAAAGAGGAGGGAATATCAGTTTTTTCGTCAACGGCAAGTAGATCAGATCTAACCCCATCAGTGCCGCGCCCATCATCAAGTTGTGGTGTTTCGACAGCTTCAATCTCGGAGGCCGTCATTGAAAAAAGAGGGTTATCAGGCAATAGTTCTTTACCCATATCACTAATTTCTTGCCATTGATCTCCACCAATCTTATCTTTTTGCGCAAACAGCTCCTCAGCGATTCGCTCGAAACCCTCAGTGTTCTTATTCTTAAAGTACAAACCTAAGAGCTTTTGCTTCACATCTAACCGATCGGGGTTAGTAGATATACCATCCAGCAACACTTCCTCTGCTTGTTCATCACGTCCATAAGCAATATAAACATCGGCTTCGGCGATTGGATCAACCTCATCCGCTTGTACCACAGCATCGCTGTCGCTGTATACGGTCAGGAACGACGTTTCTTTATCTGCATTAACCCCGTCGCTAGCGGTCAAGTCTGACGAGACAGCACTCGACGCAGACATAGATGCCGAGGCCCCAGTGTCTGTATCCACATCAAGACTTTGAGAATTACTCTCGATAGACAACATGCTAATCTCGAACTCCTCATCCGCAGCACGTCTTCTCCTGACAAAAAACACAGCAATGCCAGCCAGTAGAATCGCACCTAAGCCACTGGCAATTGGAACAACCCCGCCAATTTTGTCTAGCATGGATTCTGTATTAGCGGAACTCGTATTATCGACTACCGGAGTCGTGGTTGTTATGGGCGCAGATGCGCTTTCCCCAGTTTTTTCAGTTTGATTAATATTATCAGCTATTTCGACTACTGGCTCTGAACCCGCCAGCTCATCAGTAGAATCTTCAACTCCATCGCTTGGGGCCTCTGGGTCTACCGCACTAGGGTCGTCAAGAAACTCACTGAGCAAGTCATCGGTGGTAAGGGTATTAGAGGCCGATTCAGCGGTATCAATCTCACCCTCAACTATGTCATCAGCCAATTCCGACGAATCAATGCTCTCAAATTCGTTCGCTAGTGAATTATCAGAGTTATTCTCAGCCAGATTGGCCTCAAGGTTTGCCAACTCAGCGTCTTCCAGACTAAGAGCAGCCAATCGATTCATGTCAGCTAACTGCCCCTCAAGCAATGACACTCGCTCTGCTAATTCCTGGTTCTCAGCCTCGCTCGAAGCCAAAGACGTTTTGAGTTGGGTAATTTCTTGCCTAAGGGCTAGAACTTCACCTTCACTGCCTGAGCCCTGCGCAGCAGACAAAAAACGGCTGCTATCATCAGAGGCGCCAACTTGAAAACTTTCGAACTCAGAGACTACACTGCTCGAATCATCAGATGTTCCACCAAACAACTCCGAATCACTGGTGTATGAGTCTTGAGACACGCCCAGACCCGAGTCGCTTGCGACCAATACCGAGGGATCCCAGGCAGCTACCTGAGCACTAAAGAATCGTCTGGCTTCGGCACTGTCAGTTGCGCGGATTTGATTTATATCCCTAACGGTGAGGACAGCACCTTTTATCAACCCGTTGATGTTGCCGTTTATAAAGGCATCAGGGTTGTCCTCATGCAGCACCTTCATAATCGAGTAAATACTTAGATCAGGCACCTGACGCTGCAATTCTTGAGCGATCACACTTAAGGACTCGCCAGCCGCTACGGGACCGTACTTTGCGTCATTTCCAGCTCCATCAACGCCTGCATCGTTTGTCACTGCAGGGGTGCTTTCATACACATCATTTTCCTCGGAGTAAGAATCTACCTCCTCAACAACGGTTTCCACATCAAGCGCTGGGCTTTCTTCATAAGAGTTGGAATCGTCTGCAACGTCGTATGATTGATCGGTTCCAACAGCCTTGGGGCGCGCAAAAGACTTTGGAGATTCAGCAGCGTATACAGGCGGATCTACCAGCGCCGTGTATTCACGTACGAAGTTTCCGCCTGACCAATTTACTTTTACCAGAAAATGAATGAATGGCTCTTTGATCACTACGGTGCCACTTGAGACTTTGATAATCGCCCCTGCTCCGCTGCGCTCTACAGACAGTTTGATGTCTTTTAGATAATCTGGATAGTCAATTCCTAGCGCTTCAAACTCTTCTCGGCTGGCTACGATTGCCTCCACCGTCGACACGTCATCACCAGGAGCAACATTGACCGTTATCGTACCGTTTAGTGGCTGGTCCAAATTCGAGTTTAGGTCCAAAACCCCCAAACCCAATGAGTAAGCTGGGGAACTCACCAACATAGCGGCGGCTGTTACTGCTGCTATCTTGCCAGACATTGTGCTACTGGATTTTTGCGCGGCACGAAGGCGCTTCGCAATTTTAGAAAAACTTGGATAGGATTCAATCTTGGGCATATTTTCGTCCGACTCGCTACTATCAGTCAACTGCGGGTTCCGACTACGGGAAGGAAGAAATTTTTGCATGGTTAATGTACTGCGCTTCGCCATATTAGCTCTCCGACCCTGTAGTGCGTGTTCTGCAAGCCTTTGAATAAGTTAGGTAAAAAGGTATTTATTTGTATGGTCATTCTATATAAAAAATTAACCACCAATGGCTTACCCTACTCGATCAACCCACCAGAAGAAGCTTATTTTTTATTTTAGTTTTAGTAAGTTAGCAACTTATTGTGATAATTTACATCAGTTTTATACAACTTGTACAGAGGCAATGTGTAAGTCTCATCGAAATCTGCCCCGCTTTTTCAGTCGTATCGCTTGTTTTAATCTGGGTTTGATTAAGAGAATCTAGGTTTATTTAACTGGCAACCAGATTTGGTAATCGCATCGCCAGCTGTTTAGAGCCACCCAATGGACAATCTTTACAGATATTTTTCGATTAAACATTCGGCGATTTGAACGCTGTTGGTGGCGGCACCCTTTCTAACGTTATCGGCAACAATCCATAAGTTGATACCTTTGTCATACGATACATCTTCACGGATTCTACCTACGTACACAGGATCTGTACCGACCGCCTCGGTAACCGCAGTCGGGTAGCCGCCATTTTCACGCTTATCAAGCACGACGATTCCGGGTGAATCGGATAAAAGTTTAGTAACTTCTGCTGCCGAAATTTTCTTTTTGGTCTCAATATGGCAGGCTTCCGAATGCCCATAGAAAACAGGAATTCTAACTGCGGTTGGGTTAACCTGAATAGACTCATCGCCCATGATCTTTTTAGTCTCCCAGACCATTTTCATTTCCTCCTTGGTGTACCCATTATCCATAAAGACATCGATATGAGGCAAAGCATTAAAGGCTATTTGTTTTGGGTAAACCGTGGTTTCTACTGATTTAGCATTGAGCAAGTTAGCGGTCTGCCCGGCTAACTCCTCCATTGCATCTTTGCCTGTGCCAGAAACCGCTTGATAGGTACATACATTGATCCGCTCTATTCCCACAGCATCATGAATCGGTTTCAAAGCCACCAGCATTTGAATGGTTGAACAGTTTGGATTAGCGATTATGTTGGCTTCTCTATAGTTGGCAATATCAGCCTCGTTTACTTCTGGCACCACCAACGGTACGTCATCGTCATAACGAAAGTGAGAAGTATTGTCGATAACCACACAACCAGCCGCCGCCGCTTTTGGTGCATATTCAGCAGAAATTGATCCTCCAGCGGAAAAAAGTCCAATTTCAACTTGAGAAAAATCGAAATCAGCTAAATTGGTCACTCTGACGGTTTTACCCTTGAAAGTTTTGGTCGAACCAGCAGAGCGCTCACTTGCCAGCAAAAACAAATTACCTACCGGGAAATTTCGCTCTTCTAATACTTCCAGTAGAGTTTCTCCAACCGCGCCTGTCGCACCTACTATTGCAACGTTAAAAAGGCGTTGATCGCTATGTTCACTCATTTCATTATCTCTTACATTAAAATCTAGAATTCAAAGGCTGACCGTTTTTAATAATTTGACAGCCATAAAGGCTCGCGCTAACGTTGTAACAAGTACGATGAACTTGAAGAGACACTAGGGCATAGCCGGGCGATATTACCACGCTGGGCAGCCACTAGAAAGTTAGACCTTGCATCAAAACAATCGGTTATAAGAGGTATAAATCCACTGAATGGCAAATAAAGAACCATACCAAAAAGACACGAGTTTTGACCCACTAACCTTCCTAGGGTTTTGGATAGTCATGTCCGAGGGAATCGGCAATAACCGACTCGAATTAAACCCGAAAGCAAAGGCAATTGATGAGATGTTTTTGTCCGACAACCTTTATCAAGAACATATCAAATTGCTCATACAGAACACATTAAATGACAAAAGCAAATCGCTGAAACAACCGATCGATATCAACCAAGTTTTGGATGCGCTGGGTGAAACTGCCTATAGTCTCAGGCAGAATCAAGCCGATGATCTGTATGAAATAGAGCTTTTGGAAGAGATTGCTTGGCATATCAACGAGAAGTACGGCCATTTGGTAAAACCTTGCTCTGAATACACAAAGCTAGAATCTGATTGGAATAATAAAACTCAAGAGGTCGCTGTGATAAGTAATTTTAGAAGAAAAACCGACAAAAGAAATTTCCAACTGGATTAAGTAATAATTACCTGAATGCGCAATGAATTAATTCAGCATTGCAATCAAGCCCTCCTCATCAGTTGTATTAACTCCCAACTCTTCAGCCTTTGTGGCCTTGCTGCCAGCATCCTGGCCAATAATGACTAATGAGGTTTTTTTGGATACGCTCGAGGTAACCTTCGCACCAAGCTGTTGTAATTTCTTTTTAGCTTCTGCGCGACTCATGGATGAGAAACTACCGGTCAATACCACAGTTTTTCCATTCAACGGTAAGCTGTTAGGATCAACTACAGAATCGACATCGATTACTTCATAGCTGACTCCTCTATCAAGCAATAGCTTAATGACATCGGCATTATGTGGTGCGTTGAAAAACGCAACAATATTTTCTGCAACTACTGGGCCAATATCAGGTAAGGCCATCAGTGTTTGCGCATCACTTGACGCGAGTTTGTTAATGGTACCAAAACTTTGGGCAAGCAATTGCGCAGTTGACTCGCCAACCTGCGGAATACCCAAAGCGAATAACAGCCTGCCTAATTCGGTTTCCTTGCTTTTGGTAATAGACTCGAGCGCATTTGTGGCTGATTTTTCACCAAACCCTTCAAGCTCTTTTAGTTGTTCATGCGTTAATGAATATATATCAGCGACGGTTTCTATTAACGATTTCTCAACCAATTGTTCAACAATCTTTTCGCCAAGACCATCTATGTTCATCGCTTTCCTAGAAACGAAATGAGTAATAGCCTGTTTCACTTGGGCAGCGCATATTAATCCACCTGTACATCTAGAAATCGCTCCATCGCCTTCCGCAATCACGGGTGAATTACAAACTGGGCAGTTCGATGGAAAATGAAACTCCACTGAGTCATTAGTTCTCTTCGACAAATTCACCGAAACGATTTGCGGAATCACATCTCCCGCTCGCCTCACAATAACCGTGTCTCCCTCTCGGATGCCTAACCGAGCTATCTCGGTTTTATTGTGCAGTGTGACATTGGAAACAGTAACCCCTCCGACAAAAACAGGCTCTAATCGAGCCACAGGTGTAATGGCCCCTGTCCTACCAACCTGCACATCAATTTCTCTCACTATAGTGCTTTTTTCTTGCGCCGGAAACTTATGAGCCAATGCCCATCTAGGCGCTTTAGCTATGAATCCAGCAACCTGCTGCAACTTCAGATCATTAAGCTTGTAAACAATACCATCGATCTCGTAGTCGAGTGTCGGTCGCTTAATTTCCATTTGCTCATAATAATTCAAACATCCATCAACTCCTTGCACGACCTCAACAAGTGGACAAACTGGAAAACCAAATATTTTTAAGTTTTCCAATGCTTGAGATTGAGTCACTGCAAACTCAGCGTCACTATTTACACCAATCGAATATACGAAAATATCCAAGTGCCTTTTCGCCGTTATTCGACTATCTAGTTGACGCAAACTACCCGCTGCTGCGTTTCTTGGGTTGACAAAGGCTTTTTTGTTTTTTGCTAACTGACTCGCATTGAGCTGATCAAAGCCTTTGAACGGCATAAAGATTTCGCCTCTCACCTCTAACCTTCTAGGAGCCTCTTTCGGAAGAGCCAAGGGGACACTCTTAATGGTTTTTACGTTATGAGTTATGTCTTCCCCCACTCTTCCATCACCCCTAGTCGCAGCGTAAACCAATCTTTGATCCTCATACATAATGCTGACCGCCAAGCCATCCAGCTTGGGCTCAGCCATGTATTCAAACACTTCACTCTGGTCAATGTCTGTTTCTTTATGTAACCTCTGGTCAAAACCTAGGATATCTTCAGCTGAGAAACCGTTGCTCAATGAAAGCATGGGCATCTGATGCTCGATCTGCGAAAACTCATCCAAAGGTTTAGACCCAACCCGCTGAGACGGTGAATTAGGTGTTACAAGTTCAGGAAACTTGCTCTCTAATGAAAGTAACTCATTGATAAGTTGGTCATACTCGTAATCGCTAATTTCAGGGGAATCATCAGTGTAATACAGAGCGTTGTGGTGCTGTATTTCAGTGCACAATAGCTGGTGCCTGTCACGAATATTTTTACTAACCATAAAAGAGTTGACTGCTGAGTTTATTACGATAGCGATCTACTTACGGCTCTGCGATGTGCTTGCCTGAATGATCTTGAATGCTAAAAGAGTTTTTTGGTAACCTGATCACCGGGTATCAAGCCATCTTGACCCATACTGTACGCAATGTCCGATATTTGCTGCATCAATGCGGAGTAAGTACGCTGTGTCATGACCTTGCCAGATCGATCCACCACCTTTCCATCCAACCAGATGGCTAAATTATTCGCATCACTTACCATTTGCTGAAACACAGATTCAGGGTTTGGGGTGGCTGGAACTTTGAGATACATTACCAGATCATGTACGGGCGTTGTCACGCCTTGCCCGACCGTGTGAACCCCAAAATGGCCGTCGCCATCAGTACATGCGAGTCTATACAAAACGGTGATATTACTTTTTTGTCCTTCCGTTTTGAGGAAAATCCCACTTTTATCTGTCGACATCATTAGATCTCGCGCGCAGCTTTGTATGTCCGCCATTCGAAAACCTGATTTCGATTTAGGCACGACATTCAACACGGCCATAGAGTCATAACGTCTTGCTATACGATCCAAAGTTTGGGCTTGCGCCAGCGCTGAATCCAAGTCCATCGAGAATTCAAAAGGAGCATCGAACTTCTCACAAAACTGATACACCATTTGCTGAAAATCGTGGGACTCTCTTTGACCCATAGCTCCATCTTGATCACATAATTGAATCGAAATCCCTAGTTCTAAAAAGCGCGCCGAGGATAATTCAAACTCAATATCTCTCCATAAGTCAGTTAGCTCGTTTAAACCATAGATATGAACAGACCGTTGAAACTTAAAATCATGCTCGCGAAACAAAGCCAACAAGTTATTTTGCTCAACCGGATCGGGGTTCAAGACCTTAGCAACCAACTCTGTAGTAATTACATCGCCAGATTTAATAAGCTGGTGACTCTGATCTACGCTGCTAGACTCATTATTTCCGACGGCCTTTGAGTGAGCAACTTCTGCAACTTGGTCTGTATTACTATCACTTGATTTTTTGGCTGCCGCTCGTTTTTGTTCTTTACCCAAATTCTTGAGTTTGTTAGCCAAACCATCTCGTTCAGGTTCCTGCACAGCAGTGGTACTCGACATACTATCGGTAACCACCGGTGAGACTCTAACTTGTTGATCATCGCCTTCAGCGCTTTTTGCTCGATCATGGTTAGACTTTTGCCTCACTTCGGGGGGGCGTTTTTGGCTACTAGTACGGCTTCTTCTTTGCTGCAGATACGAAAAAAACACGACCAATACAAACAACAAAGCCCCAACAGCCAAAAACATTATGTGTAAGTCACTCATTTCGTATTCCGTCAAAAAGCATATTACGAGGCCTAACTTGCAACCATAGCGGCTGCTTCTGCTACGTCGACAGCAACAAGACGCGACACACCCGGCTCAGCCATGGTTACCCCAACAAGTATGTCAGCAACCTCCATAGTAATCTTATTATGAGTGATAAAAAGTAGTTGAGTCTTCTCTCCTAACTGCTTAAGCACTCCAGCATAGCGTTCTACGTTGGCATCATCCATCGGTGCATCGACCTCATCTAAGACGCAGAAAGGAGCTGGATTCAACTCGAAAAACGCGAATAAAAGTGAGACGGCGGTCAATGCTTTTTCGCCGCCCGAAAGAAGATGAATTGTGCTGTTTCTCTTGCCAGGCGGTCGAGCCATCACGCCCACACCAGTGTCCAGCAGATCAGTACCAGTTAACTCTAAGTAAGCACTGCCACCACCGAACAATTTAGGGAAGAACTCCTTAAATCCCTCATTAAGTAAATCGAATGTCTCTTTAAATCGAGTTCGAGTCTCCTTATCGATCTTACTTATTGCCGACTCAAGCGTCGCCATCGCTTCGGTCAAATCGGCATGCTGCTTATCCAGATAGACCTTACGCTCAAGACACTCTTCGTACTCATCAATCGCCACCAAATTGACCGCACCGATTCGTTCTAATTTGCGAGAAACGTCTTGTAAGTTACTCTCTATCGACATCAACTCGAAGTCTTCAGGCAGAGATTGTTGCAGAATCTGCATCTCCTCTTCTGATTTATGTAGGCTTTCTGCTATTGTATCTCTTCTCACTACCAGCTCTTGGCGTGACATTCTTATTTTTTCGAGGTTATCTCTCACGGTTTGAGACTGTCTATCAAAGCCGATTCGCGCTTGATCTGCCGACTTCATCTGATTTTCAAACTCAGCCAAGTCATTACGTGCTTTACTTAGCTCACCTTCCACTCCTAGACGACGCTCCAGCAAAGCTTGTAACTGCTCTCGAAGTTCTGAGGTCGGGTCCTCTTCGTTTTCTAGTAAAGAAGTCAGCTCAACACGACGGGTCATCTGACCCTCTAACTGTTGACTCAACCTCTCTATACTCTCCATCAGACTTATTTTGCTGGATTGGGCGCGCTCGAGCTCTATCTGTTTAGTTTGTAATTGGTCTCTAGCCGACCTTTCTTGACCTCTGGAAATCTCGAGGTCAGAGCTCAGGGTCGCTTTTTGACTAGTCAATGTCTCTCTACGAGCCTCAAAATTCATTGCCAGCTCCTTGGCGTCTTCCATCAACTTTTGCGCAGTGCTTACCGCGTCCTTGGCTGCAGCAAGCTGATCAGCTAGTGTCTGTTGTTCTAGCAATAAATTATCTCGCTGCGTTAATAGTTCGGCACTTCGAGCCTCAATGCCACTTAACTTGTTGTGCAAGTCACTTCTTTGGTGAGACTTACTTCTAAAATCATTGCGACTCTGCTCTCGTCCTCCCTCAAGCTCCTTTATTTTTGCTTGAGCGTTGTCAACATGAGCTTGAATATTTTGAAGGTCGTGACTGGCTATATCAACGTCGGCGATTAATTTTTCAATTTTTGCCTCTCGCTGCAAAAGCCCGCCCTCGGCATTATCAACACCAAAAGAGGCCCAGTTGGTTCCTATCCAACAACCTTCACGGGTGACTATTGATTCATGTGCGGCCAGTACGTGACGTTGTTTGATTGCGTCGGCAACCGACTCAGCGGCATAAACACCGTAAAACCAGCCCTCAACTTGAATGCCCTTGCCGACGACTTTGTCCGCTAAAAGTGCCAACTTTTTATCAACTTGATTGACTGGTGCAGAGCTTTCATCAACAAGCCAGACGCGTCCATCTTGAAAACTATCAAAATCATTAGATAGCTCTTCAAGTTTTTGCACTGATACCGCGTTCAATTGACGACTCAGTACGGTATCCACTGCAAGTTCCCAGCCGTTGCTAACCTCGAGCTTAGAAGCGAGTCGCTGGTTGTCCTTGATACCCCGCAACTGCATCCATTGATTTATTTCCTTGTTATCCTCACCCAATGCCGCGGCTTGCAGAGCTTTCAGTGAGTTGAGTTGTGCGGAATCGTCTTGTAATTTATGCCTTACCAGATTGTATCGCTCTCGACTTTCATCTAGCTCAGCCCGTAGGTCAACGACCTGGTTATCCTGTGTTTTTAATGATTCCTCCAGTTCAGCGCACTCTATGTCAATTACTTCAACAGCCTCTTTAAGCTGCTGAATTTCTTCCATATTCAGCTTCTCTTCAATATCACTCAAAGTGGTATTTACTTGTTCGCTTCTTTGCGTGAAGTGATGAATCTGCCTCTGTTGCTCCTCTATACGGGTAGACTGAACTTCGCGCTCGCGTTCAGGGTCAGCGGCATCACGATTAAGTTGTTGCCACTCTTCTTGCCAAACCTGATATGCCTCGTCGCTTTGTTGAAACTTAGTCAGTGCTACTTCATAGGCTTCTGCCAGCTCCTCAACCATCGGTTCCAACTCAAGCTGAGTTGTTTCTGCTTCATCAAGCCGAGTCCGATCTAATTCAAGGTGATGTTGAGCTTCTCTTTGAGTTTCAGCTAGGCGATCGAACTCATCCTGTTGTTGTTGACGCGTGACGCGCGCGTGCTCAATCGATTGTTCCAACGCCGCGATTTCACCACCAACACCGTAGTATTCTGCCTGCACTACATTCAGCACTTCTGTTAGTTCAGCTTGTTGCTGTCTCATCGCCTCAATCTGGGACTCTACATCGCGTTGCTCGGAAACCTGAGCTTCAAACTCAGTTTGCAATCGCTCTAATTCAACGTCCTTGGCTTTCACTTGCTCTTGCAAGCTCGACCATCGAAGAGTTTTTAAAGTCGAATCTAACTCTCTCTGCTCTTCTTTGAGTTTTTTATAACGTTCGGCTTCATTAGCTTGTCGCTTTAGACGGCGTAATTGTGTTTCCAGTTCGCCAATAATATCTTCGACGCGACTTAAATTGTCACGTGTATGTCGAATACGGTTCTCTGTTTCTCGACGGCGCTCCTTATACTTCGAAATACCCGCGGCTTCTTCGATCAATACTCGTAGGTCTTCAGGTTTAGACTCGACAATGCGCCCAACCATGCCCTGCTCAATAATTGAATAGGATCGTGGTCCTAAGCCTGTACCGAGGAAAATATCTTGAATGTCTTTACGCCGACATCGGCCCTTGTTGATGAAATATTTAGACCCTCCATCTCGAACCAACTCACGACGAATCGCTATTTCAGCAAACTTCGCCCAATTACCCGGAGCACTGCCATCTGAATTATCAAAGACTAATTCAACATAAGCGCGATTAACGGGTTTGCGAGCAGCAGATCCATTAAAAATAACGTCCTCCATGCTGTCCCCGCGCAGTGTTTTTGCAGAGGACTCTCCCATGACCCATCGGATTGCGTCGATCACATTTGATTTACCGCAGCCATTAGGTCCAACGATGCCGATTAAATTGTTTGGTACGGACACCTTTGTGGTGTCAACAAACGACTTAAAACCAGAAAGTTTGATATGTTTTAAACGCATTGAAATTCCTTAGCCAACTTTTTCAAAACACTTATTCCGACTTAATCGTTAAATCAGCCTACTTCAGTTTTTGCTGGTCTGTTGATGACCAGTATGTAACTGAGGAAAAGACATAGATCGAAAAGCGTGTTATCAAAAGACTATTGCTCGCTAACGCATTATTAAAGCAACAACCACTCGAAAGAAAAAATCGACGTAAAAACCGTGATTTTTGTGCACCGACACAGAGAATTGTCTCGGCTTTTTTAATGTTTAGGTTAATCCCTAAGAGTAAGGTAAAATGCGGCCAGTTAAAACCATTGATTGCAGTTTGAGCAAGGTTTTTACATTTGACAGCAGGTAGCTAAACCACTCACCACAGTGAGTCTCAATAAATATGCTTTCACACGCCCAAATCCAGCAGTTCAAAATTGACGGGTATCTAGTAATTCCAGAAGTCTTTGCCCATTCAGAAATAAAAGCCCTAAGAGAGACAACTACGGCTCATCTTGGGGATAGAATCGAGCCATTCGAGCTCGAATCAGCTGTTCAATATCCGGGAGCGCCGCAAAGCACAACCGCGGCTGGTGGAGATACTATACGACGCTTAAAATTGGCTTTTCAACGGCATAGCGTATTCAAAAAAGTCGCTGAAACACCGGAAATCGTGGATTCAATCGCACAGATACTCGGCGGCAAGCAACTCTACCTGAACCCTAATCATCATAACTGTATAATGACTAAGTTACCTGAATTTAGCTCGGAGACTCACTGGCACAGAGATACTCGCTATTGGAATTTTGACAATAAGTATCTAGTCAATGCTTGGGTTGCTCTCGGCGATGAACGACAAGACAACGGCTGTATGAAGATATTGCCTGGCTCTCATCGATGGGAAGTAAGGCGCGAAGCTTTAGATGAAGCCCAGTTTTTACTCCCGGACCACCCTGATAACGCCGGACGATTGGATACTCAGCGATTGGTGGAATTAAATGCGGGAGATCTTCTTTTATTTAGCGCTCACTGTTTTCATGCGGCTGGTAAAAACCGAACGAGCCTTCCAAAGTTTTCCTTAGTCTATACGTTTCATAACGAAGAAACCCATCCAATCAAAGGCTCAAATTCAAGTCATAAAGCAGAAGTCAGAATACGTTAAAAGACTCTGATCAATTATTTGCTTTCTGCACCCTTACTTTTCAAACTAGGGTCTTTTAGATCAGCTTTAGATAGCCTGGCCAAAAACGGTGCAGTAAGACTAGTTATAAACAGACTCTCATCGGTTTCGGCAACCCCCGTGGTGGTAAATAATTCACCATTTGGAGATTGTAAATTACTCAACACAGCTCCGTCTTCACCTATCTCGATCACCATTCCATAGTGTTTGGCTTCAGGCTGCATAAAACTCGGTAACCGCATCATGACTTTGCGCAAAAAGGGCTTGCCCGCCAAATCATCCATAGCCTTTGATCGTGGCGACACGATACCCAGCCAAAAGTTACGATTGAGGCCACGGGCTATATTGTCTGGAAAACCCGGTAAAGCATCTAAAATAACTTCACTCTCGCCTTTTCGCTCACCCTCGATCCATATTTTCCAGACCCTATATTCTCCGGTTTCATTTACCAATATATAATCATCCGAAAGCGACGCAGCCACACCATTAGCAAATGATAAATCGGCTTTGATTATCTTTGCTTGTCTAGATTTGGGATCAAACTCTATTATTCTGCCGGTGGTATCGTGTTCGACGATGTCTAAAATGCTGGCCGGATAAGTCCCACCCCACTCCTGCGCCGGAAAACGCATGGTGGCATCGCTGAGGTACAACTTACCATTGGCTGCCCAAGCAACATCATCAGCGTACTTTATTGCCGTGCCC
This sequence comes from Gammaproteobacteria bacterium, assembly GCA_022447525.1. Classification (GTDB taxonomy): domain Bacteria; phylum Pseudomonadota; class Gammaproteobacteria; order Arenicellales; family Arenicellaceae; genus Arenicella. The sequence goes on from JAKVBA010000008.1 coordinate 36,711, forward strand.
TCCACTTCATCCAAGACTAACGATACATTACCCGACATATCTACTTTTTGTAATCCTAGATAAGCATTCGCAACCCATATGTTTCCGTCCGCACCGACATCTAACCCGAGAGGTCTGCCACCTAATTCCACCCACGGAACAGCCTGGCCAAGACCCTTATTGTATTTGACTAGCCACCCTTCATGTGAGGTTGCAATTACATCTCCAGAGGGTAAGACTATAGCTGCCTCAGGCCCAGAGAAATTCCCCATAGACAGCTTGGTGGAGCGATTTAACAGACTGTTGCGGGAATAATCAGCCACATAACCTTTGTTGATAGAGGGTTTCCAAACCACAGGCTCTACCGGCACAGGCCAGAGTAATAAGTACGTCGTCGATACAATGACGACGATAGCGGTAATTTTTAATATCTTAATCAACTGTGTTTATATCGTGAAACCGCCGTCGACTACAATCGACTCTCCGGTTGTATAACTACTCGCATCAGATGCCAAATATAAAACCGTACCAGCCATTTCTTCTGGTTCGGCATGTCTTGCCATTGGAATCGTGGCCATCGCTAGTTTATGCATTTTTTCATTTTCAAACAACGCACCAGCAAATTTGGTTTTAGTAAGCCCTGGCAGTAATGCATTTACCCTGATATTAAACTGCGCACACTCCTTGGCGAAAGACTTCGTCATATTAATCACGGCTGCCTTGGTGATCGAGTATATACCCTGATTCACACCGGGTTGTATGCCGTTAATAGATGCCGTGTTTATGATACTTCCACCATCATTTTCACGCATTAACTTAGCCCCCTCGATTGACATAAAGAAGTATCCACGGATGTTTACGTCGACCGTTTTGTTATACGCTCCAAGATCGGTATCAAGAATATGACCAAAATACGGATTAGCTGCTGCATTATTGACCAAGATGTCCAAGCGACCGTGTTTACGTTTAATCTCTGCAAAAGTTGCGGAAATATTGTCCATATCCCCAATATGGCAGGCCATGGTTTCGGCAGAGCCGCCAGCTTCGCTTATTACACGAACAACATCATCACAGGATTCCGCTCGTCTACTTGAGACTATGACGTGGGCACCATGATGCGCAAACAGCTTTGCAATTGCCTCACCAATGCCTCTGCTGGCTCCGGTGACTAAAGCCACCTTGCCACTCAAATCGAATAAATCTTTTGACATAATTTTAACTTTTATCCTATGGTTTAAACGCCAATTCGCATCTTGCCTAGATAGTCTGCTTTCTCCAGCGGTACGCCTTGAGCTCTGAGTAGATCATAAGCAGTCGTCGCATGAAAATTGAGATTTGGCAGCGAAAACGACATAACGAAATTTTCCGCTGTAAACGGCAGTTCAAGAGAATCCATTTTAAAAACCATACTCTTACCGGCGAGGCCATTAATTTCCTCAGGAGTGTACGCTTTCAAAGCCTCTTCAGTTGCAACAACGATATCCATTAAACCTTGATAGTCGGTTGGGTCAATCGATTTTGGTGGCGTAAAAACCCCCTCCTTTATTCCCTCAATAGCCTTGGTTGAGTGCATCGGTATGCAAACCACTTGGAACAACATCGGCAACATCGAATCGTGGATTTTTAGCCCTACAAATGAGTTGGGGTCGATGTCATTTTTAGCAGCAAACTCTGCGCCCTTATTTAAAACTCGCTTCATTCCCGAGACAGTTTGTAGAAATGATCCGACACTCAAGTCGTAAAAAGAAGTACTCACTATGCTCACCTCAATACCTTGGTTTTGTTTACTATTTTTGGTTGCCTCGTAGTCAGCATGTCAAATTTCTACTCACGCAAGAGGACCAGGTTCCTCAATAAATGATAACTGACAACAGATGCTGTTCGTAGTGAAGCTTGGTATGCACAAGGAATGAATAATATGCATCGGCAACATCCCTACTCGGCGAACCAGGACAGACCCTAGTTTTTGAATAGACTATATCTAGTACTAAACTGGGGTCAAATACGATCAACTACCGTGAGGCTATCAAATCATTTACAACGCTTGGATCAGCCAAAGTGCTGGTATCACCAAGGTTATCAATTTCATTTTCAGCTATCTTCCTGAGGATTCGACGCATGATTTTTCCCGACCTTGTTTTAGGCAACCCAGGTGCCCAATGAATAATGTCTGGCGTTGCGACCGGGCCAATTTCGGTTCGGACGTGTTTTACCAATTCTGATTTGAGTTCATTCGTGTATTCCTCACCTGCCATTAATGTAACGTAAGCATAAATACCTTGGCCTTTGATCTCATGCGGATAACCAACTACTGCAGCCTCGGCTACCGCTTCGTGTAAAACAAGCGCGCTCTCAACCTCAGCCGTACCCATGCGATGGCCAGAAACATTAATCACATCGTCAACGCGGCCAGTGATCCAATAATAACCATCTTCGTCACGACGACATCCATCGCCAGTAAAGTAGTATCCTGAATACATCGAGAAGTAAGCCTCATGGAATCGTTTAGGATTATTATAGACCCCCCGCATTTGCCCAGGCCATGATCTTGATAAGGCTAAGTTACCCGATGCGGCTCCCTCAAGTTCGTTTCCATTGTCATCCAATAACACAGGCTCAACGCCAAAAAATGGCAAGGTGGCCGAGCCTGGTTTTGTAGCCGTGGCACCCGGCAGTGGCACTATCATAATGCCTCCAGTTTCGGTTTGCCACCAGGTGTCAACTATCGGGCACTCGGCTTTGCCAACTTGGTGGAAATACCATTCCCATGCTTCCGGATTAATTGGTTCTCCAACGGTACCCAAAATTCTGAGACTGTCTCTATTCGTATCTGCAAGAAACTCATCGCCAGCGCCCATTAATGCACGCAAAGCCGTAGGAGCGGTATAAAATATATTGACTTGATGCTTATCGACAATTTTCCAGAATCGACTTGCATCTGGATAAGTTGGCACCCCTTCGAATACCAAGGTTGTTGCACCGTTGGCAAGCGGACCATAGGTCAAATAAGAATGTCCAGTAATCCAACCAACGTCAGCTGTGCACCAATACACGTCGCCATCCTTGTAATCGAAAACATATTTAAATGTCATCATCGCATACAGCAAATAGCCTCCGGTCGTATGCATAACGCCTTTTGGGGTGCCAGTGGATCCCGAGGTATACAAGATAAAAAGAGGGTCTTCTGCGTCCATAATTTCTGGCTCACAAGTATTCGGTTGATCAGCCATGAGTTCGTGATACCAATCATCTCTATCTTCTGTCCACCCGATGCGCCCACCGGTTACTTTACACACAAGCACAGATTCAACTGAAGGTGTTTTTTCGCAAGCTTGATCAACGTTCGCTTTTAATGGAATGGGCTTCCCTCCTCGCACTCCTTCGTCAGCAGTGATCACCATCTTACATTCAGAATCGTTAATTCTTCCTCGCAAGGCTTCGGGTGAAAAGCCACCAAAAACCACCGAATGAATAGCCCCTATGCGAGTACAGGCCAGCATGGCATACACTGCTTCGGGAACCATCGGCATGTATAAACATACTCTATCGCCTTTACTGATACCTTTTGCTCGCATGGCATTGGCTAATTTACATACCTGATCATGCAGTTCTTGATAGGTAATTAATTGGCTTTGCTCTGGGTTATCACCTTCCCAGATTATGGCTGTTTGTCCTGCCCTTTGTGGTAAATGCCGGTCTATACAATTGACCGAGACATTGATCTTGCCACCCTTAAACCAAGCAATTTCGGCGGTGTTGAAATCATATTGACTCACTTGATCCCATGTTTCGTACCAATCGAGATTCTGCTTGGCCTGTTTGGCCCAAAATACATCTGGATCAGACAGTGACTCACGATACATTTCCATATACTGCTCTTTAGTAAGATGGGTTTCACTTTCAATGTTGGCGAACACTGGGTATACGGGATTTTCGGACATGGTAACTACCTATCTAACAAGTTTTCTAATTGCACTTTTGTATCACAATGACGCTGCATCTGATTAGTTTATATTTGGACGTAAGTCTTTATTAAAGCTTGCCGCATATTCGATAAAGTGCAGTCGAGTCTCAGCGTAGTAAAAAGCATCAAGGGCACGCACTACGAGTCTAGCGTTATAGTTCACTTTGACATCCCCAGGCATAATCACCACCCAAGACTTTTTATCCGCGGTCAAGTTTTGCATAGGAACTGGCGCATTCTCTGCGTTAGAAGTCTTGGAAACACCAAGAACCGCTTGTTGCAAAGGGTGTGACGCTCGTAAGGTAAATTGTTTGTTGGCATTATCATAAACCAGTGTGACGGTGAACTCTCCATTCCCGAGTTCACACTTTCCACTGCTATACCGACAATTTGATTTGGCTACTAATCGATAAGTTTGTCCGGCCACAGCTGGCTGCGGCCTTTCTCGGACTGCGAGATCGACTCCATAATATGAGACTAACGCCAACACAGGACTGACGAGCAATGCAGCAACAAGGTGTTTATTCTTCCAAAAAGACGACAAAACTGATTCTGTTTTCGATGCTAGTGAGAGAGTGGAGCAGTGATGCCATGTGGAGACCGAATATCATCGACAAGCTTTTGTATATTATCAGGTGGTTCAGGTGTTAACTTTGCTACACTGATTGCGACGGTAAAGTTTACTAGCGCTCCCACAGCACCGAACGCGTTTGGCTCTATGCCAAAAAACCAATTGTGATCCATGCCCCCTAGAAATGAGGTACCTTGGATAAACATTATCCCTTTATGTTGAAAAACATAAAAAAGAGTAACTCCCAAACCAGACATCATGCCAGCAATGGCACCTTGAGAGTTCATACGCTTATAAAATATGCCCAGCATCAAGACCGGAAAAATTGAAGAGGCAGCTAAACCAAACGCCAACGCTACAGTACCGGCAGCAAAGTCTGGCGGATTAAAACCAAGATAGCCCGCCAACAGTACCGTAAAAGCCATAGCTATGCGCGACGCTCTCAACTCACCCCTTTCAGAGATATTCGGATTAAACACTCCTTTCAAAAGATCATGAGAAATGGCCGACGAAATAGCCAAAAGTAGACCTGCGGCTGTGGACAATGCCGCAGCTAAACCGCCAGCCGCCACCAGGGCTATTACCCAATTAGGCAATGCAGCAATTTCAGGGTTAGCCAGAACAAGAATATCATTATCTATTTTGACCATCTCGTTTACGGCTGGATCGGCGCTGTATTGTATGAGCCCATCGTTATTTTTATCTTCGTACTTCAATAGGCCAGTTTTCTCCCAGTTTTTAAACCACTGAGGACGCTCATCGTATTGCAGATAATTACCTGGACTAGGCTCAACAGTGTCCATCAAGTTCAACCGTGCCATTGCTGCTACGGCTGGTGCCGTGGTATACAGCACCGAAATAAAAACTAATGCCCAGCCCGCTGATCTCCTCGCATCCTTTACCGTAGGCACAGTAAAAAAACGTATGATCACGTGAGGCAGCCCAGCTGTCCCTAGCATCAAGCTTAAAGTGTAAACGAACATGTTCAACCTGCTTCCTCTTACCGAGGTCGTATACTCGTTAAAACCCAATTCCGTTACCGTTTGGTCCAACTTGTCCAGAACATAAGTACCATCGGCCAGCGTGCCTCCCAATCCAAGCTGAGGGATAGGGTTGCCGGTTAGATTGAGGGAGATAAAAATAGCTGGAATAGTGTAAGCAAATATAAGAACAACGTATTGTGCTATCTGTGTATAGGTAATCCCTTTCATTCCACCAAGCACGGCGTATATAAAAACAATTAACATACCTGCAGTTAGGCCAGTCTCATAAGACGTCTCAAGAAACCGACTGAATGCGACCCCAATGCCTTTCATCTGCCCAATAACATAAGTAACTGAGGCAATAATCAAACAGACAACAGCGACAATACGAGCAGCGTTTGAATAAAAACGATCGCCAACAAACTCGGGAACAGTAAATTTACCAAACTTCCTAAGGTAGGGTGCTAGACACATTGCCAGTAAAACGTAACCGCCGGTCCAACCAAGTAGAAACACAGAACCACCGTAGCCCTCGTAAATGAAACCGATCAATCCAGCCATGGAAATAAAAGACGCAGCAGACATCCAGTCTGCCGCAGTAGCCATCCCGTTAGAAATAGGATGTATGCCACCACCGGCAACATAAAATTCTTTTGTTGAGCCCGCACGAGCCCAAATAGCGATGCCAATATAGAGAGTAAAAGTAAACCCAACAACCAAGTAGGTGAGCAATTGCAAACTCATATTAGTCCCCTGCACCAAATTGATCATCCAAATCAGACATCTTCTTGGCGTAATAGAAAATTAGTGCCACAAATAAATAAATAGCTCCTTGCTGCGCCAACCAAAATCCCAGAGGATAACCACCCAGACTGAAATGATTGAGTCTATCGACAAAAACTATGCCGCCTAGGAACGGGACTGTGAACCAAATCACTAGCAATTTAAGTATTAAGCGTACGTTAGCCTTCCAATATTCTTGTGCTCTGTTTGCCAAAACTGTGTTTACCTTTATTTCTATTTTGCTTGTTGGTTAGATCTGTTTTCTTTATTGGAGCAAAGCGTAACACTAAAACTAGTACGAAAAATGACGTAGAGAGGTCAGTGACATCACCGAAAAGTACCTTTAATCGCCATAAGTTTTACGCCCGATCAGGAAATCGACGAGAGCCACGCTCAAAAACAGAAAATCCCGTTAGCTTCAACTATTACGTATCACCATCGTCTCAGAGATTTTGTCCTGAATAGTCTGTCGATTGCCGTCCCAATAAATTTGCAAGAAACCCAAAAAACCCGTCGCGATACCGGCGCTGTAGCCTCCGTAACGGCCGACACTCTCCCAGAGATCTATATTTTTACCGTCTATTCTAACAACCCTGATGCCGAATAGTTTTTTACCGATGGTTTGACCACTTAACCAAGCCGTTAAGGCGCTAAAATAAACCGCCGCCCAACCAAAACTTCGGCCCAGTTCGGAGACCGCGTCTTTTATCCAATCAAGCACACCGGTACCCAAAGAAACATCGTTGGATTGACTGCTATCAAACAAATAGTCGAACGCAATATCATTTGCTTCGATGTCTTCTAAATCATCAGCCAACATCTCATTTTTTTGAAGAAATACACGCAACTCCGAAAAGCTGTCGATGATTTCTCCATTTGACAAATCATCGCTAGCCATATCACGCAGCACCGCAATAAGAAAACTCTTGTCACATTTGAGATCATCGCCACATGACGCATTGTTGCGCAAATCGGGATCTGCAATATCGATGCTGTAGTAGTACCCTTCAAATTCAGTTATTTTGTTGGTTTGTTTCAACTCAGACGAATTATCAGAATCAACAACTGGCTCTGTTAACACCAAGTGATCATTTAAGACGAATTGAAACAACAGCATCACGATGGCAAAGCCCGAAGCAACAAATAAACTTACCTTAGCCCACTTTTTATTTGGCTCATGGTGAATATGTAGATACGCATTAATGCATACCAATAAAACGATTATCGACAGCCAGACATTACTCAACGTCGTTAACAAAGCAACAATCAGCAGATCGATCGAGATCGCTGCCAATCTTCGTACCGGGCTAGCAAGGCGCTTGCCCAGCAGACTGTCATGTACCTTAAAAGCAAAGGGTGTGACGTACTTTTTAGTCCGTGAGTCCGCTGTGAAATCTGAGTTGGGAGCTGATTGTGACATCCTATTTTTGAATAATTATTAACTCGGTCGACCGGTATTATGCCGAATTAATTTGAAAAATGTTTGATTAGACCAATTCGCCCCCATATACTCCGCATGAGTGGGGCAGTTGCTTGCTTTGCTGTTCAAATAGAGTGGCGTGCTAGTTAATTTATCAGCGCGGCTCTGACTGATTGGGGCGACTTTAATCTTGCCGCCCCTCAAAATACGGGGGCGACATGGCTTCGACATGGGTCGCGAAACCTTCGGTGCATGTAGAGCATTACAGACTATCTCTTAAAACTAGCTGTAAAAGTTATAGTTGCAAACGACGATAACTACGCACTAGCAGCTTAAGCCTGCTAGGGTCTCGCCCGAGTTGTTCATGGCTTAGGACTTTGAGATCTCATCTCACATGAAATCGCGAGCTGTTTGTGTCGATTAAACCGCCGCTAAAACGCAATTCGACCCGCCCCGCACCGAGTGCGTTTGTCCAGTTGGAAGGGGTTAAATTAAAGGCAAACTAAACATGTAGAACCGTTGAGCGGAGGGCTTGTGGACGCGGGTTCGATCCCCGCCGCCTCCACCAAATTTTAAGGGGTTGTCAATTTTAGTTGGCAACCCTTTTTGTTTGAATTTTTAACGAAAAATTAGACGCCTCTATCTTGACTAGGTCCATCCACAGGTGTATCTTCACGCCTCTTCAAAAAACAGCCGTTTTTCGAAGCTCAGATGGGATGGCTATGTAGCTCAGTTGGTTAGAGCACAGCATTCATAATGCTGGGGTCACTGGTTCAAGTCCAGTCATAGCTACCATCTTCTCTCATACAAGCAAAGGCATAAGGATAGTCTCGGCGTTTCAATTGCAATCACACCCAAAGACAATTACAAACTGATTGAGATCAGAATAAGTTTATTCGTAAACAAAACTCAAAAATGAGCCAATAAACAAAAATGTAACTGAATTGATCATCTCTTTTGGTCCTTATATGTCAAAACATAGATCGAATAATTTAAATAACGGTCAACGATCTATAAACGAATTGCGCCCTATCAAAGCGGTTGTTTAGTCGGTAAAAAACAACTATAACGTTGAAAGATAAAGCGGCTGTAGGTCGCTGTCCGGAGATATGTGATTAACTTGATACCATCTCAACTTGATTAATTGCGAGCGTCAATGAATCAAGACATCCGAGAAGAAGGCATAAAACGTTTCCTTGGAGGGACTCAAAGCGTTCGAACATAGACACATTTCTATCTGCGTTTTTCGAACCATTGATGTGCTGCCCTATTACGGAACTCGTTATAGCGATGCTGTGTAAATGCAATACAAAAACGACAAATCTGGCCGCATGAGTCAATCAATTTTTAGCTGCTAAGTCACCGCTGTTGTTTTCCGGAATCGAATTGTTGTGCTGTATCTTTCCTTTATAAACAAGAGCTTTGACCTTTAGATCCTTTATATTCATTGGATCAATCTCGAATGGATTCGCTTCTAGGATAGTGAAATTAGCAACCTTGCCCTTTGCTAGAGACCCTATCTGATTCTCGAGGTTAAGGGCACGTGCTGCATCTATGGTAATCGCTTTAAAAGCCTCATGAACGCTAATTCTCTGTTCTTGAGACATTTGACTGCCTTGCGATGTTACGCGATTTACAGCAGTCCAAGCTAAGGTTAAAGGCTCTGCTGGAGCCATAGAAAAATCCGAATGGAAGGACAAGGGGATGTCACGATCAACCAATAATTTGAGTGCAACCAAATTTTCAGCACGATCAGGCCCTAACCCGTTGTCAGAATATTTATCAGCTAATGCCCATAAATAATAGGGGTTCACTGACGCTTCCATACCTAGATTGGACATTTTATCAGCCATGTCCGCAGTAAAGTACCCCATATGATGTAGAGTAAAACGATGATCTTGGCGCGGGTAGTCGGCTTGCAATCGAGCAACGTTAAAAATTACCATCAGCTGACCTAAATCACCATTGGCGTGAACATGTATTCTGTATCCATTTTCCCAATACATTTTTGCCTGCTCTTCGAACAACGGTAATGGAGTCATCCACTCTCCCTCGTGACCATCGGTATAGCCGTCTTTCATCTGCATCAGCTGAGAGTAAATCGCGCCGTCAGCAAATAATTTCACTTGCTTGGGTAAAAAATGCAGATTGGTGGTATTGAAGTCATCTGTGCTTGCCAGGGTTTCAATGAAAGCCAGGGCTTCTTTGTTTCCGCCTTTCATACTGTAGAGTTGGGTGCCACTCGGTATGAGGTAAACATCGTAAGGCGGGTTCTTTGCCATCTCATCTTTAAGCAGTGCCAGTTCGCCTTCAAAATCAGAGCTCGGGAAACCTGGTTCAGCGATAGTGGTAATGCCATTCTGCCGAAGAAGTTGAGTCATTACTGCTAACCCCTGACGATATTTTTCGGGTTTTAGTAAAACGGGTGCCATTGCTGGTACAAGAGCAAGCCAACCGCCCTCATAGAAATGACCCTTGGACCAGTCGACTTGAGGATTATTGACGTAGTCTTGCTCAGAAATTCCCAACGCCTCAATGGCAGCATCATTTAAATAAACTTCATGAAAAGAACGATGAATTACCGCAACGGGTTGATCCCCGGCTATCTTGTTCAATAACTCTCGTGATAGGGTTCCATGCCAAAGCTGATGAAAACCCCAAATAAAGTAAATCTCATCGGGTTTAGCATTTGCTTTAATTGATTCGGTGATCCTTGCTCGGTAATTGTCCTGACCAGAAACGCCACGCTTCACTCCTGAGGGGAGTTTCCAATCGTATGGCGCTATTATTTCATTTTGTAGCATGATAGCTGCCAAAGAAGGATGCAGATGAGGTTCAATAAAACCTGGCAACATGGTTGAGCCTTGCAAATCAACCTCTTTGACGCCATCGTCGACCAGGGTTTTTGCCTGAGCCAAGTCACCGACAAATACGATCTTACCATCTTCTTCTACTAGGGCTTCCTCAGTGATCAAATCATCACCAGCCATGGTGATGATGGGGCCATTGTGATAAAGGGTGGAGTTGGCGCTCTCACTCTGTATTTTTTGCGATGTCGCTGCTGGTTGCGTCTGACCGCATGCAGTCAAACAAAGGGCCAAAAAAATTATTACAAAGTACAGACGCATGGGATTCCCCTTCCTTCTAGGATTTATGTGTTCAAGTGAAAGCTATCATCGTAGCGGTCGAGCTAGGGTGAATAGCTTTAGCCTGTCTAAGGCTAGGTTTAAACTCTTCACTACAGAGTAATTTTTGTGCGGCGAAGCGACCCTGTTACAACACTAGATTTTGTGCGTATATACAGTAAGATCCAAAATGTTGCTGTGTGCGATATGCGATAGGTTGAGAAGGGCTAAATCAGCTACCACACGACATACAGTACCACCCCAGAATAAGCGATGTCTATAGTTTGACATGAACACTATGACCCGGCATAAAAGCCAAAAGTAAAGTTGATTATCATCCACACTTACTTGCCTCAAAGATCCCAATGCCGCAGAAATAAAGGATTCAAGCATTTTGCCAATTTGCAATTTAACTCGACATGTCCATCCAAGGAAGTACAGGGCGCCAGGAAATACTAGATAGAAGGCTTTGTTGACTTTATTCGTAATCGGATAAATCAGTGGAGGTAAACGTCGCGATCGGTGAATAACGATTTGCATGATGACCGAGCACGACACTGGGGCCAACACAGATCCAAGCATGTGCTTGCATACCGCCTTCAGCATCCTTTTCAAACGCGGCTCCTAAATAAGTAATAGATGGTATCTTCCGCCGCTTGAATAACCAGTTTACGCAAATTGCCTGAGCCAGACATTCACATCTCCAAGGAACAGAGCCGGCCACCAATTCCATTAATGCCGCAATTTGACGTGCCTCGGAAAATTGACTTTCTGTCGTTATTAAGCATAACTGCTTATTTTTAAAGGGGTGCCCTAAAAATAGATGCGCACACCTAGATGGAAGTATATTCACAATGGGCCAAACAACCATTGAACTCAAAAAACAATTCAACAGCCATATTTTGTGTTGGCTCGGCAACCACCATATAAATGCAATTTTTTCTTTAAGCTTCACGCACTAGTTCGATAGCTTGGTTGTAATTCAGAGAAAGATCGGCCTGATTACCAGCAAATCTAACAAATATATCGGAGGGTTTCATTATTGTCTTTTTTCATAGGGGTCATCACCGTATTTGGGCCTATGTATAATAACTAGCCTCGACCTAATATCTAGACAAAAGCAGCCTAAAAGCCACCATCATTTATTGAGCGATAACCGATTTAAATAGGAGCACCAGAACAGGTTTGAAGCGCCTTCACTTGACCGAAAGAATCATGTTATTAGCGATCAGTTCATCAAACAGACAGTGGAGATCGATCATGCACTTGTGCATTGAAACGTCATAACGCTCTATTAAATTGTCCGCAATTTGTTCGATCGAGTGAGGCGTTTGTAAAAGATTCCAAATCTCAGCGCCTACTGCGTGCAATCCAAAATAAGACTCAAAGTTTTCATCGATCATTACAATTTCGTTGTCAATGGTACTGTAGAGAATATCGGGGTTACGCTGAAAAAGCTGAGTGTTAGATGTCATATTATGGCTGCTTAACATGATAGTTGCTTTAAAATAACTTAATTGAGACGACAAACTATCTCAACAAATGAATTTGGATGCATTAGATTCAATGACATTTATATCCATGACCAATTGGCAAAATCATTACTACATTATCATTATCTGATAGCCATCGCTGACCTGATTTCCGATAGGCTGGAATTATATAAAAAGGGGTTAAAATATGATATCCAAGGAACATGACCAGAATTCTTTTATTAGCCCTCAACTTTAAAAACTCAAGCATTCCGTTGAACCAAAAATTCATTTGATTCCAGTTTTAAATTTGACTATCACGCCGCGATTTATTCCGTTAGTTTGATTAAGGGAGTTGGAGGCATTTCTTTATTTGTCCAAACTTGACGCACGAACTTGGCAGATACGACCAGAGGAAAAGGACCATTAACGTCATTGAGTGTTTGATCTCACTCAATCGTAAAGTATCATTCAAACAATTGAGAATGATCTTTCACCCAGCTAATTAATTTAATCACCCCATCCTCTACGCTGATTTTAGGTTCCCAACCTATGGTTCTTTTTGCTTTTTCTAGGTCACACACGAAGACCGGTTGATCACCTGGTCGCCAATCGTCCCATAGCGGAGTTATTTTCTTTTCTAACGTGCTCTCAAGATAACCTAGGAGTTCCAATAGCGAGAGCGTATTTTCTGGCCCGCCCCCGATATTCAGTGACTCACCAGAAATGACATCACTTTTCTCGATGACACTAAAATAGGCCTCGATTAGGTCTTCAACATGGAGTACATCTCGAATTTGTTTACCATTGCCATAGACGGTGATTTCCTTATTCAACATCGCGGCGATGGTAAACCAAGCCACCCAACCTTGGTCCTCTATCCCAAACTGTCTTGGGCCGTAAATACATGATTGCCTGAGCGTCACCGTCCTTAAACCATAGACTCTCGCGTAGTCAATCGTATATTGATCAGCCACTCCTTTAGAGCAGCCGTACGGCGAATGAAAGTCTAAGCTGCGATGCTCAGGAACACCGCAAGTAAGCTTATCGTATTCATATCGTCCATTTCGCTCAACAACTCCAAGATCCTCCATCTTTCCATAAACTTTATTGGTCGACGCATTAATGAAGAAAGTATCGGGACATTGTAGACGAACAGCCTCTAAAACATTCAGAGTCCCAAGGGCATTAATTTCAAAGTCTTCTCTTGGATTAATTACAGAGGTTGTAACGGCAACTTGGGCTGCTAGGTGCAATACGACTTCGGGCTTGTACTGTTTAAACAAAGCATTTATAGCTTCTACATCACGAATATCGACCTTCTCGAAATCAATATCATGTTGATTTTGCAACCAAGCCAAATTCAGATCGGTGCCTCGCCTTGACAGGTTATCGACAACAACAACATGCCAGCCTTTATTTGCAAAAGCAGTCGCAGAGTTAACGCCGATAAAACCTGCGCCACCGGTAATGAGTATAGTTTTATTCATCTACTTAAATAACAGATTCAAAGGATTGCACTGAAAGAAATGATTATTTTCTTTGAAAGAGCTTAACAGCGCTAGCCATGCGATCAAAACTCGCCAGAAACTGCTCCTGCTTCGCTTCTTTCGAGAACGATAGTTTAACAGTCTCCCTGGCATTTTGACCGCAGAACTCTCGTTCAACACGTTTTTGCAACAAATCGGTTATTGCGGCGCTGAGTTCTTCTTTGTTGTGATCAATCAGCCACCCATTTATTCCATGCTGTATATAAGTTTCAGGGCCGCCACATTTAGTGGAAATAACGGGCACAGCACAAGCCATGGCCTCTAACGCAGCTATACACAATCCCTCCTGATGTGATGGGATCACAAACGCATCCCAGTCTGAGAATATATTAGGGAGCTCCTCTCTGGCAACGTAGGATATGACTTCAACCATTTCTGCTACACCGAGTTTGGCTATCAAAGCCATATTTTCGCTTGATAGGCTATCACCAACCAGCACCAGCTTGACTGATACCCCTTTTGCTACACAAGCTCCGACGCTATTGAGTAAAAGACTTATGTGCTTTCGGGGATCTTCGAAACGACCCACGAAGCCAATCTTAATACTATCTTTTTCAGTTTTCTGCGCCAGAGGCTTAAAAACTTGAGTGTCGATTGGCATCTGCATCACATCGCTAACAGCTTCGTAACCAGCTATTTTATTAAGTTCACTTCGAGTATGTTCACTTAGTGCAATAGTCGATTCAGTCTCAATAATCTTTTTTTCAAGACCTTTAGTGAAGGCTTTGACTAACGTTTTATCGATTAAGCGGCGAAACCATCCAAATTGCTCAACTCGGTGAGTTCGATCCCCCTCCCAATCAGTCGCTACCCAGGCGAGAAAAGGTGTCTTAGTTTGCAAAAAAGGTAACGCAGCCAAGGATGAGCCGCTGACACAGATATGAAGATCATTGCTCTCGATCAACTCACACCACCGCTCGGTCGCCCAATAGTTAGTGAATTCCAGCTCTGGCAACCAACACCCCAAACCAACACATTCATGTCCCATGAAGTTGGTTCCAATTTTGTTCGATGGAGACTTTAACAACGGCAATTTGTAAAGAGGTACGGAGCACTCTGAGGAAACACTGTAAGGCTCGTAGTAAGCAATGGTGACTTCGCACGACCTTTGACTAAGACATTCTAAAACAAACCTCAACATAGTTGGAACACCGCCGGAAACAGGCTGTATCGTAGAAATTAGAACTTTGCGCATGAAGTTAGAATATGGCCTTGGATTTGCAGGTCAAACTATACTTTATTCCCGAATCAAAATACCGATTTGTTTTGGATTATCACAGAAAGTAACACTCATCTGTTTTCTATAGCAGCAGACGTTAGTGGCTATCTCGAGATTAAAACAAGTTACTATGTTCAGAGCAAATACTTTGACTAACTGGCTACTGAGTAAACCCACCTCACCTTTTTTAAGCACTTTAAGCTATGATGTAGATCAACTAGCTAAGAACTGGGTTGAGAGAACAAACGTTGATGATTTTGATCAAACAAATAAATCATATAACTCTTTTTAGCCTCCTAGTGCTGTTTTCGCAGATCTCACGTGCAAGCGGTTCTGCGTCAATTAGCTATATCAATAATGTTGGCTTTGCCGCTGAAGATCGAGAAGAGATAAATGATTTAGCTTTATCTTTAAGCCTAAGTGAGGAGTTCACCAAACAAATAGGGATGCTGGACAAATTAACACTGTTCGGCAGCTTAGACATAAAGGCTTATGATAACTATATTTTCAATCAAGCAGCATTCTCGGCTGGAGTGAGATATGAGAGTAAACTCGGCATCGGATTTCTTCAACCAAGGCTAATACTTGACTGGACCGCAAGTCGGCAGGTCTATGAGTACTCTGAGGATGACGGCTTGACATCCAATCTGTCTTTGAGCTGGTCGAGGCCAATATCTGAGCGAATTGATGCCATGATTCAAGTTTCGAATCGTTGGGTGATTCCGGAT
>JAKVBA010000008.1:52569-75939 GCA_022447525.1 Gammaproteobacteria bacterium
CCAATGACAACGCTCCCCTATCCATTAGAAATCGAAATTCAAATACACTTGATACTGAAACAAGAAGCTTAAAAATCTCTGGGGAGTATTTTATTAGCGAATCTTGGAGCCTACCTTTCGCATTAGAATATTTATCAGGAGATTTAATTAGCGTATCGAATGCGAACCCTGGCCTAGCGAAAGACTCTGGTGCCATAAGTTGGCTTCCAAGAATAGCTTCTAACTGGTATCGCTATCGGTTTGAGGGCGATGCGACAGCTGGCTCTTTAAATTTAAGTAAGAGCTTAAATTCCCAAACTACTATAAATTTCGGCTATCAAATCGTAAAAGGAAGTTCAAAAGACGGAATTGAATATGATCAAAGCCTGCTAGCTTTGACGATAACTAAAGACTGGTAACCATGATGAACAAATTTAATCCTAAAGTGCTCACTGGTTTGGTGGTCCCATTTCTTTTCTTGATTGGAAAGATCGACGCCTCAACGATTGAAATTACCGTAAAAGACAAAAAAGGCAATCTTTTAAAAAACGCCGTGGCAACAATAACCTCGTCTGATTTAATTTCAACACAGCAATCAACTAACACTGCAACAATTAATCAAGTCAATAAAGAGTTCGTACCAGAGGTTTCTGTTGTGCAGAAAGGAACCGCGATAACGTTTCCTAACAATGATCGGGTACGCCACCATGTTTATTCATTTTCGGATGCGAAGTCGTTTGATTTACCACTGTATAGAGAGACGTCACCAGATCCCGTGATTTTTGATAAAGCAGGCTTAGTTACTCTGGGCTGCAATATCCATGATTGGATGCGTGCCTATGTAGTTGTAGTAGAAACGCCGTTTTATCAAATAAGCGGAGCAGATGGGAGAATCTCAATTGATATGATTCCGGCAGGAAAGTACCAACTGGAACTATGGCACCCCAGACAAAGACAAACTTTCATGCAGGAAGTGGAATTGGGCGCAGTTCCCGTCTCTGTAGAATTAGTTATTCCAACGAAACCAAATTTTCGCGCCAAAAGACGTAACTCTGGCAACTCAGGCCAATACAGAGGCTGAAATAGTTACTTTTTGTGCAAGATTGCCACTGACCAATGATTGCATCGAGATTTAAGACTAGACTCAAATGGCGAATAGCAACGCTGTTCAGCGGACTAATATGCGTTCTTTTCACTACAGCACTATTGGTGGTAAACAAGCAAAATATTTCTAATGCTAAAGCAAATATTGCTGCTGATTTAACAATCACAACTGACTTATTCGATCAACTAATAGCGCTACGCAGTCAATCACTGAAAAACGCCATAAAACCAGCAACCAGTGATCATGCTTTTAGACAAGTTTTTAGTGCTGGACACCCTCCGACTCTCAATTCTGCAATGAGGAATATTCTCTCCAGACTGGATAATTCTGATGGCGCTCAGATGATACTAGTTGATTTTGACAACCTTGTAATTGCTAGAACGGACGGCAATATTATTTCGGGAGAGGTATTTGAGTGGCCAGATTTAATTCATAAAGCGGAAAACAACACTTATCTTGAGGCGATCGAATTAATCTATACCAAGTCGGGATTGAAGAAGTTCATTATCACACCACTGCTAATCCCAGATCCTGAAGCTTGGATAGTCCTTAGCTTTCCGGTCGACGATAAGTTTGTTTCCGGCATCGCTGATATTGCGCAAATTAATCTATCTCTGTACGCCGAAAAAGAAACAACTCAAACATACAATCTTGCCGCCACTAGCCTAGGTCCACAACTCAAGCCTTATTTTTACAGTCGTACCGATCTGTCCTTATTTCAAAATGCACAAAAGCAAACGTTACTCGATTCAGGAGAAACATATTTAAGCTTACTGAATCCTATGAAGAGTATGGAAGGCAGCAAGGTCTTGCTCGCGGTTCATGGGTCACTGGACAGTGCGCTCATTCCATACAAAAAACTAAACGTAGCGCTGTATTGGATCTTCGGCTCAGGGCTAGTGATGACACTGTTGGGCACCTTGAGCATCAGCAATTCGATAACGAAGCCAATTCAAGATTTAACCAATCGTGTTAAGGCAATAGGCGAAGGAGATTTTTCAATCAGAGCGAATCAAACAAGAGAAGATGAAATCGGGATTTTAGCCGACCGAATTAATAAAATGGCTAGTGGCTTGGCGGATAAAGAAAAAGTTCGAAGCTTGTTGGGTAAGGTTGTCTCCAAGGAAATCGCTGACGAGCTATTAAGTCGCGACATAGAACTTGAGGGCGAGGAGCGGGAAGTAAGTATTTTGTTTGCAGATATCAGAAACTTCACGTCGATAAGCGAAAATCTATCGCCAACTGAACTACTAAATCTACTAAATCAGTACTTTACCAAAGTAACAAACGTTATCGAGAAGCATCAAGGAGTTGTGGACAAATATATTGGCGATGAGGTAATGGCTGTATTCGGAGCTCCCGTAAAAAATCATCGGCATGCAGCATTAGCAGTTGACTCTGCTAAGGAAATAGTGAGTAAGTTGGCTATACTAAACAACGAAATAGCCGACGACTACGGGATACGGCTTGAAATTGGAATTGGTATTAACACGGGTATTGCCGTGGCAGGAAATGTCGGCTCACAAAACCGAATGAACTATACCCTACTCGGGGATACTGTTAATACAGCTTCGCGTTTACAGAGTCTGACCAAAGAACTAAAAACACCAATTGCAGTTAGCCTTACAACCGCAAAGAACTCGTCGAATACCAGATGGAAAGATAATGGCGAAATGTCTATTCGTGGTAAAAAGCAAAAGATACATGTCTTTACTTTAGATTGTTAGTTCCAATTACAAAAGGTAGCTTGAATAGCACATCCGGATCATATGCAAGTTTCCTCTAATTATCATCGCTATCGTTGTCGCCCTTGGGTATCTGTCTTCTTGAGAGGCGCTCTGGTTTCGCATTTTGTTTATGCCTAATGGCTTTCTCTGCCGACATTGCCTACTGAACGCATAGTGCATGAGAGTAAAACACATAAAAGTTCTGTTATTAAGAATATGATATTGCTCACTCTATTATAGGAAGGGATTATTTATTAATGACCTTTTGCCAAAATTGGAACATAGAGATAGTCTTGCCGCAAATTTGATAGCTAGGGTCCAAAATATCTAGATAATAGCCAAAGAAATGATCTTGATTAAAAATACTCTGATTGGCTTGGTTTAATTCAACCGAGTGCCTTTATTCACGACCTAAGAGATCAGAGTGAGAGCCGTCTGTTACTGTTGATCACAGTGGTTTGGCATGGATAGACGGAAAACTTGATGACTATCGACAGCAAAGCTAACCGAAGTTGCAAAAGCAAAGTTAATTTCAATGAAACGGAGCAGCCATGCTTTTTGTCACTGCCCGAAATCTCTTTAGGGACGTTCCCTAATAGCGCTTTCTGCGTGATTACTCTAAGCAAATAAGTAGGTAGCAACTCAGTTAAAAGCAGACTTAAATCCAAGCATAACAGAACCAAACTTTTGGCTTTTATCCTGACCTTCGAACTCCTTGCTACGTAAAGTTTGAGAAAAAACCAGATCAAGCTTGCGATACCTAAAACCTAAGCCGTAAAGCGCTTCGCCAACAATTGACTTTGAGCGTACGGCGCCGTCGAATTCTCTGAAAATTGGACCATCTAAGGTTATGTCGTGAGCAACCGCCACACCCCGTAAACCAGCAAATAAAAACGTTGAAAGTTTTCGCTCATCAGATTGTGAATCACTGAAAAGCTCTTGCCCAAAGCTTCCTAGTCTCACCCGTGGAGTGGAGAAATTACTGGGTAGTCTTATGCCAACTCTAGCTAAACCACCCAAGTATGCGTCAGTGCGAAAGTTCCCCAACGATATCCCCGTTTCATAATATCCGTCAAACTCTATATCACCCAAACTCTCGCTGAGTAGCCCTCTAAATCGTTGTTTGTGGTCGAAGTGGATGTTTACGGTTGTCTCCGAAGGGACTTGACTGTCCCAACCCTGAAAAAGAGGACTATTACTTATATATCTGTGCACCCAATTTTGGGCCTCTTCAGCGAGACTGCCATCACCAGTAGATCCAAGAGTAAAGGTGAGGCTGTTGGCGTAATTACGATCCTTTACATGCAATGAGTACTCTAGCCCCAACCATCCGGCATAGGGTCTTTGCCCTTCTGGCGCCACTAATGCCCTAGGATTATCGGGCGTACACATGAGTTGAGTTAGGCCGAAACCTCTCGCAAATCTCAACTTAGATGAATCCGATATGCGAAACGATTTAAGCCGGTTGGTTAATGGGCTGGCTCTGTCCTCCAAACGACGAACCATACCTTTAGCCTGATAAGTGGATGCGGGAATTTCTTGCAAAAAGCCAATTCTTACTCCACTGGTATAATCTCGATCAGCTTCAGCAAACAAATCATTGTCCAGCTGCAGTAAAATTTGCCAGTCTGGTATTTCTTGCTGAGCGCTCGAATCGGTTAAACACAGGGACCACATCGCAATCCCTATTAACACCAAAGAGATATTATTCACGAATTTTATAAGCGGGGGATTACCCTACCTTCCCGCCGTTTCGCTTCCTGATGGTAACAATCGAAGGCCTTGGAGGCATATTCTCGTTAAAGTCTGGCCATCGAGTCGTCGCTGTCTCTACCCTTACCTCTCCAATACGCCCATGATCTCCCGGATGTTGTACAGCCAGAAATAATGTTTCACCATCATCTGAAAATATCGGTCCACACATCTCTGCACCGTTTGGCACACGGAAAAACATCTTACCCGTTCCACGTAAAGCACCATCAGTCTCTAACGCCCAAAGCCCATCGTTGGTTCCGGACATAAAAGCTTTGCCGCCTTGATCAGTGGTAACCCAAAGGCGTCCGTCAGGGTCTACAACGGCATTGTCTGGACTCGCAAACCAGCCGTTTTTGCTGGTCTCAGTATTCCAATCTGCTTGGTGTGACGGAACCTGAGGGTTTCCACACTTTACCAAGATATCCCAATAACCCGTGTTACTCGCGAAGTCACCATCCAATTCGGAGATTTCAATGATATGACCAAAATAGTTTTCGGTTCTCGGATTTGCTGGGTTTGGATCCTGACGCTTTGTATTATTCGTTAGCATCGCATAAACCTTACCGTTGTGCTTGTTCGGCACAACGTCTTCAGGTCGGTCCAAGGGAGTAGCGCCAAGAAGATCAGCAGCGCGTCGTGCTTCGATTAGAATATCGGCCTGAGAATCAAAAGCTGCTTGGAGTGGGCCATTGTCGTGCACGAGAGGCATCCACTCTAGATATCCATCCTCGAGAAATTTAGCCACATACAGAGTTCCTTCATCCAACAGGTCCCTGTTAGCTCTTGGGCTATCCAAGTTAACTTTGTCTTTACTGACAAACTTATAAAGATATTCAAACCGCTGATCGTCCCCCATATAGACCACCAGTTGCCCAGATTTAGCAACAATACACTCGCCACCTTCGTGTTTGAAGCGCCCCAATGCAGTTCTCTTTTTAGGAGTAGATTCAGGATCTAATGGATCAATCTCTACGACCCAACCAAACCTATTTGGCTCATTGGGTTCTTTGGTTACGTCAAATCGCTGGTCGTGTAAGCCCCAGTTTGTATAATTAGTTCCGACATTGTAGCGGTCATGATTCTCCGCTTCTGGATGATTATCAGCAACCTCACCGAGAAAGTGATCATTAAAGTTTTCTTCACAAGTAAGATAGGTACCCCAGGGAGTCATTCCTCCGGCACAGTTATTCAAAGTCCCAACAACAGTTTTGCCACGTTTGTCGCTGGAAGTTTTCATGCGAGAACTTCCTCTGACTGGTCCAGTTATTTCTATTTCAGTATCGAGAGCCGATATTCGACGATTGTATTTTGATCTCGTGTTAACGGACCATTCACCATCTTTCAAACCAACTTCCACGATAGAATTGCCGACTGCCGCTTGGGTAATCTGAACCTGTTCTTTTGTGATGTTCTTGAAACCGTCTTCAGGAAAGCCTGGGAACATTAATCCAGGTATCGCGTATTCATGATTTACACACAGCAACGCTCTGGCCTGTTGGCCACGCATTGGCTCAAGCTTCAAATACCCTATGTAATCATTATTGTAACCAAACTGTTTTAATTGAGATTTGGCGGTTTGCGTGTTGGGATCAAACTCAGGAGAATCCTTGAATAATGCATCACCCCAACGAATCAATATAGCTGCCTCGTGATCAGGTGCTACATGATGATACTCGTCTCCGCCATGCTCAATCTCTTTGAAATCGTATCTAGACTTATATGGGTTTTCTTCCCGCCACTTGTTTTCTGTCACCTGTACTTTGCTCGAGCCATCTGAACCGCAGCCAATCAGTTGACTAGTTGCCAATGCGGCCGTGGTTGCAAAGCCAGCTTTGACAAAGCCTCTACGCGAAAATCTGGCTTCGCAAACTTCGTTGAAACTTATCGAGTTAGTTTTATTGGATACTTTGTTATCGCCTTGTTGATTCATAAATACGTTAAAAAATATGTTTATACAGGTGCCAATTTGAGAATCGTCGCTATCGATAACCTACCGATTGAAGGCTAGCTTTTTCGACCTAATTCAAATGAAAACGAGGAAACGAGTTTGCCATGCGGAGGTTACAAAATCACTACGGGCTGTACCTCGCTTCAACAGACGGAAGTGTGCCAGATTTGTCGAAAAATAGGGTGATAGATCGGTCATTTTCCTATTCTATTTTTGCAAAGGATATATAAATATAGTTGGTAGGTGGGAATACGAAATTTTTCGCAACAAAGCCACATGTAATCTGCTTTTGTTCTAATCTGTAACTAATTTTGCCGATAACAATCAGCTTCAATCTTATCAGTGGGCCGAAATATTCAAAGGGTCTGTTTAGCAAAACCTTTACGAGACATAGTCTGAGATCAATCGGGTTGTTTTGTACCTCTTTTTAAGTGTGCGAGCCAAACCCTCAAAGACACAATAAGCAAGAATAAGTAAAAACCGTATATAAGAGCATTCGGAAAGGTTCGAAAGGCCGATGAAATGCTACTATCTCCTATCTCCACATCAAGCAAATATCCTCCCGCATTAGAGTTGCTGGAAGAGAATAGAACTTCACCACTTGCACCGACAACCAAAGATGGCCCATTGTTAGCGACATGTACGAGTGGCAGTCTATTTTCAACAGCACGCAATACAGAACCATAAATGTGTTGGTAAGGTTGATGATTACTACCAAACCATCCGTCGTTACTTAACCCTATTATAATTGTACCCCGACTAAGTTCAGATTCATTGTCAATAGCGCTTTCAACTCGTGATGCAACAAATTTTGGAAAAGTCGTTTCGTAACATATCAAAGGAATGAAATTTAGGTTTTCATGTTGAAAATAAACTTCCCGTTGCCCTCGATCAAGTTCATTCAAAAACCGACCAATAAAGCCTTCAAATAAGGGACGTAGGTACCCAGAGTCGCCAATAAGGGGAATGGTTTCACGGAACGGGATTAATTTCATTTTATCGTATCTTTGATGAGAGTCAGAACGCCCGTCGAGCATTAAAGCGGAATTGAACTGTCCAATCACTTTGCCACTTTTAGGGTCTCTCACTAACTCTGTATCCTGAAAGATTAAGCCGATATTCATGTCGTTGATTTGGGAAACGAATGCATTTCTCACTCGCAGGTTATCCAAATAGTGTTTTCGTCTTCCCTCAGGCCAAACTACGTAGTCTGCTCCATTCGCTGCCAGCTGTTCAGTTAATGCCATTTCCGCTGGGTAACTTAAGCTAAAACCATCTTTACCAACAATTTCATTAAGGCTTGGTATCTCATTAGGCTGAACGAGACCAATTTTTACTGTTTCCTTTTCTGAGTTTAAGGATTCCATCGACGCCAAGCGATGTGATCCATAGCCAAACCATCCGATAACAAGACCAAGGATCAATAATATTGAAGAAACACTGGATACCGTGCATGGGGCTTTTTTAGAGATGATACTCAGCAGAATAAAAATTGCTGCGTTTACAGAAACAATTAGTGCATCGAGCCCGGCGGGACCAAATAGGTCTACTCCCTGAATCGTTACAAGGTTCAATACTTGAGTTTCCGAAAACCTCAAATGAAAGATCATCGGATACAAACTTGAGACCGCAGTGTAGACGGCGGGCAACAAAAGCACAGGTGCAAGCCTGGTTTTTAAATTCAGCCATCGATACAATGAAGCAACAATTGCGACGAGAAATGCACAATACGTCCAATAGAGGCCGGCCAATATCCAGCCTCGCCAACCGAATAATCCTTTGGATAACTCGACGAATTCAACAAGCCAATACTTTCCACAAGCAAACAAAACCAAGCCTGCTACAAACCCCAAACCAAAACTTTTTATTACGCTCTTATTCCTTAGCGCGAACAGCATAGGAACAAGTCCTACCCAGGCAAGTAGCGAAGCCTCGTAGTCCAAAAATGCTACGGACAAGACTGCTCCAGAAAGCACTGATAAAAGAATTGAGTTCAGACTACTGGACTCGGTTTGCATTTTTCAATCTCAGTATCGACTTATTTACTCGGACCGCTTTAATAGCGATAAATCGTATTCGTATTGCTTGCGCAACATATCAAGAGCACTCTTCTTTTGAGTAAGATCTAGGTCATCATCAAGACGCACAAGCTTTGACCTTAAGAGGTAATTGTAGCCAATGTTGCTCTTTGCGAACAACTTTTCAGCATGCTCACCAAATACTCTTCTTTGTTGCGCTTTCGTGTCCGATAGAAGATTTTCTACCATCGAAGATCGTTGAATAAACGCTACGTCACCCATCGCGTTTTGTTGTCTTTTAAGCCAGCTTTTATAAACAATATAGTTGTCAATCAACGTTGATAAATTCTTTCCAATGCTTCCTGGATAGGCTTTTTTGATCAGAAATGAACGACGATCACTTTCCATGCGTTGCTCGGCGTTTTCAAGATAGGCATACACTGTCTCCAACCAATTAAGCGTATTTTCATCCACTAAATTGTCTTTATTTTTACTAAAGTTTTGCTGCCAAATTATTTTTTCTAAGGGTAAAAATTCTACCCCTCGAACACTACTTGGAAAGGGTAAACCAATTACCGCAGAACTATCAGACTGAATCTGAATAGGCCTGGAATCAAATCTGAGGGTCGAGTGCAAAATAGCGAGCGTCAATAACGCAACAAGCAATCCCAAGTTGTATATGCTCATAAAAGATAGGGCGAGATTAATTGAAAAGATGATTGGTAGAATTATGTGTGATCAGCACCACTTTGAACTCACTCTTGATTCGCCACAACAATTGCATCAAATGAACCTCAAATATCGACTTCTTCTGGCGCTGGTTCTCCTAATTGTTCTCTTCTTCTGTTCTCTATTTCAATACGCCTTGCTGAAATTTCTTCGTCACTCAAGCCTGATTGAAGGCCAAGCTTGATACTCTCGAACATGTACTCCGCATTAACATCGGATTCATAAAACAGACTGGCTACAGCATCAGCACCTAGGTGTATTTCTCTCAAGGCTTGGAGCTCGGCATAAAGAAGCTGATCGCTCTCAATGGACTTTACTGTCTGGGTTGCCTGTGGCTCGGATGAATTTACTTGATAAAACTGTTCCTTGGCCTGCAAAAACTGTTGGTAGTTCCTAACTAGCTCTGCAGTTTGAATACCAGTTTTACCTGGCAAAGCTCCTTTGATCAAATCCTCCAACTGCAACATCGACTCTGCATCTAATCGATTATAGATTCTCTCCAAGGCTTCATCTAAAGACACCAGAGCTTCGTGATCCATAATCACATCACCATTTTCGTCAATCTTTACCTGCTGCAAAGCATCGTGCACTGATTGCTCGGTAAACGGTAAGGAACTGGCTTGTGGTGAAATGGCGTCACCCTCGGCACTGTCAGGAGAATCTCTCCATCTCCAAGATTCAGAGAACGTCCGTGTTTTGCCTTTTGATCGATCGGTATCAACCAAAACATCAGTTTTAGGTTGGACCAAAGAACTGGTGGCTGCTTGTTGGGGGGTGTTTGAAAAGTCTTCAGATGTGCCTGCCTTATCTGAGGACAAAAACACAAAAGCCGAAACTGCGACCAATGCTAGTAGACAAAAAAGTGAAATAACTAAGACTTGTTTGTTCATGGGATTTTTATTTTTATTGTTTGGACAAAAACTCTGGCTTAAAAGTAGGGTAACCTATGGCTCAAATTTATTATTTTTCGCATCACAGGTAGAGCGATCGTTGTCCTAGTAATCGGAGCGCGACCAAGCTTGCTTTAAAAGCTCACCGAGTCACGCTCGACTTTAAATGGTGGTAGACCTAACTTAGAAATTACAGGTGTCACGCCACAGCGAGACTAGGCTTGCTGCTTCGTGATTTGGTCCACATAAAAACTGATTATAGCGGCGATCTTTATCTAAGAATCGCTTCATCCATGAAATGCCATAGGTTGATAACTCACTGTTATTATTGTAGTTATTACCATTTGCGCAATTATGCGGCCCATCATTGAACTCTAAATAGGCTTTGTCTGTGCTTGTGGGAATCGCAGAATAAAAAGGACGAGCATGACTTCCTACCCTGGCTGTTCCATCGTTTTCACAAGCCATGATCATAGTAGGAACGCCGATTTGGTTAAAATCATTGCGACCAGAATACCATGGGGCTAAAGGAATAGCTGCACTCAAACGATTTCGCGCTGCACTTTTGAGTGCACCCCCACCACCCATGGAAAAGCCCATCGTGGCAAGACGATTTCGATCAACCCGACCAGATATAGCACTGCTCGAGCGATCGCTTTCCGAAATCAGGTAGTTCAAAGCGCTATCTAGCTGACGGCTTCGACTATCTGGCTGATCAAAACGACCGTTAGTGTTAATCGTGATTGCAATAAAACCGTGAGAAGCCAATATAGGCCCCCACCATGCGATTGCTGACTGAGTATTGGTGAATCCCGGCGCTATTGCGATAGCGGCCATCTCGCTTGAGATATTTGTTGGATAATAAATGGTGCCGCCGCCGAATCCGTCCACCGAGCTAGATACGCTCACCGATGCAACAGGCTGAGGCCCACTGCTGGCTCTCAAAAATGACTGAGTTGGATTAGGGCCAATCTCATATCCACAATTAAACTCACAAGTATCTGGAGCTGGCAATTCGCCGCTGTTACCACCGCCAGTACCGCCACCGCCTCCTCCGGCGTAGCTTGAGAGTGAAAAAAGTAATGTAACTGCAACTACTGGTACTTTTGTTAATGCGTTAATTTTCATAGTGTTAATCCTATTTTTATTTCGCTTATTTTTATTAAGTAACTTCTGTTGATCTACTACATAAAACTTCTATTTAGTAGGGTAGGTTTTTGTTCGTCTGACGCCTCCGATATTGATTAAAATTTAAGGGGTAAAAAATTGTATTCGACCTGCCTCGATCCAAGATCGTGGACTACTGTATAGAAATAAATTCGACTCGAAAAGTGATTTTAAACCGATATATAAGATAATTTATAAAACCACACTATTTAATATACATTTGCCTAGAATATAGTGATTGACTTGATCCATATGAGTGCACATAAAGCTAAAGAATTGTTCTATAGGTCATTACTAAATCAAATAACCTGACTGACACAGCCAACTACTCGCGCTAACTTTTAATTCATCGATGTACTCGCTACTGATCCGTCAGAGTTTTATCGCTCAAGCGAGTTGATAACGCCTTTTTAATACAATCAGAATGTGGATGAGCAACGTCATAAAATTCAGTTTCTGCGCAGCCAACTCGCTTATTACTATAACTTCCTAACACACTGATGCCATGGGAATTAGCTTCTGCTGTGATGCGACGCTCGACCATTCCCAAAAGATCGCCACCTACCGACTTAGAATATCCAGCAACAACCGGGTGATAGGGAGTAAGGATCCAGGCAACGTCTACCCCATTAGTCAGAAAATACCGACTCAAAAGTAAAAGACGAGCAAAATTAGATGATGACCATTCAAAATCTCTAAATGCATATTCATATGCGCCTTTTGCTTGGTGATTAGTAAATCTGTTTCTAGGTTGTTGTGAGCCACCACTCACAATCAATCTGCCATTCTTCGACAGTTTGTTTCTTGCTTCAATTTCGAGTGAATCAGTACTGGCGTTAACCATACAAAAATAGTGAATGTCATGATCTAAATGCTCATTTTTTGACGAAACATCCAACTCAGACTCATTAGTAATTGCCCCCAAGGATCGATTAAATTGATCAACAATTGACTCCCATCGATTTTGTCGCGCATTGTTATTCATAAGCCACGGATCAATACCAAGAAAAACCTGTCTTGCATCTGTTTGCAAAACAGCAAGAGGAGATATTGCTATGAGGTCCTCAACACTAGCACCTTTAACACTGTTGTTGATCATCTCACCTGTTATTGGGTTTGTATCCAAATTCATAATACGAGAAGAACCCATAACAACGGATTCAACGGATAGGTCAATTTGGTTTAGCCAACTGACCATAAATGTACGATCGTCGACATGATCAAAGTACACTGCTTCAGATTTAGTTAGCTCTGCGGCTAGAACATGTTCATGACCAATAGTTTCTTGCTTAACAAACCCTGTGATACCCCAAACCGACGCCAAGAAAACAAACAACAACACGAAGCCACCCCTCTTATTATCTCGGTATCTTTTGCGCATTGGGATCTCTATTAACCGAAATGTAAAAATAGACAAAGCAATACTCAATGCAATTAGTAATAAAGCAATACCGCTATCAGGAGAATCATCAAGATAGACGAATCGATAAATCGCAAATATAGGTTGATGCCATAGGTACAGGCAATATGAAATCAGTCCAAAAAAACCAAGTAAAGAAAACCCAAGCAGCCTTCCAACAAAGCATCGATGATTGCTAAAACTAATCAATAACAAACAACCAGAGACCGTAATAACTTGATAGAAAATATTCGATTGCTTCGCTACAAGCAGAGGCAGCAAAACACAAAACAGCCCAATGATCGGCACCGCTTCCCTGCAAATTTTGTGAACTAAGTTATTGCTTTGATAATAGCTCTGACGAGATTTTTGATTAATCGACAGCGCTAACATCGCGCCGCATAGAATTTCCCAAGCGCGAGCTGGCAGAAGGTAGAATGCGCTATTTTTCAAAGTAACGCTGGTCTGAAAGTGTATCAAAAATAACTGCAGGGCAAAGCTAAGTAAAGTAAGACTAAAGAGGGTAATCCATACGGTTTTTTTGGTTACCCGTAGCAATAGCAAAATCAACCAGGGATACACTAGATAAAACTGCTCTTCGACGGCTAGGCTCCACGTATGACCCAAAATACTAAAATCGGCAGAGGGCGAAAAATAGTCAACAAAAAACAGAAAGTATAAATTTGACAGAAAAAAGGCCGCATAACGACTACTATCTGCTAACGGGCCAAGGTATTGAGAAGGCACAAGTAAGCTGCTTAGCAAAAGGCTAGAGACTATCACCAAGAATAGCGCTGGAATTAGTCTTACTACTCGTCGAACATAAAATTCAACTACGCTAAAAGAGTCGCTTTTAATTTGTTCTAAAATAAGTTTTGTAATCAAAAATCCACTGATCACAAAAAATATATCGACCCCTAGGTAGCCACCGGGCAACCACCGGAAGTCAGCGTGATAAAACACTACCGATAGTACGGCAAGGCCACGAAGGCCATCGATTTCCTT
The DNA here is from genome assembly GCA_022447525.1 of Gammaproteobacteria bacterium. GTDB lineage: Bacteria > Pseudomonadota > Gammaproteobacteria > Arenicellales > Arenicellaceae > Arenicella. Next base: position 66,292 of record JAKVBA010000008.1, read on the forward strand.
TATATGCTGCAACGATAGATACCCAGTTAGATTTGACTAACTAAAGCTGGGTCAAATAGTAAGGAGGTGACTTTTTGTTTTAGGGCAAGGGCCTCTCTTTTTCCCCTAATCGATTTCGCGAGTGTAAATCTCCTACCGTTATACTCAAACTTCAGTGAAAAATAACGAGTTGTTCTCTTACCATCTGAAGTCGACATAGTTTGTTTTAATGAGAACTGATCCGAGCTAAAAATCGCGCACTCTTGGTGCCCCAGAGGTATCCCAAACCAGTAATTATTAATTCTTATGAGACGGGCATGCTTATCTAGCCGAGTGCTTATTGAACTACCAATCGAGTACAAACAAGCCAACAGTACAAGTACCCCAATAAGTAAAAAAACATAGCCGGGCCACCAGCCCTCACCAACGGTAAACCACCCTACCCCTGCAAAAATTCCACCAAAAATAATTCCTAATAACGCACCAAAACAATGTCTTCCTGCTGCGCTGATTAAATCTATGTGTCGTTCACTCTCAAGGAGCTTTATTTGTTCTAAAGCAGAAACTTGGGCCTCAGCGTTCAGCATCTGATCGGCCCGATCTACAAATGATCGAAGAATTTCAATACTTGAATTCAATACAGGTTTAACAGCATCTACAAAGACCGGCCATGATCTCTCCAGCTTACCATATCCACTGCCATTAAAATCTCCCTCGATCAAAAGCTCCCACTCAATACCGTCGCCGTCACTCCACTGCTTACTCGCTCTGCCGTCAGCAGGGATGTGAAATTTTGTCGATATACGCAACCCATTCGAAACAAACTTGGTATAAGCAGGAAAAGATTCCTCCCATATTGTGCGAGATGACGTATTCTTACCTGAGCGATAACGACGTATGCACCGCAAAGTTGACATCACTACAGGAGGGTCAATAAACGAATTGTGTGCTTTGGAAAAAAGTAACAGCGATGCACCGAACTCTCCTCCAAGCCCCGGATTTTGAGGATCGATTGTGAGAGGTGTAGGACCAAACTTTTTAAATAGTGCTTTTTGTTTGAGGGCATAAACCATCAGGCTTAAGCCGATGAAAGCAAATATTAGTATTAATAACACCCAGTGATTTCCCTTCGCTAGCTCCTTGGGTATTGCCATTGATCCAATCCCAGTTCCAATCACAAAAAATATCGCTCCAAAGCCCAATAGGAAATCAAATCCGGCTTTTTCTTTACTTGGAATTCCATCTTTAGAAATATGCTGACTTTGTCGTGCCTTTGATGGTTTGCCTTTCCAAGCAGCCAACGCAATAAAAACACCAAGCCCGCCAAAAATAAACGCAAACACAGCGCCAAAAATAAGACTGTAAACTCTCAAGGTTCTATCTAAGATAGATTTACTGGGGTTGCTTGGATTGACTAATGCAATGACGTTTCCATTGCTTCTGTCATGTTGAAGCTTGTCATGTAGATCCTGCCAATAACTTCCAATATTATCACTTCCCTTGCTAAGACTAATATCACTACTTGTATAAACAACCCCGCCATACTGATAAGAGTATGTTCCTGATACAGAGTAAGTGGTCGAATCATCGCCTTGATGATAATTTAGTTTCAAGCTGCTTAGCTGGGCTTTCACTTCCACCCAATTAGAGGATTTAATATACCCATAAATCATGGAACCCGCAGTAACGTAGGCGGTGGCCAAGCCGGCAAATAAAAATAACAATCCAAATAAAAGACCGCCCCAGTTTTTTTTTGATTGCGACATAAGCGCATTTTACCTAATTGATAGTTATCAAGCCGGGCACAAATTTATTGCTCGACAACTGACTGTATATAACAACAAAATCCAACTTGAAAGCTTTGTAATCCAGTTGTCTCCTGTCTTGGTTTCAAAACAAGAACATTACCGACGACGAAATATGATATTTACCGAGTGTCCGAGCAGGGGTCAGATGTTACGCCCTTTTCAGGGTCAACGGTTTGATGGCAAGTCTGGATCAATTGTTGTATCAATTGAGCGGTTTCCTCATTATGGGCAAGAGCTATGTCAATCATCTTCTGATTAGTAAATCGAGGCATTTCTGGGTCGTAAGCATCGGCCATCTTCCGAACGCCCAATCTATCTCTATCAAAAAAAAGTTTAGTCACCTTCTGTGCAACTTCGGTATCCATCCCGAGTGCTTCGAGTGACAACTTAGACGAGCGAATTGAACTATCAAAGGTCTCTCGCACAATTTGGTTAGCACCGGCTTTGTACATATCATAGGTATGCAATCGGTCGAAACTTCTAGCCACAATTGCGATACTCGGATTCGCCATACGAGCCCTATTAACTATCTCCAAGGCTCGATGTTTATCGTCTACGGCCACTACCAATAGCTTGGCGGATTCAATTCCCGCTGTGGCCAAAATTGCTGGTCGTGAAGCATCCCCAAAATAAGTCTTTAAGCCAAGCTTGCTGAACCCCTCTATCGATTCAATGTCTAGATCAACAATAGTTGGTTGAAAACCGCATGCCATTAAATTCCTCGTTACAATCTGCCCAAACCTGCCGTGACCGGCAATAATTATTGGAGACTTCACGTCTATCTTGTGAGACTTGCCAACATCATCTACACCAGCAAATCGTGGCATTAGCACCTTATCAAGAAAAATAAAGAGTAATGGCGTAATCAACATCGACAAAGCCACCACAAGCATCAACGTCGATGATAATGATGAAGTAATCGCGCCGTTTTGTAGGCTAAAGGACAGCAAAACAAATCCAAATTCACCTGTTTGAGCGAGACCCAAGGCAAATAACCACCGATCTGCGCCCCTCAACTTGAATACGATCGCCAAACAAAACAAAACAGCAAATTTACCAATTACCACTAAGCTCGTAAGTGCCAAGATGTTCAATAGTTCTGCGTGTAATAAAGTAAAATTGATCCCAGCGCCAACAGTGATAAAAAATACGCCGAGCAACAGGCCCTTAAACGGCTCGATATTACTCTCAAGCTCGTGCCTGTATTCACTGTTGGCTAATACTACGCCCGCAACAAAAGCCCCTAGCGCTGGTGACAAGCCAATCATGGACATTAAAACCGCGACGCCAACAACGATGAACAGTGCGTAGGCTGTAAATACCTCACGTAAACGGGCTTTGGCAATGTATCTAAACAGGGGTCTAGACAGATACCTACCAACGAAAACAATGGCCCCAATCACAACTACGGTGATAAATGCTCTAAGCCAAGGTGAGACTCCCTCAAGCAAATTACCGGAATGATGGTTATTGTCAGTCGTGTGACTGACTAGTTCTGGCAGTGCCAACAAAGGAATGACTGCCAGCATCGGAATCACCGCGATATCTTGAAACAGCAACACGGTAAAACTTGATTGGCCGCCCGTCGAAGTCATCAAACCTCGCTCATTTAGAGTCTGCAAAACTATCGCGGTGGAGGACAAGGACAGCAGCATGCCAACAACCAACGCTTCATTGAAAGACAAACCAAAGAACATTGCCCCAACTGTAAAAAGAGAAATAGTCAGTAAGACCTGAAAACCTCCCAACCCAAACAGCTTATGTCTCAATTCCCATAGTTTCTCAGGCTCAAGCTCGAGCCCAACAAGGAACAGCATCATCACCACACCGAACTCAGCGACATGCTGTATTTCCTGAGCCTCATCTCCAATCAGACCAAGCAATGGTCCCGCTACGATTCCAGCGATTAGATAACCAAGTACAGACCCTAGGCCAAGCTGTTTAGAGATTGGCACAGCAACAACGGCTGCGCCCAGAAAAATCAAGACCTCATATAATAGTTCAGTCATTGCTGAGTCTCTATCGGTTTAAGATAGACCGAGTTTAGCAAAGAATATCTATATTACGAGCCCTCGCTCAGCGTTAAGCAAAGCTCAACTAGCATACATCCTGTCAGTGATCTCGCTTTTTGGTGCGCTTGATAATCATATTTGCGTGTAATTTCTCTATGGTTTTGCTCCCCGTTTCAGTAAACAAAAAAGGTAATAATGCATGAACAAAACACAATATGCCTGCAGAAATCATAGTCAAAGAGAACATCATCGCAACTCCGAAATGCTCCAAATACCCCTCTCCGACTGACTCTGGGTGATCGGTAAACATGCTTTTTAACGTATCTATCATAAATTTTGTTCGAATCTATTGAAACAACATAAGTTTAGATAGAAGCTTCGTTGCATGCATCCCAAAATTACTCTATTTTATTAGCTTAATAGAATATTTTTTACTTTTTTATTATTTTTATGAAACTAGATACCAAAGATATAAAAATATTAAGAATACTCCAAAAAGACGCATTAAGTTCAGTACAGACAATTGCTGGCGAAGTTGGACTGACTAATAACCCATGTTGGAGAAGAATTAAGCACCTACAAGAATCCGGTACGATTAAAAGATACACAATTGATATAAACCATAAAGCGCTTGGATTGAAAACAACCGCTTTCGTTACAATCAAGATTGATGATCATAGTCAAAACTGGCTAAAGAACTTCTCGGCCGTGGTCAAAAGTATCCCAGAAATAGTTGAGTGTCATCGGATGACAGGTAGTGTTGACTATATGCTAAAAATTTTAGTGTGTGATCTATTTCATTACGATGATGTTTATCAGTCCTTGATTGCAAGAGTTGATGGATTGGCCGATGTCAGCGCAACCTTTTCTATGGAGTCTTTAAAAAACCCAAGAGATATGGATGTCGCAGGTCTGGCCATAAACAGTTAAAAACAATCTGTTTAGTCAAAAATAGAATCAAATTACTAAAACACTCGTTTCAAGAAGCCTTTTTAGGATTGAACGGTTAGACTCCCTATTAATATTATCCAGTGTTTATAGATTATCGTGAAGACCATTTCTTTAGTTCTGGGCAGTGGCGGGGCCAGAGGCCTTGCCCACATAGGGATTATTCGCTATCTGGAACAACAGAACTATACTGTAAGATCGATCGCAGGATGCTCTGCAGGTGCCCTTATCGGTGGCGTTTATGCTTCAGGAAAGTTAGATGAGTTTGAGGAATGGGTTAGAGCTATTACCAAACTCGATATGGTACGTTTATTGGATATTTCATGGCGTGGCCCCGGCTTCTTTAGGGGTGACAAGTTCATAAACGCTCTTGTCGACTTAGTAGGTGAACAAGCAATCGAGGATCTGCCAATAAAATTCACTGCCATTGCCGCTGACATCAAAAACGAAAAGGAAGTGTGGTTAACTTCTGGCAACCTATTTGAAGCTATTCGAGCATCGATTTCTCTGCCACTGTTTTTCACACCAATGGAACGCAACGGCTCAATTCTCATCGATGGAGGAGTATTAAATCCAGTGCCAATCGCACCCACCTTTGGGGATGAAACAGACATGACTATCGCAGTCAATCTTGGTGGTAGAGTGGATAGCTCTCTGAATAAAAAACCTGAAAAAAAGATAAAGCCTAAAATTGAAGTGGATGAAGATTCGCCCATGCGGTTAAAAATCGTCAGTTACATTCAAAAAATGCAGTTAAATCCAAGCCGTAGCAAAAAAAGCAAGCCTGATGAGCTGGATCAAAGTATGGGTATGGTCGATGTGGCCAATCAGGCATTTGAGAGTATGCAGAGCACCATTGCCAAACAAAAACTGGCTGCTTATCCACCAGATCATACTATTGAAATTCCCCGAAACGCCTGCCGCACTCTTGAGGTAGATCGAGCAGAAGAAATGATTGAGCTTGGATACGCGTGCGCAAAGGCTTATTTTGAGCAACTTCAAAAATAATAATCCTGTGGCCTAGACAGACTGTCCCCACTCCTTCACAAATCGTCGACCCTCAGATAAACCCTTAACTCTATTCTTGTAGGAGATACGAAATTTACCAAAGCAGCAACACTTACCCAACAAATTACGTTTACGTTAACGTCAAGCTGATGTTATACTTCTGTCCGTTAAATTTCTCTACGTTGCGTTTTTGATTTATGGGCACTAGATATTCAATTCGGGACCTGGCCGACGAGTTCGATGTGACGACTCGCACACTTCGTTTTTACGAAGAAAAGGGGCTGCTGAGTCCTAAACGGGATAATCAGGTGCGCAATTACAGTAACGCGGACCGTACCAGACTGCGTCTAATCCTCAGAGGAAAGCGTCTCGGTCTGACCCTAGAAGAAAGCAGCAATATTATTTTGATGTACGACCCTGTCAATCAGAATACTAACCAACTGCTGGCATTGATCGAAAAGATTCAGGAAAAACGTAATCAACTCATCGAGCAGCAAAAAGACCTAGAGCTCATGCTGCAAGATTTGGATGACGCAGAACAACGCTGCCGAGAGAGCCTGAAGTTTACCGACAAGCGGTAAACAATAGGATAAGACAACATCTCAATAGCATTCATACGAACACAAAACCTATACACTCAACGAAATCATCATGACGATTCCATACAGCTCACTAAACTTCCATCTCGGTGAAGAGATTGACATGTTGCGCGACATGACCTCGCAATTCGCGCAAGACGAGATAGCGCCAAGAGCCGCTCAAATCGATATAGACAATCTTTTTCCGAATGACTTATGGCAAAAGCTAGGTTCACTCGGTCTACTCGGAATTACGGTTGAGGAAGAATACGGCGGCAGCAATATGGGCTATCTTGCTCACTGTGTAGCGATGGAGGAAATTAGTCGTGCATCGGCGTCTGTAGGTCTCTCCTATGGAGCGCATTCAAATCTTTGCGTTAACCAGATTAGAAAAAATGGTTCGCATGAACAAAAACTGAAATACCTACCTAAACTCTGCTCAGGGGAACATATTGGAGCACTAGCCATGTCAGAGCCCGGAGCCGGTTCTGACGTTGTTAGCATGAGACTGAGAGCAGAAAAGAAAGGCGATCACTACGTCCTTAACGGTAACAAAATGTGGATCACCAATGGGCCTGATGCAGACACCTACGTAATCTATGCTAAAACCGACATAAACGGGGGCTCAAAAGGTATTACCGCGTTTATTGTTGAGCGGGGTTTTAAGGGATTTAGTCAGGCACAGAAGCTAGATAAGCTTGGCATGCGCGGATCAAATACCTGTGAATTGGTGTTTGAGGACTGTGAAGTTCCTGAAGAAAATGTACTCGGCTCTGAGGGCGGCGGTGTTAGGGTCTTAATGTCAGGTCTCGATTATGAGCGCACTGTGCTCTCCGGAGGACCGGTGGGAATCATGCAAGCCTGTATGGATATAGTTGTGCCCTATATCCACGAACGAAAACAGTTCAATAAGTCGATCGGTGAATTCCAATTGATGCAGGGAAAGATCGCCGATATGTACACCACACTCAGTGCCAGTCGGGCATTTTTATATGCAGTTGCCCGCGCTTGCGATCACGGCGAAGACAGCCGCAAAGATGCGGCAGCTGTCATTCTCTACACGGCTGAGCAGGCAACACAAATGGCTCTGCAAGCAATTCAGACTCTGGGTGGAAATGGTTATATCAATGAATATCCAACTGGACGACTACTCAGAGATGCCAAGCTATATGAAATTGGTGCCGGCACATCAGAGGTAAGGCGAATGCTAATTGGTCGCGAGCTATTCAATGAAACCAAATAGATAAAGTAAATCAGGCTAAACCAAGACAAGTCTAAAGAAAGAAAATGTCGAAGTAATTCAAAGTCATGAATCACTCAAATCAAGAGGCCCTAAATGCCGATCATAAAAAGCCAAGTTAATGTTCGCTCAGCTGACTTCCGAAAAAATGCAGAGCATATGCAGAGCGAGGTTGAAGCTCTTCATGAATTAGTTGATCAAATTAAGCTCGGTGGTGGACAAGCTCGGCAGGAGCGACACAAAGCAAAAGGTAAGTTGCTTGCGAGAGAGCGAATTCAAGGTCTTCTGGATCCTAGCTCACCCTTCTTAGAGATTGGTCAATTGGCAGCCTATGGAGTTTACGAGGGTGAAGATGTACCCGCCGCAGGCGTTGTCGCTGGTATCGGAAGGGTTTCAGGCCAAGAGTGCATGATTGTGGCCAACGATGCCACGGTAAAGGGGGGTACCTACTACCCTCTTACTGTCAAAAAGCACTTGCGTGCACAAGCCATAGCAGAGCAAAACAACCTACCTTGCTTGTACTTGGTCGATTCAGGCGGAGCCAATTTGCCAAGACAGGATGAAGTCTTCCCTGACAAAGAACACTTTGGCAGAATTTTTTATAACCAAGCCAGAATGTCGGCTAAAAATATTCCTCAAATAGCGGTCGTGATGGGCTCTTGTACCGCGGGCGGCGCATACGTACCCGCGATGGCTGACGAATCAATTATTGTTCAAGATCATGGCACCATCTTCCTTGCTGGTCCGCCGCTTGTGAAAGCCGCAACTGGAGAAGTCGTTACCTCACAAGAACTTGGCGGTGCCGATGTACATTGTCGAGAATCCGGCGTGTCTGACCATTATGCTCGCAACGATCACCATGCGCTGCAATTAGCAAGAGATTCCGTTGTCAGACTTAACCGAGTTAAGCCACAGCAGCTGGATACTAAACCAAGTAATGCACCTCTTTACGATGCAAAAGAGCTTTACGGAATCTTGCCCAAAGATATGCGTCAGGGTTTCGACATAAAAGAAGTTATTGCACGCATTGTAGATGGGTCAGAGTTCGACGAATTTAAGGCATTATTTGGAACGACTCTGGTGTGTGGTTTCGCTCGAATTCACGGTAGACCGGTCGGCATCGTTGCCAATAATGGCGTTCTTTTTAGCGAGTCAGCTCAAAAAGGCGCGCACTTCATCGAACTTTGTGGGCAACGAAAGATTCCGTTGGTGTTTCTGCAAAACATCACAGGCTTTATGGTCGGCAAACAATACGAAGCTGGTGGTATTGCCAAGCACGGGGCAAAGATGGTCAATGCAGTAGCCAACGTCAGTGTACCGAAATTTACGATTCTTATAGGTAATTCCTACGGCGCCGGTAACTACGGGATGTGTGGCCGAGCGTATGAACCAAACTTCTTGTTTATGTGGCCAACCGCGCGCATCTCAGTAATGGGCGGAGAACAAGCAGCGGGGGTTCTAGCTCAAGTCAAGCGTGCTCAGAAAGAACGCGCGGGTGAGCAGTGGAGTGAAAAAGAGGAACTCGAGTTTAAGCAACCCACACTCGACGCTTACGATCAACAAGGTCACCCCTACTACGCCTCAGCTAGGTTGTGGGATGATGGTGTTATTGATCCCGCTGATACAAGACAAGTACTAGCGTTAGCTTTATCAGCGTCGCTAAACGCTCCAATTCAAGAATCACGTTACGGCGTATTTCGAATGTAGAGGTGAGCATGCTAGACATATCAATCAAAAACAACGTAGCTCAAGTCACATTAAACCGACCAGAAAAGCACAATGCCTTTGATGATCTATTAATCAGGGAACTGACCGATGCTTTTCAACAAATTGATGCAGATCTAAGCACTCGGGTGATGGTGCTTGCAGCTGAAGGCAAAAGCTTCTCAGCTGGCGCGGATTTGTCGTGGATGAAACGCATGGCCAAGTACAGCTATGAAGAAAATCTGGCCGACGCTGAAAAGCTCGCTGATATGCTCAAGACCCTAGACAGAATGCACACACCGACCATTGCCAAGGTTCAGGGTGCGGCTTTTGGCGGCGCAGTAGGGCTAGTCAGCTGCTGCGACATCGCC